>JAESQX010000159.1 GCA_016764875.1 Gammaproteobacteria bacterium
AGCAGGTGGGAGTTTTTGAAGCTGATGGACTTACTTAAAGCCGGTTCGCTGACACCCAGCTTGCTGCTGTTTGCCCGGTGATATTCTGCAAGATACTTCAGGATCAAGTCAGCGAAGCTCTGGTAATATTTTGAATGTAACAATAGCTGATGAGACTTGTCGTTCAGGTTAAGTATGACAAACGGCACTTTTTGTGTAGTGAGCTGATCAAGAAAAGAAGTGATTCGGTCTGGGTTGCAGTTTCTCGCAAGGGCAAAATTTTCCAGGTTTACGCCACTGTCCTGAGATTCGAGCAGGGATTGCAAGGCCTTGAAATCTTCCTGATCAAGGGCCTGCAGCACTTCAATTCTTTCGGGGCTGGCGCGACCTCGGCGGGGGACAAAAATATCAATTACCTCGCCGCCCCCGATTGTGCGGGTTGAGGCAGGATCACGCAGAAGGAAACAATCTCCATGCAGTGCAAAAACCGGATCAGAGCTTGTTATCTGATAGAAGGATGGGTTTTCTTCAGGCAGAGGTCTAAGTTTCACCAGGTGGTGGGCTGCCCCATGATACAGGTGATATTCGGCCGATGATTTGAACACCATGGGTTTCAGCAAGCGTAACCTGGCATCAAATCGTGTAACGCCGTGGTGAAGCTCCGGGTCCATTAACCAATCTCCACGGCTTACCTGCTGATGCGGCAGGTTAATGTTTATGGCCACTCTTTCACCGGCACTTGCACTTTCTATTGACTGCTGGTCATGTCGAAGTCCTTTGACTCGAATTATGGAACCGGCCCTGGAAAGAATAAGATTCTGACCGGTGATAACAGTTCCTGACTTGACTGTACCGGTCACTACAGTGCCAATACCCTTGAGAGTAAAACAGCGGTCAATGACGAAACGGAATTTTCTGTGGTCCGCTACTTCTGTGACAGTTGAGTTAAACAGGGACTGCTGAAGATAATCGACAAGCGCGGGGATTCCGACTCCGCTGACTGATGATACTGGGAACAGGGGAACATCTTGCAGGCAGGAGCCGCTCAACAGTTCGGCTATATCTCGTTTGACTTGGTCAATGCGTTCTTCGCTGGACCGGTCAATTTTGGTTAGTACAACAGCGCCGCTATCGATTCCAAGAAGATCCAGGATCGCCAGATGTTCGCGCGTTTGCGGCATGATGCCATCGTCTGCCGCAATAATAAGCAAGGCGGAATCCACCACACTGATTCCGGCAAGGGCATTATTTATAAAATCAGTGTGACCTGGTACATCAACAAAACCAATGGTGTAGTCAACCGGGTTGCCGTCTTTATCTTGCGTGATGTGGTGATAGGCAAAGCCCAGATTGATACTCAGCCCGCGGGATTTTTCTTCCGCGAGTGTATCCGTATTGATGCCGGTAATCTGGCGAACGAGGGAGGTCTTGCCATGGTCCACATGACCGGCGGTAGCGATGGTGATTGAGTTTCTTGCTGGCATAGGCCTATGAACGTTTAGTTTTCCCCGGGTTTAGCGGAATCTTCTGCCGGGTATTTTGTAAGGTGGGTTCTGGCTTCGCTGACGCCGAGCAAGCTGTTGTCTTCCCAGGTGTTTAGCAATTGACGGTAATATTCGCTGGCTTGAATATTATTATCAAGGGCGGCGTGGCTTCTTGCCAGCCCAAGTATTGACCATGGCCTGAAAGGGGTGGCTGCAAGTGAGCGCTGGAAGGCGTTCAGCGCGGCAGGAAATCTTTTGGCACGAAGCAGCATCTCGCCCTTTAGCTCGTGTACTGGTTTGAGGGGCGCAGGTAATGGGCTCGAGGCTGGGTGCTTTCGAGTTAGTTCGATAGCACTGTTAATGATTTTCAGGGCGTCATCTGTTTCGCCCGCGGCGGCCAGAATACTGGCTTCCAGTTCCAGTTGTGCGATATGCAGCGGAATATTTTCTAGATTCTCACTGACGCGTTCTTTAAGAATCTGGTTCGCCTCTCTTGAGAGCGACAGGTTTTTCATGTTGATGGCGCTCAGCCCGATAGCAAATAACTGATCATCAGTTTTGGTCGGATCAGCTGGAGCATATTGCCAGCGACGGCTTTCAATAATCAGCCTTGCCTTGAGTCGTTCGAGCATGACCGCTATTGCCCTATTAGCCGGATCCTGCCTCAGGGTGTCTTCTGCGCGCTCTATCCAGCGCTCGGCGGTATTGTAATTTGCCAACTGCAAATCGCCGTATTGGCCGAATTCCAGAATATGATTTTGCACTGTCGGGTCATCACCAGGGCGCCACATAGCTCTGGCTGTGTAAAAAGCAGTTTCATTAAGATCAGCCACTTCATACCATCTGCCCATATGGATATAAATGTGGGAGGGCATGTGCCTGGCATGGGCGATAAGTGGTGCGATTTCTACGTATTTGTTGGCAGCATCCAATGCTAAATAGGCATTGTCGGGATCATCATGGCTGTGAATCAGGTAATGTATGGCACCGGGATGTCGATCATTTTCTTGAAATAATTTGTTTGCTATCTCGCCTGCCTGACGCCGTATCCGCTTTCGTTGCTCCCCGGGAAAGTCCGTTGCTATGCTTAATAAGGATAAGGCGTAGAAGGCTCTTACTTCGGCATGTTCTGGGTATTTCTCGTACAGCTCTTGCATCGACTGGTGGTAAGTCAGGCGTCGTTGTTTGCTGCTTCCTTCGGAAAAGGCATAAGCTTCTGCGGCCCTCAGAAAACCCTTTTCCAGTTCTGAAGGGGCCTTACGCAATCGTTCGCTACTGTTGAATCCCAGTTTTTTAAGTACACGGGAAGGGGAGTCCGTATCTTGCTGTGGATAAAGAGGATGATTATATGTCAGGGATTCACCCCAATACGCCATGGCAAAGTTGGCGTCTAATGTTTGAGCGCGTTGGAATTCAATGCGGGCTTGGTTCCAGCCAAAGTTGTGCAAATAGTAAACCCCGGCCAGGAAGTGCTCCTGGGCCGCTTCGGTTGCCGTTGTTGCAAACTGGATGCTGCCAAGGCGCTCCAGGTCGGCGCTGTAACCGGGCTGACACCAGATACACAGTATAAGAACCTGAATGAAAGCGCGGATTTTTGCCGTCACAACTACATCCCTTTCAATCCAAATGTCCGGTAAATTCAACCATGTTCAATCAGTTATTGAAAGCTTATTATGGGGGAAATATGGGCCTATGTGGCGGTTATAATGGATAGCCGACCAGGCGGGTTGCGGCTCAATTCTAGACAGTGGCGGGATTACAAGGTTTAATAATCTATCGATAATTTTGAGGAGCATTCAATATGGAAACCACGCTTATAGTTATTCTGGTTCTTATTGCCGTTGTAGTTTTCTATTTCGTCGGGATTTTTAATAAACTGGTGAGCTTGAAAAATCGCTATCAGAATGCCTTTGCCCAGATAGAAGTGCAGTTAAAGAGGCGTTATGACCTGATCCCTAACCTGGTTGAAACGGCCAAGGCCTATATGTCACACGAACGGGAAACTCTGGAGGCGGTTATTGCTGCCCGTAATGCGGCTGCCAATGGGCTGAAAGCCGCTGCAGCTGACCCGGGTAGCGCCACAGCCATTCAGGACCTGGCCAGCAAGGAAGGCGCGCTGACAGGGGCGCTGAATCGCTTGAATGTGGTAATGGAAGCCTATCCGGATCTAAAGGCTAACCAGAATATGATGCAATTAAGTGAGGAATTAACCAGCACCGAAAACAAGGTGGCTTTTTCGAGGCAGGCATTTAATGATCAGGTCATGGCATACAATACGTTTAAACAGAGTTTTCCGCCTTTGCTGGTCGCTGGTACATTTGGTCATTCACAAGATGGCAGTCTGCTTGAGTTTGAAGACAGCGAGGCGATACAAGAAGCGCCCAAGGTCTCTTTTTAGCAGTTATCGGAAATTCTGCTGGTGAAAGTTGGCAGAAATTTCAGTTTTTATCTATTCTTTATAACGGTTGGCAAATGAACTTTTTTGAATCCCAGGATATTGCCAGGCGTAACACTGGCCGATTGATTTTTCTCTTTGCTATGGCGATTATTTCCTTAATCGTTATAACGAACCTTCTGGTAATGGTTATTTTCGGTTTTGTATCCTCCTCGGAACAGGCCTCTTCCGGGTTGGGAGTGCAGTTTGATTGGGTGACCGTCATGGCTGTTAGCGCCGCAGTGACGGCGGTTATATTGTTTGGCAGCCTGTATAAAATGGCCGCTTTGGCCGGAGGAGGGGCCCGGGTGGCAGAGATGCTCAATGGCCGCCTTTTATTGGCCGATAGCGACGATTACCATGAGCGGCGCGTGCTTAATGTTGTAGAGGAGATGGCGCTGGCATCCGGAACACCGGTTCCGCCTGTGTATTTAATGGAGGAGGCAGGCATCAATGCATTTGCTGCCGGGTACACTCCAGGCGATGCCGTAATAGGCATAACACGTGGAGCTATAGACTCGATGACGCGGGATGAGCTGCAAGGGGTGATAGCTCATGAATTCAGTCATATTTTGCACGGTGATATGCGCATTAATATTCGCCTGATTGCGATTTTGCATGGCATTCTGATTTTGGGAATCCTGGGTTATTTCCTGCTGCGAGGAGGTGCCTACGGTCGCCGCTCTAAAGACTCCGGGGGAATCGCGATGCTTGGTCTGGGGCTTTTAGTTATCGGTTATGTCGGTACGTTTTTCGGTAATCTGATCAAAGCTGCCGTAAGCCGCCAGCGTGAATTTCTCGCTGATGCATCGGCTGTACAGTACACAAGAAATCCCGATGGGATCGGTGGAGCACTGATGCGAATAGCCACCCATGACGGACGTTCCTATCTGAATAATCCCGGCAGCATGGAGATTAGTCATGCACTGTTTGAGGAAGGTGTTGTTACACGATTTCGAAGTCTTTACGCTACCCATCCACCACTTGAGGAGCGCATCAGGGCGATTCTGCCAAACTGGAATGGTGAATATGATTTGCCAGACCCTGGCGATAGCGAGGATTTCGGCGTAAGGGGCCAGGGCCAGGAGGGGAATGTAGACAATACGGCAGCCCCACAGAAAGAAAAAGCGGCGGCTATATTCAAAGGGGCGGCAGGGGTGTTGGTGGCGGATGCAATAATTGATCAAATCGGCCAGCCTGGCGCGGCTCAGTTGCAGCAGGCGCAACAGTTGTTGAGTGATATTCCCCCGGAGTTGCTTGCGGCTGCTCATAACCCGGCCACAGCAAGGGCGGTAATATATGTATTGGTGTTGGACAGCGAGGAACAGGCCAGGCAGCAGCAGTTGGTTTTTCTCGAGAAATCGGCTGACCATGGCATTTTCGTTGAAATACAAAAATTGCTGCCCCCAACAGAAAACCTGCCTGCGGATTACAGGTTGCCATTAATTCAGATTGCTATTAGCAGCATGCGTCAGTTGTCGGGCCCTCAGTATCAGCTTTTCAAGACGAATTTGAATAAATTGATTGAAATGGATAACAAAATTGACTTGTTTGAATGGGCTTTGCAGAAAATTGTATTTAAAGATCTTGATCCGCTATTCGAAAAACGCCGGCCACAGAGAATTGGGGGCAAAGATCTGGTTAATTGCAAAAGCTCCGTGGAGATACTTCTTTCCGTATTAGCGATATCTGATCGTAATAGCACGATTGATCCAATGCTTGGATTCGAAAGGGCCGGGCAAGAACTGAAAAACATGGAATTAACCATGTTGGATAAAAGCGCTATTTCGTTTGAGAGATTAAATAAAGCACTCGATGAACTTTCCCGATTGAAGCCATTACAAAAGCCAGCACTGTTAAAAGCTTGCGTGGCTTGTATTTTAGCTGATCAGAAAATTGCGCCTATTGAGATGGAGCTACTCCGGGCAATAGGTGCGACCCTGGATTGTCCAATTCCACCGATAACAGTTGGGTGAAATGTAACAAGAAGTCGGCTTCCCGATGCGATATCAGGTGCCAGTTCTTACTTATTGCGCAATGTTGCCTGTGCTGCTGCCAGTCTGGCTATGGGAACACGCGGCGGTGAGCAGCTGACATAGTCAAGGCCAAGTCGATGGCAAAAATCGATTGATGATGGATCTCCGGCATGTTCGCCACAAATGCCCAATTTGAGTTTAGGTTTAACTTTTCTACCAAGGGTAGAGGCAACTTCCATCAGACGTCCTACGCCGGTCTGATCAATGCTGGCGAAAGGATTTTTGATATAGATTTCCTTTTTCTGGTAGGCGTCGTAAAACAGGCCCATGTCATCACGGCTTAAACCCAGTGTGGTCTGCGTCAGGTCATTGGTGCCGAAGCTGAAGAAATCGGCTTCTTCTGCAATTTCGTTGGCGGTGATTGCTGCACGAGGTACTTCAATCATGGTGCCGACTATGTAATTAATGCGAACGTCTCGTTTCTTCATTACTTCTTTGGCTACGCGATGGACGATATTTAGCTGGTCTGCCAGTTCAGCCCGGAATCCTACCAGCGGTATCATGATTTCAGGGACCACCTTGATCTTTTTCTTGCCTTTTAAAACTTGAGCGGCGGCTTCGAATATTGCCCGCGCCTGCATCTCGGTTATTTCAGGATGAAGTATTCCAAGGCGGCAACCACGGCAGCCGAGCATCGGATTTTCTTCATGCAGGGCCTTGATGCGTTCGATAACAAATTCAAGTGGTACCCCTAGCTTATCAGCTAATTGACGACGCACTACATCGTCATGGGGTAAAAATTCGTGTAAAGGTGGGTCCAGCAACCTGATAGTAACGGGACGGCCGTTCATGGCTCTGAAAAGGCCAACAAAATCTTTCTTCTGGAATGGCAGAAGTTTTTTCAAAGCCGAGCGTCGCTCCACCTCGTCAACCGCCAGAATCATTTGTCGCATCAAGTCTATGCGGTTGCCTTCAAAGAACATATGTTCGGTGCGACACAGGCCAATCCCTTCTGCGCCATAAGCCACTGCCTGCCTGGCCATAGCCGGGGTATCGGCATTGGTGCGGATTTTCAGGCGGCGGTGTCGGTCGGCCCATTTCATGACCGTTTGAAACAGCTCGTAGGTATAACTGCGATTGGGCCGCATGGTGCCTTCAAGAACTCTTTTTACTTCAGAGTCAGCACTTTCGATCATGCCTTTATAGATCACCCCGGTAGTGCCGTCGATAGAGATATAGTCTCCCTCTTTCAGTACCACCTTGCCCGCGGTTAACGTTTTGCGTTCGTAATTAATAGTGATATCACCTGCGCCGCACACACAGACTTTTCCGAGTTGACGCGCTACCAGGGCAGCATGGGATGAGACACCGCCTCGGGAGGTGAGGATTCCTTGTGAATGCAACATTCCTTTAAGGTCATCAGGTGATGTCTCAGTTCGACACAGGACAACCTTGTTGCCCCTTCTGATTTCCTGTTCGGCGGCGACTGCTGTAAAGGCAATTCGGCCTGTAGCGGCTCCCGGGCCGGCTGGCAATCCGTGACCAATGACTGTAGCCATTTTCAGGGCTTTGGTATCAAATACTGGAACGAGTAAGGAATCG
>JAESQX010000160.1 GCA_016764875.1 Gammaproteobacteria bacterium
ACACCTTTTATACTTGTCAATGGCAAGATAACGAAATCGAATTTTAGCTTAATTTCAACCCAGGAGACGCAATGAAAATATCAAATTTTGCCAGGGCCACAATAGTTCTGCTCGCTCTTTCATCCATGGTGGCTTGCAGCTCCAGCGGCGACATGGAAGCGGAAGTGCAGGAGTCAACAGGGTCAGGCATTTCTAGCAATGATGGAAGCGCTCAAAGGGCTCAACAAGCGCAAAGTGAAGCGGAACGACGGGCTGCCGAAGCTCAGGAGCGTGTTCGACGCACGGCGATACAAACCACCGTATTTTACTTTGATTTTGATATTGCCGAGTTTCGCCAGGCGGACCGGGATATACTTACATTCCACGGCCGGGATCTGGCATCCAACTCCAGCAAGCGTATTCGACTTGAAGGTCATGCTGACGAGCGCGGAACCAGAGAATACAATCTGGCCCTGGGCGAACGGCGAGCCCAGAGTATTATGAATTTTCTTATTGTTAATGGTGCTTCACGATCCCAGGTCGAGAATGTCAGTTACGGTGAAGAGAGACCCACAGATACTGGAACAAACGAAGCGGCGTACCAGCGTAACCGACGCGTGGAAATTGTAGTCCGGTAAAAAGCAGGAACCCGAATGAAGCCCCGGCTCGAATGAGTTCGGGGCTTTTTTATACCCGCACAAAAACTGATTGATCGAAAAGTGATTCCTTATCAGACCGTTAAAAAAACACATTCTTTGATTTGGCTTGTTCAAAACCTACAATCCAGACCAGCACGATAAACAGGAATAAGCCCGGCACCACGTACAGCAGCAAGCTGTCCAACACCTGGGCGGATAGCCCAAATCCCCCGATCACTCCATAAGCAATTATTGAGACGATCCGAGCCAGCCAATAATAGTTAACAAAAGGCGCTGTGTTATGGGTCAGTGGCCATGGCTTGGCCCGGATTAACCATTGGAAGGAAATCGCAAGCCCCAGCAAATCAGTTGGCCAGAACAATAGCAGGTTCATATTACTGTACAGATCCAGATGCCCGGAAAAGAACCATCCTCCCAGCATCAAGAAACCGAATACACCGCTGAACAGGAACACTATCAGTCCCAGAATGCCCATCACCCTGAAACTCAGTTCCGGCATCCGCAGATTGATCCTCGAATGGGTCGTAAAATAGGAGGCGGGGAAGCGGCGCAACATAAGTAACAGGAATAATACCGGAACCAGTATCAAACCCGATGCCACATAGTAGGGATCAACCTGATCTGTGGGTGTCGTGAACTCCATTATCAAGGTGGAATCAGAGAGTAGATTCTGTCGTTCGCCGCCTACGAATACAACAGAGGGCAAACCCATTAATTGGCTGCGCAGGCTCAGGGGTAAAAACATCTCCTCCCACTGTGTGATGCGCCTGTCGATGTTACTGTTCATCAGCACATCCAGTGAGAATTGGATTAACCCCAGAGATTCATAGTGAGACTTTACCTGATCGCGAAAAGTGTTGTGGGTAATATCCATGCTGGCAGCGCTGATAGCTCCCATTACGGCCTCATCAAGATAGTCCCTGACCCGGGTAGTGCAATTGTCAAAAAAATAATGATATGGATAGACGACATTCTCCGGACGCAAATTCCACATCAGGCGTTTGTAGAGAATCTCTTTCTGCAAATTACTGAGATTTATTTTGTCCTGCCAGACACTGCGACGCTGTTGACGATAACTGCCAAACTCCCTTTGTGGCGAACTCGTTCCCAGCTGATAGTTCATGATTCCCTTGAAGAAATTAAAAGAGAATCCAGCTGCCCCGCCACTCATGTCAAACAATCCCCAGTTAAACACGGTGTCGGTATCGTTGCTTTCGTCCACAACCCGCAGAGCCGTATGGCCAAAATTGTCCCAGACCTGGCTACCAACATCGACGGTAATCAGGTAGAAATGAACTTGGCTAATATCCGCCGGTAAGGGAAGCGAATCACTATTGCTGATCTGATCCAGGGCTGACACCTGCAACGAGATAACAAACCCCAGCATCAAAAGCAGCCCATTGCCTGACCGCGAGATTCTTGACGAAAATTTTGTCTGCCGCTTGCCGGCACCTTTAAAAGAGCCGGGAAAATTTCCAGATAGATAACTCAAGCTGTTCATATTTGCATGAAAACCAGGAAAGACACCACCACCGGGTGAATTTTTAATGGTATCAGAGATTTACTTACGATCAAGATAACCATCAGCCAGTTAACATCAGCGCGGACGGAATGGAGGTTGGTAGGAACAATTAAGCGCCATAAAAAATCCCCACCCGCTATCCGCCAAGTAAGCTGAGTGAGGATTTACGGCAGCGTTAACCATGACGCTGGAATGACTGCTGCGAAAGTGAGTCTTTCAGGGGAACAGTCCATAACCAGCTGGAGCTTCATGACGTTTCCGTTATGTTTTTTAACTGTATCCCCGCACGCCTTAATCAGGTCTGAATAGAGGTTATAGCGCTCATTTGCAGCAAGGTATCGTGATAAGATGCCGCTGAAATTCAACATAAACACGAGAGGAATTCATGGACAGCAGGCGCATCGGTCAATTGGAAGTTTCCGCCATTGGTTTAGGTTGCATGAGTATGTCCCAGTCATATGGTACAGCGGACCGTAAGGAATCGGCTCGCGCGCTGCATCGCGCCCTCGATATCGGTTATACCTTCCTTGATACGGCCAGCCTCTATGGCATGGGCCACAACGAGTCACTGATTGGCGAAGTGCTTTCCTCCAGACGCAACGAGTACATCCTGGCAAGCAAGTGTGGCATCAAGAACACTAACGGCCAACGGGAAGTGAATTGCTCTCCTGAAAACGTGAAGGCCACCTGCGAAGAAAGCCTCAAGAGACTGAATACCGATGTTATCGACCTTTATTACCTGCATCGCCGGGATTTCAATGTGCCTATCGAAGAAAGTGTTGGTGCGCTGGCTGATTTTGTTAAAGCGGGCAAGGTGCGTTACATAGGTCTTAGTGAGTGTTCCTCCGAAACCATCAGACGGGCTCACCGCGAGCACCCTGTTTGTGCCGTGCAATCAGAGTATTCCCTCTGGACTCGCGATGCACAATACAAGGTCATTGATACCTGCCGCGAATTGGGAATCGGCTTCGTGCCTTTCAGTCCTCTTGGCCGGGCATTCCTGACTGGGAAAATCAGCGACATGCAACGCCTGGAGGAAGATG
>JAESQX010000161.1 GCA_016764875.1 Gammaproteobacteria bacterium
GCCACCAGCGCCTCGGCCGCCACGTGCTCCTGATCGGCCATGCTGGCCACCCCGAAGTGATCGGCACGATGGGGCAATTGCCTGACGGCGCGGTGACGTTGATCGAAACCGAGGCCGATGCTGCTTCATTCCAAAACCGAGGATCTATTTCAGGCTGATTATAACTAATGGGTTAAGGAGTACATTAGGTAATTTATCCCTAGCTGGTAGGCGGAATTGGCGTAGCGGGTGGGGTAGGAAGGATGGTAGGTGTGCTCCCAGCCATCGCCCATATCCGAGTTCCAATTGATCAGCACCATCACCCTACCGTCGTCATCAAGAATGGCGTGATTTGTGGCATAGTCCACGTCCTGTTCACCATAAGCATCGGTCCGACCCAGGGCCGGAATCATTTGCGGACCATCTATATCATAGTAACAACGGTAGATTTCGTGATCCGGTGGCAACTGTGCAATTTCCCGGTCTGGAAACACCTGGCTGAAGGCCCCGATGAAATTATCCCATTGCCGGGTACCCCAGAAATCATCGATCAAAAGAAAGCCTCCTCTGAGCAGGTATTCGCGGAGATTTTCAATTTCCCCCGGTCTAAAGCTGATGCCACCGCCCTGCCCGACTTCCAGCATGTAAAGAAACGGGTAGTCGAAAATGCTGTTGTCATCCAGGCGCAACACTATGGGTTCACTCATCACGCGAATATTGGTGAGTCGTGCAACACCACGAAGAAAATTTACATCAGCGGCTGGGAAATCTATCGCCCAGGTACCACCACCAAATCCCTGGAATCCACTGTAGAAATTATCATACTGCACTCTTACGAAGTTGAACTCTCCGCCCCGATCATATTCAGGCACGACAGGATCCAATTGCCTGGGAACCTGCGCCTGAAGTGCCGGGCTCAGTAACATCATAAATGAAATTGTGATACACATTCGATTCATGTCAGGGGTTCATTGTTGTAACGATGCACAATAATCTTCGTTGCTTATTGCCGGCGTAAACCAGATATAGTTAAACGGCCTTGTATTCGAGAAGGCCTGCATATAGTCATCCGGATCGAAGGACTCCGGATTTACTTCAACAATCGCCAACGCCGTTATCCTTTCACGAGAGGTTGACGAATCCAGCGCCATTATATAGTTGGGGACACTCAGATCCTGCCTTATGTGATAATTCCCAGCCACTAACATTCGAATACGTCCCGGGCTTTGGTTGGTCAAGTCAGCCGTTAAACTCTGCGCCATCTGATAATCCCGCGCTTGCTGTATGCCCACCATAGAGGGAAACTGGCTGGCAGGCAGCATACCGCAATGACTTTCATCGATCTCGGTATTTAATTGCTCAATGGCTGCAGGTTGCAGAACCGAGGCAATATTCTCGTCCAGAGGCTGACCGTAAATTTCACCCACCTGTTGAGAACTGATATTAGCTGAACGCACAGTGACCCCGGCCTCAAGAGCAGCCATAATCAGCGGGCCATAATAGGGCCATTCCCAGCCTTCATCATCCCATTGAAGATAGTTTTTCAGTTCATCCAATGAGCCAAAGTTCTGCCGCCCAATTGTTTCAAGTAGAGCATCCGCCGACGAATCGATCATTTCCAAAGAAAATGAATCCAGGTGACCTGATGCCAGAAGAGTGTTGAGTAAGTCCAATTGCAATCTATGGTGATCCGGATTGTCATGCTTTTCCCCTAGAAGAAAGTACTGACTGTTGCTGATTGACGCTTTCAATTCACTTTCATCAATGAATGAGCCGGTGCCACTATCCCAGATTTTTCCCACCAGTGGATGCTCTACGTACAGTTCCGACTCCCAGCCAGACATAGAAGCCGTAGTACAACCGGACGTGATAGCAGACAGGACAATGATTCCCCAAACCAACAACCTGGCTCGAAGGTCTGCCCGGCAAAGGCGATTTGGATTATTGATCATTCAGCTTCTCAATCAACGCCGCCCACATCCAGCCAGCCAAGATAAGTATCCTCATCCCAGAAACTTTGAAAGTATGCAATAGCTGCCTGCTTGTCATCATCCGTCAACACGTCAGCAAATGGAGGCATTTTACCACCAAAGGCCGTGCCTCCTTTTTCTACGACTTCAGTCAATAACGCAAGGGAATGGTGCCACGCATGGGCGCTACCGTTTAGCGGTGGTGCAGGAAAAGAACCGTCATCCAACCGTTGCTTCCAGTTCTCAGTCAGACCCTGGGCCTGATCTCCATGACAAACCGCGCAATTCTCCGAGAACACCTGGCTTCCGCGCTCCACCTGAGGCTGGCTGTACCAGCGTTCCGGGGAACCTGTATTTTGAGTGACTGCCGATGAGGCAGCGGATTGCTGCGTTTCTTCACTGCCATCATTGCATCCAACAAAAGTGGCAAGAGTCAGTAATATCAAAGGTATGAATTTCATCAACTCAGTCATTTTCTTGATGCCTTTTCGGGTAGTCAAAGTCTATTAATTCCGCGTTGTCATACGCAATATCACTCCAATGTTCTATGGGCAAACGCAGTTCCACCAGCCCGCTGGTGGGAATATTGTCTATTGCTGCGCCACACATGTCATTAACTACATCGGTAATGGCGGGGTTGTGTCCCACCAACATGGCCGATTCAAATTCTTCATCCACCAGACCGGCCGCCTTCAGGAACATGGTAGCACCGGCAAAATACAATTCGGGATTTGCAGCAACTTCATCTTGAGGAAAGCCAATTTCTTTAGCAAACAGAATGGCGGTGCTTTTGGCCCTTACCGCCGGGCTGGCGATGATACATTGTACCTGACGACCGGAATCGACAAAACGACTGGCCATGAGCTGTATGTCGCTAAGCCCCCGGTCTGCCAGTGGTCGCTCAAAATCCTTAAGCTGCGAATTGCTCCAGCTGGACTTGCCATGGCGTAATAAGAAAAGTGTTTTCATTAGCGGGAACTACAAGGCCCATATCAGGTTAAATAATTAACACGCCTTATACCCCAATAGCCCCACAAAAACTAGGAAAGTGTTGTAAAACAAGCGCAGAGTCGGGCGAAGCATTACTCTGCTCACCCAACTCCACTCATTTCAATCAATATTTAAAACTATCGCATGGCAGCAATTGGAAACACTATGATAGAACGCCTGCTTTTATAGTCCTGGTGCACCTCAATACTGGTAGTAACTACTCCCAGCATAATTCCAGTGCCAATCACCAGCTTCCCTGCAGAGCAGATCACACTGCCCACAAAACCACTGTCTTCAATAATGTCCGACGCAAGAAAAAAACGTACGCCACTGCCAGGTATTGGAACACGAACCCTGCCCACAGTATTGCCGTTACTATCATTCGCCCAGCAGCGGGCTACGGTAGGTACCCGAGCAACATTGGTGAGTACCATTGCCGTATCAAGCATCGACGCTGCTTCAGGATGCGGATTAGGCTTCCCGGTTAATAAATCGCTCAACTCTTCAGCATCTCGTTCTATCTCCACTGCATCCTCGAAACCTTCCTGAGCGGAAGCGCTCCCGATAAGCAAAAAACCGGCGAAAAGAACGAAGACGCCAATTAGTTTCTTAATATTACTGGATCGATCATTTAGATATAAAAATACAGCCATTTTATTTCTCCCTGTTTAACCTGGAAAGTTACTATTCCCGTTTTCATTAAATATTTCTATTCGAATCTCCCGACCATAAAAATAGCCGGGCCGCCCTTAAACAACGCAGCAGTAAAGAAGCGGTTGACTTGATTTGGAAAGAATATTGGAAGCCCCTTGAAACAGGGAAGCTCTGAAAAATTACTACCTTTAAGCGGATTTGCTTATCGGGATGAAGCGGAAATTTCTTCTGCTTTAGCAAGAATACGTAATATATTGCCACTCCATAATTTCACAATATCACTCTCGCTATAACCACGCCTGACCAGTTCCAGAGTTACATTTCCTGTTTCAGATGCGTCACCCCAGCCAACCACACCACCTCCGCCCCCAAAATCCGATGAGATCCCCACGTGATCAATACCAATAAAATTTACCGCATAGTCAATGTGATCAATAAATTCACTTACATTTGATCGGGGCCAGGTAGCATTAATTGTGGCCAGACGTTCATCATATTCATTTCGAGTCTCCGTGGAAAGATTTGCCAGATCTGTACGGGTTCCAACCCCTAGGGATTCGCGCAACTCAGCCATGGCGGCTGTTTTTTCAGGGGGCACCAGCTTCACATAGCTGTCAAATGCCACAATGTGTACCACCCCGCCGTTTTCTTGCAGCGCCAGTAACTGTTCATCATTCATGTTGCGTGGGTGATCAGCCACGCTGGTGACACTGGAGTGGGATGCAATTACCGGAGCGCGGGAATGGCGGGTGGCGTCAAGCATTGTCTGCCTTGAAACATGGGATATGTCCACCAGAATGCCGAGACGGTTTAACTCGTCCACCACCTCATAACCGAAGTCACTCAGACCACCGTGCTCCTGTTCAGAATCACCCAGGCGTTCCTGGGGTTGAGCCGAGTCACCAATATCATTGTGACCGTTATGCACCAGGGTCATATAGCGGGCACCACGATTACGGAAATCTTCCAGCACCGAAAGATCCTTGCCAATCACAAAACCATTCTCAATACCTATCATGGCCACCAGCTTGCCCTGGGCATGAATTGCTTCCATCTCCCGGGCTGTTGCCGCAAATCCAATGCGGCTGCCATACAAGTCGTCAGTCATCCGGTGAATTGCATCAAACTTGGTCAGGGCATCTCTTCTTGCCTGCGCATAACCGGTTTCATTTCGTTCCTGTTGACCCACATAGACAATAGAAAACACCACGTCCAGGCCGCCATCCTCCATTTTTTGAAGATCAACCTGGGCATCAGTACGAAAAGCCGGATCAACAGCACCGGTGGCAAAATCAAACGGTATATCCACATGGGTATCCAGCGTCATCACTCGATCATGGATTGCGCTGGCACGCCGTTCCAGGGCATCGTCGGGTTGAGCCAGGGCTATTGGCTGTAGCCAGATTACGCTCAGTAACAGTGAACATGCTTTGATCTTGTGCATTTTCTTCATAACTTTCCCCTCAAGCCACTTTCATAACCTGAAATTCAGCGTTTTTCCATGCTACCCAGGGCCATGTTTTCAGCATCCAGCCCAGTAGTAAAGGAAAAAGGCGGCACTTGTATTGCCACCTCCTCATTCAGGATAGTACCTATAATCTCCCGCACTTAATTAAGAATATCCGAAACAAAAAAAGGAGGACCGAAGTCCTCCTTTTTTACAGTGGTGATATTTCACACCAAATGGTTTTGGATCACCTTAAAAATTAGGCGCCCAATCCAGTGACAACCAGAACTGTCTACCCCATGGGGTAGACAGACGGCTTTCAAAACCACCAATCATTGGCAGACGTTGCGGACGGGTGTCAAACACATTCGTAACACCGCCACTAATGGTTATCTCGCTGTCGAAATACCTGTCAAGCACATAGGTATAACGCGCATTGACGCGAGTTTCGCCATCGATTATGCCGCCCGGAGGTGCAGTCCAGCCATCTCCATAGTTATCAGCTACGCGGTCATCATACTTAACTTCACTCCACATGTTAGCCGCGACGGACGCACTGTGGTTACCCATGAACCAGTTAACCCGAATGTTTGTCTTGAATTTAGGCAATGGGGGCGCAATGCTGGAATTTGCATTTTGCATTCCATTTGCATTCTTAATACCACCGGACAACCCTTCAAATTCATAACGATCGAAATAGGTGGTCTGCAAGGTGGTAGTAAAACTACCGTAGTCATTGGTGTCCAGGTCATAGCTTACCTTGGCATCAATCAGGTCAATCCATACCGAGCTGATATTTTCTGGCTTGCGATAGATTCGATCCAGTTCAAAGTCCTCGAACCGATCCACTGCATTTGTAGGAGACTGCGATGTAATGGCGTACCAGGCCTCAGCCTGGAGACGCGTGGCCGAACCTGCCGTTGTGTCATAGTCACCTTCAGAGATACCAGTAGCAGCCAACATCTGCTGAAACTCAAAATTCATCGTATCCACTTCAGTCAGAACACGAATACGATCCACGTATTCGATTTCCTGATAGTCCAGACTGACTTCCAGGCCGTCAAGCGCACCGTCCGGCTGCCAGGTCAGACCAAAGTTTGTAATTGTGGAAGTCTCCGGTTGCAGACCCGGGTTACCGGAACTACAGCGGGTGGTGCCAGTCAAGGTCAGGCCCGTAAATGGATCGATCCCTCGGAAAGTCTCTATACAGCCGTCATTCTTGATAAAGGGCCGCGCCTGCTCCGGTGTTGGAGCCAGGAAACTTTCCCCCCAGGATGCCCGTAATGCCAGTGTAGGCAAGGCTTCCCAGCGAAGTGCAATTTTAGGAGTCGTGGCATCGATGCCATAATCAACAAAATCCTCATAACGCACCGCCACTTTCGCCGTTAAAGTTTCCAGAATTGGAAATTCAAACTCGGCAAATACCGCGCGGGTTTCCGAAACGTACTCGGCGTCAAAAGGCAGTGAGGATCCTATCGCCGTGTTGTAGTCCGCTCCTGTTTTATCCAGCGAATTTTCAAATCTTTGCTGGGTCAAATCACGCCATTGATAACCAAATGCCGCCAATACTGCTCCGCCGTCACCGAAGGGCATATCAAATAATTCACCGGTGATCCTGGTTTCAAAAATATCGAGGAAATCACGATCCAACAGAGAATTTTTATTGATATTAAACAACCAATCAGTGAGTTCCAGGGAATTGTCCGTCACTCCCTCTACAAAATCCGGCGATCGCGGGTCAGCCGAGCCGAAGGGGTTCCAGTATTCATTGCCATTGGGACCACCGAGACCCTCAAGGGCTAACTGCAATTTGCCCAGGTGTATGGAGTGGGAGTCTTCCATGTATTTGTGTTCGGAATCCATGTAGTAGGAATGACCAGTCCAGGAACCGGCGAGGTCAAAATCAGCACTGAATTTGAAGCGATTGTTGACATCATGCCGTTCAATTGTCCTGGCGCCAGTGGAATTTTCCAGGTGGCTTGGACGATGGGTGTACATCTCAGTAATTAAGCGATAATTCCACGGAGACACATCTACACCAAAGGGATTGGCCGGATGATCTTCACGCACCAACAATACCTTGCGGTTATTGCTTGAAGTGGCCGTAGTTGACGTGGATCGGGCGTTGGTGATGCGATAGGAATTATTAGCCGTAAAATTTAGACTCAGCCAATCTGTCGCGTCCCAGCTAAAGGAGTTATACATTAGATAGTCGGTGTTTTCCCGGCTGTATTGAAACTGCTTTGTGTATTCAAAACGGCAGATATTGCCGGCGTTAGTGAGTACACCACTGGGGGTATTAAATTTACCCTTGCCGTGGGCTGGCGCATTTTCATTAAAGGTCTCACAGGCGGGGTCAACCATGTTACCGCCAGTAGAGGTGCCATTATGAAAAGCGTAGAGGTTCAGTGTGGGATCGGCGCCAACAATTTCACGCCAGGCCCCTGGATTACCTGAGGATGAAGAACCATTGTCCTTCTCCCACTCACGGGGTCGTTCAAATTGCATTAAGGGTGTAATCGTTTTGGCATCGAAAGCACCAACATAACGAATGCCGTTGTCAAATGTGTGCCCCCAGAGGAACGAACCACGAATGTCTTCAAAGCTGCTGTCTTCATCCACCTGATAATAGGTACGAGCGCGGAAGCCTTCAAATTCCTTAATGGGAATCAAGTTAACCACGCCGGCCACGGCATCAGAGCCGTAAGTGGCGGAGCCACCATCCAACACAACTTCCAGTCTCTCGATCGCCAGATCAGGCAGGGCATTGTTGATTGACTGGTCGATTGTACGAACCCCATCAACCAATTGCAGGGTAGAGTTCTCGCCCAGGCCGCGCAGATTGAAACTGGCACCGATGGAATCTTGCGCCCCATCAGCTGAACCCAGTACATTGGATACAATGTTGGTATTCTGGGTGAAAGACAGCTCACGAATGTAATTCGCCATACTGGGCGTCCCGGATTCCAGCAAATCCGCCTGGCTAACAGTATTGACGTTAGCGTCTCCTGCAAAGGCACTGTTGCGGATATAGGAGCCCGTCACTATGACTTCTTCGACAACATCTTCCTGCGACTGTGCAATGGCGGGAATCGCCAGAGATGCAACAACACAGGTGTGGATTAAAAAGCGCAACTTGCCGCGCCGATTGAGTTTCGACATATATCTCTCCGTTATTTTCGTATTA
>JAESQX010000162.1 GCA_016764875.1 Gammaproteobacteria bacterium
AAGAAAGCATCTATTAAACTTTTCATTGGTAAACACAACACAACAACTAAAACCAATTGTTTAATTAAAAATTAAAACATTATTTATGATACCAAAGGTATTTAAAGAAATTATTGACTTAGGAGACGGAAGAACTATCTCTATAGAAACTGGACAACAGCCAAACAAGCCGATGGTGCTGTTGTTGTAAGAATGGGTAATGCTGTACTATTAGCAACTGTAGTTTCGGCTAGAGAAGCAAAAGAAGGCCTAGACTTTTTACCATTAACGTTAGACTATCGTGAAAAATATGCAGCTTCAGGTAAATATCCTGGCGGATTCTTTAAAAGAGAAGCAAGGCCAAGTAGCGAAGAAATTTTAGTAATGCGTTTAGTTGACCGTGTATTGCGTCCACTTTTCCCAAAAGATTACCATGCTGAAACACAAGTAATGATTCAGTTAATGTCTCATGACACTGAAGTTATACCTGATGCTTTAGCTGGATTAGCAGCTTCTGCGGCAATTGCACTTACAGACATCCCTTTTGAATATCCTATATCTGAAGTTCGTGTTGCTAGAGTAGATGGCGAATTTATAATTAACCCAACCTACACACAATTAGAAAATGCCGATATAGACATGATGGTTGGTGCTTCTTTCGAATCTGTTATGATGGTGGAAGGAGAAATGAAAGAAATTTCTGAAACAGAAATGGCAGACGCTATTAAATTTGCTCATGAAGCAATTAAAATTCAGTGTGTTGCTCAGGAAAATCTTGTAAAACAATTAGGTAAAAAAGAAACAAGAGACTATCCAAAAGCAGCTATTGATAACGATTTAGAAAAAAAGGTAAATAACTTTACCTATGATAAAATTTATGCTATTGCTTTAGCTGGTTCTTCTAAACAAGAACGCAGCCAAAAATTTGCTGATGTAAAAGAAGCTTTAAAAGCTGAATTTTCGGAAGAAGAATTAGATGAAAAAGGAAAATTAGTTTCAGAATACTTTAGAAAATCAGAAAAAAATGCCATTAGAGATCTTACCTTAAATGAAGGTTTACGATTAGATGGTAGAAAAACAAATGAAATCAGACCCATTTGGTGTCAAGTTAATTATTTACCTTCTCCTCACGGTTCTGCAGTTTTTACACGTGGTGAAACGCAAGCATTAGCAACGGTAACTTTAGGTACATCTAGAGATGCTAATAAATTAGATTCTCCAACTTATGAAGGCGAAGAAAATTTTTATTTACATTATAACTTCCCTCCTTTTTGTACAGGCGAAGCCAGACCTTTAAGAGGAACTTCGCGTAGAGAAATTGGTCATGGTAATTTAGCACAACGCGCTTTAAAAGGTATGATTCCTGAAGAATGTCCTTATACTGTAAGAATTGTTTCTGAAGTATTAGAATCTAATGGGTCATCATCAATGGCAACAGTTTGTGCTGGAACCCTAGCTTTAATGGATGCTGGTGTACAATTAAAAAAACCAGTTTCAGGTATTGCTATGGGATTAATTTCTGATGATAAATCTGATAAATTTGCTGTTTTATCTGACATTTTAGGTGATGAAGATCATTTAGGAGATATGGACTTTAAAGTAACTGGTACTGTAGATGGTATTACCGCTTGTCAAATGGATATCAAAGTTAAAGGATTGTCATATGATGTGTTAGAAAAAGCGTTAACACAAGCTCATGAAGGTCGATTACATATTTTAGGTTTATTAACAGATACTATTGCTAAACCAAATGCTGATGTAAAAGCACATGCACCTAAAATGGTGACTAAAACTATTCCTAATGAATTTATTGGTGCTTTAATTGGACCCGGAGGAAAAGTAATTCAAGAATTACAAAAAGCAACGGGTTGTACTATTGTTATTAATGAAGATCCAATTACTACTGAAGGAATTGTTGAAATTTTAGGTACAAACCAAGCTGGAATTGATGATGTTTTATCAAAAATAGATTCTTTATTATTTAAACCACAAGTTGGTAGCATTTACCAAGTTAAAGTAATTAAAATGCTAGACTTTGGTGCGGTTGTAGAATATACAGATGCTCCAGGTAACGAAGTATTATTACATATTTCTGAATTAGCTTGGGAACGTACAAACAATGTTACTGATGTTGTTAATATGGGTGATATTTTTGATGTGAAATATTTTGGAAGAGATCCAAAAACTCGTAAAGAAAAAGTATCGCGTAAAGCTATTTTACCAAAACCTGAAGGTTTTGTAGAAAGACCTCCAAGAGATAATCATAGAGGCAGTGGACGTGATAATCGTGGAAGAGATAATCGCGGTGGAGATAGAGACAGAAACCCGAGACAAGATAGAAATTAAATTTCTAGTAAAATAATTTAAAGCTTCTCTTAATTGAGAAGCTTTTTTTATGAAAAATTTTAATATTTATACGAAATTTAATATTTTACGATACTTTTTGTAACATTCGTGAAATAATTACGTATAATATAATGTACACCATATATTAATCAAAATATTTTAGCTACTTAAATGAGACAACTTAAAATTACAAAACAAGTTACAAATAGAGAAACTGCATCATTAGATAAATATTTACAAGAAATAGGAAAAGTTGATTTAATTACTGCTGAAATGGAAGTAGAATTAGCTCAACGGATAAGAGCTGGTGATCAATCTGCATTAGAAAAATTAACAAAAGCAAATTTACGTTTTGTAGTTTCTGTAGCAAAACAATACCAAAATCAGGGATTAACTTTACCCGATTTAATTAATGAAGGTAATTTAGGATTAATAAAAGCAGCACAACGTTTTGATGAGACCAGAGGTTTCAAATTCATTTCGTATGCAGTTTGGTGGATTCGTCAATCGATTCTTCAGGCATTAGCTGAACAATCTCGTATTGTACGTTTACCATTAAATAAAATTGGTTCTATTAATAAAATTAATAAAACCTATGCTTTCCTTGAGCAATCTCATGAGCGCCCACCAAGTGCTGAAGAAATTGCAAAAGAGTTGGATATGACTATAAACGACGTTAAAGAATCTATGAAGAATTCTGGTCGTCACGTCTCTATGGATGCGCCTTTGGTTGAAGGTGAAGATTCTAACCTTTACGATGTATTACGTAGTGGTGAATCTCCAAATCCTGATAGAGATTTATTACATGAATCTTTACGAACAGAAATTG
>JAESQX010000163.1 GCA_016764875.1 Gammaproteobacteria bacterium
CCTATTTGAACCTGGTTATCTATTTTTACCCCTTGTTCAATAATGGTGTTCTCAAGCGCACCACGATCAATGGTGGTGCCTGCACCAATCTCCACATCATCGCCAATATGAACAGCCCCCAGCTGTGCAATCTTTATTGATTTTTCACCATCAAAAGCGAAACCGAATCCATCCGCTCCGAGTACTGCGCCCGAATGTACTATTACATTGTCACCAAGAACAACTTCGTGATACAGCGTTACATTAGCGCCTAACCGACATTCCTCTCCTAACTGACAACCTCTGGCAAGCACACAACCCGGGCCCAGCACGCTGCCCGAACCTATCGACACATCAGCTTCAATTACAACATTGGGCCCAACGGACACATTATCGGCAAGCTTGGCCGAATCGTGGATCACCGCAGAGTGATGGATGGTATTCGAAGGGACCGACCTGTTATCAAAAAGCTGGCTGGCTTTAGCAAAAGTCACATAAGGGGATTCGGACACCAGCTTGTTGGTTGGGCAGGAATCCACAAACTCCGGAGCAACGATAACGGCCGTTGCTTTGCACCCCGACAGTTGACTGGCGTAGCTCGGATTACTCAGGAAGCTTAACTTCCCCGGTTCAGAGTGTTGTAATGTGGCCAGCCCGCTAATTTCGCAATCACCGTCGCCGATCAACTCGACCTGGAGAAGCTCGGCAAGTGTGCCAAGTGTGTAGGTCTTCGCGTTTGTCACCTGACACCGACCTGATTCGTTATTATTATAATCGCGGCTGTTATTGACCAGCTCTCTGGCCTATTTCATTAATCTTGGCAGTCACCTTGGGTGTAATGTCCAGCACCGGGGCTGCGTAGGCTACGCTGGCAGCATTCAGCACCAGATCATACCCACCTTCAGCTACCACGTCTGAAATAGCATCACTCAATGTCTGCCGCATGCCTTCAACGAATTGCTGGTTTTTTTCCTGCAAAGCTTTTTGCAGCCGTTCAGATATAAGTTGTATCTGCAATTGCTTTTCCTGTGCGTCTGCATTCAGCTGTCTAACTTCAGACTCGCTCATAATGGCCTCATCCTGCTGAAACTTTTCCTGCAAGCCTACCAGGTCTTCCTGTAGAGAAATGGCGCGTTGCTCATCGTTCGCAAATTCGGCACGTATCTCTTCCTGTACTCCCTTGGCGGCGGCTGAATTAAACAGCGCTTGCTCAAGATTAACAATACCAATTTTTGAGTCCTGCGCCATTGCCACACTCGTCACCAGCATCAAGCCAATAAAAGCAATAGCTTTTTTCGTCGTATTCACAGTCTTTCTCCAATAAAGCAGCACCATTGCCGGCACCTGTACACATCTGAAGCAGATTCTATGCAAGAACCTCTTCGCTATTATTTCCCAGCACCGCACCCACTTTGCTAATCATGCCGGCAAATTAATCTGTTTTTTTTTAAAACCCGGTCCCAATCGTGAAATCGAAGCTTTTAGTATCATCTCTGTCATCTGATCTTAACGGCGTTGCCACATAAAAAGTCAAAGGACCAAATGGCGACAAATAGGTGATACTGATACCCGCAGCTACCCTTATCTCCCCCGCATCAAAATTGCTGCAATTATTTAATTGCTCCTGTATGGCCGTACAATTTGACGAGAACACATTACCCGCATCAATAAAAAAGGCCGAACGAATCTGGGTGCCACTGGGCACAAAGGGCAATGGGAAAAGCAGTTCCAGGCTCCCTGAGGTCAGTATATTACCACCAAAGCTATCAAAATCCTCATCTAGAAAAAGCGTCTGTACAGCCAGCCGCACATCCTGATTACCACCGCTATCGATAAACTGTTCAGTTAGATAAGCAGAATCATTGTTAAAACCTACGGCCGAGCCATCTTCGTTCAGCAATATTTCGCCATTTTCGTCCCTTAACAAGGTGACCCCAAAAGCCGTGTCGTAACGGCTGCCTGGCGTACTCTGAGGCCCCAGGCTATTTTCTTCAAATCCCCTGACAACTCCCTGGGCCGTCAAACCACCCGCAAAGAAATGCTGAAAGAAAGGAATATCGTCGGAATCACCGTAGCCCAGCCCATAGCCAAGATTTGCCCGTAGATGCACAACCCAGTTCTGATCCCGAGTGATCGGCCAATACATATCTGCCAGATAATTTATTCTGGCGTACTCAAGATCACTACCGGGCAAGCTGACCTCAATGCCTATATTGTGGAGCGTACCGGCCGTAGGCAACTGTCCCCGGTTCAGTGTATTGCGAAACCAGCTTCCGGTAACGGTAAAATTATCAAAAGTATCTCCATTACGATCAATAAACCCTGGCACCGGGTTTTTCTGTAATTGCTCGCCTGAAAGTTCACTCACATTGCCGAGTACCGCGTCTACTACCGGCCCGATTGATATAAAGGGGTTCGCCGCACTGATCAAATAATTATTATCAATAAAATCAAAGAAAATAGGACTGGCCTGGATTTCCTGGACCGAGCCAATTCCTGAACTCAGCTCCGTATGTGTGTAACCAACATCGATCCCAATAGCCTCGATCTCGCTCATCGGATAACTAAAATTCAAGGTGGTACCGAATGAGGTGGTATTAAAATTGGAGATATTAAAAGGTGAGTCTATTTCCTGGGCAAAAATACTAAAACCGCGACTAACACCGTCTAGGGTAAAATAGGGATCCAGATACTGGATATTCAGACTGCTGGAAAAGCGGCTCTTGTTTAAACCAAAGCCGATTGTTCTACCGGTGCCCATAAAATTCTGGGCTTGCAGAGATGTGCTGATAAAGAAGTCACCACCACCACCGGAGCCAAGGGAAAAATTAATTGAACCAAAATTTTGCTCATCCACATCGTAATTGACGTCTATCTGATCCTCGGTACCAGGCACTTCCACCGTATCTACTTCCACCGTCGCAAAATAACCCAGCCTCTCCAGGCGCACCTTGGACTGCTCAATTTGCCGACTTGAGGCCGGTGCGCTTTCCAGTTGTCGCATCTCCCGGCGTAAAACCACGTCTGCTGTTGCTGTATTTCCGGTAAAATTGATTCGGTTCACATAGGTGCGTTTGCCAGGGTCAATAAAGAAAGTTACATCCACTGTATCCTCCCCTTCATTGGTATCCGGGACTCCCGTAACCTCGGCAAAGGCATAACCGAGGTTACCTAGGAATTGCACCATGATTTCTTCCGTACCGGTAACCAGACCCTGTGAATAGACCTGCCCTGCTCGGACAAAAATAGCCGCCCTCAACAGGGCCTCGGCATCAACCAGATCCCCTGCCAGATCTACTTCATCCACAATATACTGAGGACCCTCAGTGATATTTACCGTGATGTAGATTTCTTCCTTGTCAGGGGTTATGGAAATAGGTGTGGAATCAACATTAAAATCGACATAGCCGTTATCACGATAGAATGATTCCAGCCTTTCAATATCACCGGAAAATTGTTCTCTGGAATAGCGATCACGGCGACTCAGAAACAGATACCAGGGTTTGGTTCCCTGCTCAAACAAGTCCAGCAAAGCCTCGTCATCAAAGGCGTTATTGCCAACCACATTTATATGACTTATGCGGCTTTCCTCGCCCTCATTGATATCCAGGTCAATGGCCACACGGTTTCTGGGCAATTCCTCCACTTTAATCTCAACGGTGGCCCCGTAGCGTCCCCGTGACGAGTAAACGTCCTGTATCCCCTGCCGTATAGCTTCCAGCGTGGAACGGGTAAAAATCTGGCCTTCGGCAATTTCGGCGGTTGCCATGTTGTCGATGATGTCTTCCGTCTCCAGAACACTGTTACCTTCGATGTTGATCTCGGCCACAGAGGGACGTTCAAGGATACTGATAACCAACAGATTACCATCCCGTAATACTTCAATTTCCTCGAAGAAAGCTGACTCCGACAAGGCCCGTATAATGTCTGCCGCCACGTCAGAAGTAACTTCATCACCTATGCCTACCGGCAGTAATCCGTAAATTACTCCAGGTGAAATTCGCTGATAACCATCTATTATGATGTCAGCGATTGTAAAAGTTTGCCCATATGACGAATTGGTAATTCCAATAACTAATAGAACACCAAGAAAAAATCTTTTCATTATCAATTCGTACTCAAGATGTTTAGTTAATATTGATGGCGGGTAAGTTAATTACTACGGCTGCATGCTCTGTTTTTTATAGCAGTCTACTAACATCATTATATACAGCTAATATCATTATTCCTGAAATCAGTAATAACCCCAATTGTAAGCCCAGTTCTTGTATACGCATAGGCACTGGCCTGCCAATCACAGCTTCAATCATGTAGTAAAGCAAATGACCACCGTCCAGAACCGGAATCGGTAACAGGTTCAGAACCCCCAGCGAAATACTCAGTATCGCCAGAAATCCCAGGTAGACATCAAGACCATAGGATGCTGTTTCGCCCGCCACCTGCGCTATGGTTATGGGCCCATTAATATTCTTTACCGAAATCAGCCCTACAACCATTTTCTTGATTGAATCAAGTACAAAGACCGATTTATCCCAGGTCTCTTGCAGCGCCGGCCCGATCGCCGTGATCGGATTAAACCTGATTTCTCTACGCATATCATCAGGTATCAAGCTGGCTATAGAGCGGTTCTGAACAGAGGCGCCGATGAGTCCTATTTCCGTGCCATCCTTCTGTACTGCCAGCTCCGGCCGGATTCGCAAATCCACCAAAGAGCCATCCCGTTTGACCACAACTTCCAGATCGAGTTCCGGGTTGCTTCGTATGTGCTGTACCCAGTGAGTCCAGCCCCGAATATCAATCTGGTTTGATGAAACAATCTCGTCGCCAGACTGGAGGCCGCTCTCGGCCGCCCTGCCACCGGAAACTACACTTTCAATTACCGCAGGAATATCAAACTGTACAATGCCCAGTTCCTGAACCGGGTTTGGTGATGCCTCTGTTGACAGCCAGTTTTGAATAGGGACATTTCGAGTTTCCCTGGCACTGTTATCTTTAGGGATCACGACAAGCTCAACACGGCCTGTTTCCCCCAGCCGGCCCAACAGCTGCATCATGACCTGCTGCCACAATATTGTCTCGACACCATCAACGGCGACAATCTCGTCGCCCGCTTGTAAACCTGCCATGTGAGCAGGTGAGTCCTCAATAACACTGTGTATTACCGGAGCAACACCGGAAACACCGTAACCGACATTAATTATCCAGAAGACAAATGCAGCCAGGATAAAATTTGCCACAGGCCCTGCCACCACTATCGCCATGCGCTGCCACAATGGCTTGTAGGCAAAAGACTCATGACGCTGTTCGAGAGGAAGGCCTTCGGAAGAGCTGACCGTGGTATCTTCCTGTCCCAGCATTTTTACGTAGCCCCCCAGAGGGATAGGGGCTATTACGTATTCCACACCATCCTTACCGATCCAGGTTTTTACCGCCTTGCCAAACCCTATAGAAAAGCGCAGCACCTTAACGCCACATCGACGTGCCACCCAAAAATGGCCAAACTCATGAACCGTCACCAAAATTCCAAGGGTAACAACCAGAGCCAGCACACTAATTATCAGATTTAATATCATCTATGATTAATCTATTTTCAATTAAATTTCCGGACCACTTTAGTGGTGATTTGCCTTTACAATCAATTCATTAGCGAGGAGCCGAGCTTCCTTATCCGCTTTGTGAATAATATCGAGACTTAACGCCGCTTCACAAGGTATTTTCGACATTACTGCGGCATTAATGTCGGGAATTTGATTGAAGGCCAGTCGATTATCCAAAAAAGCCTGAACAGCTACCTCATTGGCCGCATTGAGCCATGTGGGAGCTGTCCCCCCCTGCGCCGCTGCCTCCATACCCAGCTGCAGGCAGGGAAACCGTTGCAGATCCGGTTTTCTGAACTCCAGCGTCTGCTCTGCGGCTAAATCAAGCATACTGGCCCCTGAACTTATGCGATCAGGCCAGGCTAACCCGTATGCAATAGGAATGCGCATATCAGGAGCAGCCAATTGGGCGATTACCGAGCCATCATTATATTCAACCATTGAGTGCACGATACTCTGCGGGTGTATTAATACTTCCAACTGGCTGCATTTCAACCCAAACAACACGCATGCTTCAATATATTCCAAGCCTTTATTCATCAGAGTAGCCGAATCCACTGAAATCTTTCTTCCCATTTCCCAGCGTGGATGGTTACAAGCCTGATCTGGTGTAATAGCCGCAAATGCCTCCAACGGCAAATCCAGAAAAGGTCCGCCTGATGCAGTCAAAATTACTTTTCGCACCGTAGCCAGATCAGCACCGGTTTTGATCGATCCGTTACCTGGTAGACATTGAAAAATCGCATTATGCTCGCTATCTATGGGTAAAAGCTCTGCCCCACTACGGCTGACACTTTGCATGAACAATTCACCAGCCATTACCAGCGACTCTTTGTTGGCCAGCAACACCTTTTTACCCGAATTGACGGCTGCCAGCGTTGAATCAAGACCGGCCGCTCCAACAATTGCTGCCATGACAATTCCCGCCTCAACATGGGCCGCTACGGTTTTCAGGGAATCTCTTCCCGACAGAACCCGGGTATCCGAATCTGCCAGTAGTCGGGCCAGTTTCTGCGCGGCTGCCTCGTCCACCAGAACAGCATATTGAGGTTGATATTGAAGGCATTGTTCAAACAATTTTTGCACGCTGCGGTATGCGGTCAGAGCAAAAACACGATACCGGGGATGTTGCCCGATTACGTCGAGGGTGCTCTCGCCTATAGAGCCAGTTGAGCCTAGTATTGTTACTGCTGTGTTGGCAGACTTCATCGGTTCCATAACTCAGCCAATATAAAAACCAGCAATAAAACGGATATCGGCGCGGCCGCTGTCATACTGTCTATACGGTCCAGAATTCCCCCATGACCCGGTAAAAGCGTACCGCTGTCCTTAAGCTGACGATTTCTTTTCATCATGCTTTCAAACAGATCCCCAATCACGCTGCTGAGAAAAACCACCCCACTGCCAACAATAATCAATAGCGATTGAGCGACGGAGATAGACGCATCGAATCGATTAACCCCCACGACCATAATCACACAAAGCGCAACACAGCAAACCATGCCTCCCCAGAATCCAGCCCAGGACTTATTGGGACTCACCAGTGGCGCCAGCTTTGATTTTCCCCAGGCCTTGCCGGTAAAGTACGCCCCAATGTCAGAGACACTCACCAGCCCCAGCAACGCAAGAAACAACATGCCGGAATTATCCAGGTATTTTAATTGGACAATGCCTACCCAGGTTGGAATCAGTACGAACACTCCCATCAGGGCAATATGTGGTTCATCAGCCCAGTCTTTTTTGTTCCCGGGATAACCTCGAATCAGCAAAATAGCAAGCAACCAGAAAAAACTGCCCAACAACAAAACACTGATAACCCAGCGAGATTCAAGCTCAGTAGCGCTGGGATTTATCCCCAGCAAATAAATTAATCCAACCATTAAAACAACCAGGCTCAGCAGATAGCCAATCCGGCTATATAGCGTTTTCAGCCCGATAAAATGAGTCCATTCAACGCCCCCCAGCAACACCAAAAAGGCGAGTACCAAGGCAAAAATAAAAGGCGTGGAAAATACAGTTATCAGCCCAAAGACACCCAGCAAAACAACGGCCGTAAAAACTCGTTGTGCCAACACAGGCTTAACCTGGTTCTTTCTGATTAGTAAGATGACCAAACCGACGCCGGCGTTGTGAATAGTCATCCAGGGCTAATTGAAACTGATCCTCTTCGAAGTCTGGCCAGAAACAATCCGTAAAATAAAGCTCTGTATAGGCAAACTGCCAGAGTAAAAAATTACTGATCCTGTGTTCGCCGCCTGTACGAACGCACAGATCAGGAGCAGGATAGTCTCCAAGGCAAATGTGCTTTTGAACTGTATCAGCGTCAACCTGATCCGGGCTCAGTTCACCTGCGGCTACCTGCGAGGCGATTTTCTGCGCCGCTTCACCAATGTCCCATCTGCCTCCGTAGTCAGCGGCTACTGTAACCGTCATTCCGTTGTTGCTGGAGGTAAGATCTTCAACCTGCCTCATGCTTTGCTGAAGTTTGTTGGAAAAACTACTTCGATTTCCTATAAATTCAAGACGGACATTTTTATCATGGAATTGCTGAATTTCCTTGCGTTTTAACACGGCCAGGAACAGAGCCATTAAACCCTGTACTTCTTTTTTAGGGCGTAACCAGTTTTCACTACTGAAGGCAAACAAGGTGAGATAATTGATGCCACGGCTTATACAGGAATCAACTATTATCTTGACGGCTTCCGCGCCGGCCCGGTGCCCTGCAACTCCGGACAACCCTCGAGCCTGCGCCCAGCGATTATTTCCGTCCATTATCATGGCGACATGCTGCGGTAAGCTGGTGTCGGCATCAGGCATCATCGCTATCAAAATCCCTCTTAATCATTTCGCCTTTCGCCTCGGCACGGAAGAAAGAGCTCTTTTCAACCCTGGGAGACCAGAAATCCAGATATCCCCCTAAATCGATAATAAGTCCGATTCTTTGCTCTGAAGCCTGGTCTCTACATTATCGATATGTTTATTGGTGATTTTTTGAACCTGGTCTTCGGCCCTTCTTAACTCGTCTTCGCTGATTTCCTTTTCCTTCTCAAGATCCTTGAGATCGGAATTGGCATCACGACGAATATTGCGAATAGCGACACGAGCATTCTCTGCTTCATGCCTTGCATGCCTGGTGAATTCCCGGCGTGTTTCCTCTGTCAATGAAGGCATGGGAACCCGAATAGTTTCGCCGTTATTGGAAGGATTCAAACCCAGGTCAGATTTCATAATGGCTTTCTCAATTTCGCCAATAAGGGGTTTTTCCCATGGTGTCACCACCAGCGACCTGCCCTCCTCAACTTTTACACTGGCCAGTTGATTCAGAGGAGTGTCCGACCCGTAGTAAGAAACTACGATGCTATCAAGAATGCTGGGATGGGCCCGGCCGGTTCTAATTTTACTAAATGCTGTTTCCAGTGAAGCTACGCTTTTTTGCATGCGCTCTTCTGCATCCTGCGTTATTTCATTAA
>JAESQX010000164.1 GCA_016764875.1 Gammaproteobacteria bacterium
ATGGCAAAGACCACAAAATCGATTTCAGTGGCATGCGGGGTTCGTTAAAAATTGCCGATTTCACCGATGGTCGTAATATTGATAATCCACGGCTTATCACTGATGCCAGTTTTAGCACTGACAGTGCTGCTGGGGGTTATCAGGCGGAGCAGGTACTGACAGAGATCATACGGGACGCGCTGATCCAGGGTTTTAATAAAGGTGGCGCTAAACTTGTGGATGCGGACGAAGACTTGCGTATTGAAGGCAGCCTGCTCTCTACCGAGGCTAAACTGGTAGATCGTAAAGGCGTAGAATCTATTCAATTGACTCTCCGGACCAACGTAAAGCTGCAGGGCGGGGGTCGAACACTATGGGAAACCACTTTGTTCGGCAGAGGTGTCACACCAAAAAGTGATGGGATGGTAGCTGCGGTGCGGGCTGCCCTTGATCGAATGATCTCAGAGCTGGTTATTGACGATTACTTTCTTATAGAAGTTCTATAGTTCTCGTTCCTGTATTTGTAGCACCAGGTTTAACCAGGGCGTTACATTGAGCTTTCTGCGCGGGTACTGGCTGCCCGCTAAAACCTGACGGAGGCTTTCATGTACAAGAATACTCTGGCAATAATCCTGCTTGTGTTACTCACTGCCTGCCAGGAAGATACAACAGTTTCTCGTTCTGCACTGGTGCAACCGGAAACATTGATGGGCCTGTATGCTCCCCGGCAACACGAACTCTATGATGGTCGCTTCCGTATTGACGGGCAGCGCATTTATCAGGTTGGTAATCTCAACGACCAATCCCCCTGGGATCACATGGGCAATGCGGCAGTTAACCTGCGTTCGGTTTCAGGTGAGGTACACATCGATGTCGATGAAATAGCTAACAGCGGAGAGTTCTGGGCAGAAATGCAATTGCCGGAAGGACTCTATCGAATCCAACTTGAACGCTTCCACGAGTTCTCTGACTGCCATAACGGTGGTATCGCGGCCTATCTTTTTGAACACGGTAACGCGGGTTGTGGGGATAGCAACTGGCCAAAGAGTTTATTATTTGTAGCAGGCTGGGGTTACGGCAAGGCGACGCTAGACGGGGTGCCACTGTATGAAGACTACGAAATTCATTTTATGGTGACTCAGGGCATGCGCGACAGGGAATCATTGCAGGTAAAATTGAGCCCAGATTCTGGGGAAGCCGGTGCTATCAATCCCGCATCGCAACAGATCGACTTCTATATCCGCAGCCCAGAGCGTAACGACAACAACTTCCCCAACAGAGAAGTGTTTGACCATTTTTTTGCGATGGAAGTGACTTGGAAATAGTTTTAGAAAAGAAAAAACCACCCTGGTTCAGGTAAAGTCGTTCCAGCCTGTACCGCTCTATCTTCTGTGAATTCCCTTAAAAGAATACGTCATAGCGAAAACCTGATCCAAGTGTCGGGCCGAAGCATGAACAGGATTATTCTACAGTCATAAAAAAACTGGCGTTGAATCGTTCAACGCCAGTTCAAGATGTGGTCTAACCAATTGGCTTTATAAAGTGAAATCCACGCTCAAAGAGAACGTTCTGCCAAAAGGATCATAAACCCTGGACTCAAATCCGCCCGGGATAGGTAAACGCATCGGTTCCCAATCGAAAACATTATTGATATTAACTCCAAGCACTACGTTACTGCCAAAGCCGAATACGCTATCCATGACGTAGGTGTAGTGAACGTCCATTTGATAGCTATCATCAATTTTGGTGGGTCTTACTACAAAAGATTCATCAAGACCGACCCTTGCTCTGGTAATAAGCGCCCGGTCAGAAAATATAAGATCATCTGTATATCGAACAGTCGCACGAGCCGTGTGCTGTCCCCTTAACCAATCAAGGCTCAGGTTATATCTCAATTTAGGTAGTGGTGGTGCTTTGCCGGTTTCACCGTTTTGTACACCGTCAACTTTAACGAGTCCGTCAAGGGTATCCAACTCATAAACGTCGATATAAGACGCCTGCAGACCAAGAGCAAATTGACCATAGTCGGTGTTGAAATTATACCGAGCCTTAACATCAAACACTTCAACGTTTACCGATTCAACATTCTCCGGTACTTCGATTACAGAAATCACGGCGAAAGTTATCGGATCCCTGGTAACCAGAGGGTTAGGATGTGCCTGCAGATAAGCTTCTGCAGCCAACCGATCCGCTGATCCTGGAGTGATATCATAAGTACCCGGTGTTTTACCGATGGCGCGCAACATGAGGGTAAATTCGTCATTTACCAGGTCAATACTGTCTGGGCTGACAATACGCCCGTCAAACTTGATTTTCTGGTAATCCACGCTGATGCTCAGGTTTTCGATGCCTTCCCAGGTAAAACCAAAATTCTTCAGTTCCGATCTTTCTTCACCAAGATCCGGGTTACTGGAATTACAGGATTCAACACCTAGCAGGGTTATACCAGTTATGGGGTCGGAACCATCCCTTTCTGTGGTGCACTGGGTCAATACGATAGGTCCTTTCTGACCTGGTTGCGGAGCAAGAAAACCCTCACCCCAGGAGTATCGGAACGCCAGGTTTTCAATGGGCTCATATCGAACTGCAATCTTCGGTGTTGTTGCTCGTAGATCGATGGTCTCAAATTTTTCAAATCGTGTAGCTAGTTGAACACTGAGATTATCGAGAATCGGGATCTCCAATTCACCAAAGACTGACCTGACGAGTAATTGGTCGTCTGTCATGCCACGCGGTCGAATGGAACCGGTGCTGACATTATTACCAGCAGAGGCTGCAACATCGCCTTCAGTACGACGTATACTTTCCCTTATATGAACACCAAAGGCCAATTGTGCTGGTCCTGCTGGTAAGTCCATAATCTCACCCGTGACGTGGGAGTCGAAAGTTTTGAGTATGTTACGCTCGATTTCATTGTCACTCTTGGCCATCATCCAATCGATGAGTGCCACACTGTTATCGGTTACTCCAGCTATATAGTCGGGAGAGCGGGGATCGTAGGATAGGAATGGGTTAAACCATTCATCACCATTTGGTCCTCCAAAACCCTGCAATGCAGCTATCACATGATCGGCTAGAGGTTCATAGGACTCAAACTTGCGCCTTCTCTGCTGATGGGTAAATGAAGTCTCACCCACCCAGGAGCCGACGATGTCATAGGCTGCCTTGAATTTAACCCGGTCAGTAAGATAGGTATAGTCATTCCACTGGGAACCGTTCTTGACATAACTGGGTTCTGCTCCCTGGCTGCCGCCACCAAAGAAGCGAACGGCTAATGCCCGCACGTCCTGACCAAAAGGATTAGCAGGATGATTTTCAGGTACGATTACGCTGGTTTTAAAGCCAGTGGTGACTGGGCTGATGGTTTCAGTGATAAAAGTTTGCATACGATTATCCAATGAAACCTGGAATTGCAATTCCAACCAGTCAGTTGTCTGGTGCGTAAGGTTGGTGTAAAGGCTGTATTGCTGTTGCGGACGATTGTAATTAATCCATTGTCCGTAGTTGAAGACACAGCGATTAGGTTCGTCGTTAACAAACATAATGCGCCCAGAAGGATGATTGAAATTTTGACCTTTGTCTGTATGACCTTCATTAAAAGTACCACAGGATGGGTCAACCAATTCGCCGGTAGTTGCGCCAACTGGACGCCAGGTACCAGCAGGACCATCCTCGAAATAGTCATTTTCCGCACGTAGAAACTTCGAACGCTCACCACGTTTCAGAGGGGTCGCCTTCATTGCAGAACCAGCGACTACCAGGTCAAAATCACCAAAGGATGTGCCGTATAATACTGAGGTTTTCATCTCCTCGTAGCCACCATTGTCGTCGCCACCGTAACTGGAGCGAATTTTGAGGCCGTCGTATCGCTTGATCGGGATTATGTTCACCACCCCGGCTACCGCATCGGCACCGTACAGTGCCGCACCACCGTCGAGAATGATTTCCATACGTTCAAGGGCAATATCAGGAACAACAGCTGCTATTTCCTCGGTGTTGAGAAAACGACTACCATCAAACAGGGTCAGGGTACTACTGCTACCGAGTCCACGCAGGTTGAAGCCAGAGACTCCGTCGAGGGTACCACCAGGACCTGCAAGCACGTTGGAGACAACGTCAGTATTGGCCGTATAGACCAGGTCACGCATATAGGAGCTGATATTCGTAGTGCCGGCATTTTGAATATCTGTCCCCTGTAAAGTATCTATCGGAGACGCGCCGGTGAAGGAGCTGTTGCGGATATAAGAGCCTGTTACTACAACCTCTTCAATATCCTCATCGTCTTGAGCTATTAAATAGCCGGGCTGTAACAAAGCAAACGCTATACTGCTACAGAGGATGCTTCGCCGAAAGGTGGATTTTTTGCTTGAACAACGCATAGTGGGTCTCCTTATAATTGTCTTTTATTAAATCAACTAGACTGATTTCACGTCTAGCCGTTATTTTCTAAAACAAGTTGAAAGAAACATTCTTAATGTGCAGTCATATACACAACACTTGGGCTTTTAAATTGGTAATTTTTACCTTATTTAGAATCTTTAACTTATGGATTATCACCTGAAAGCCCAACTACTGAGCACCTATGTAACATTTCGAACAACTTCTCCATGGCTTACACGGTACTGCTTAATTACCGGTAACATAGGAGAAAATCATACCCTTAATTAATTATCCACGTAAAAAAATCGGAGTTACAACTAGATACCCCTACGTTTTATGGTAAATAACTTTGTGCACCGGTAAACCTACCTTTAATGGGTAGGGAATTCAACGGTTTTGTCCTGGAAATCACTATATCCAGACTTTAGTAGCTGTATTTTAGGGCAGCAAAAAGCCGATCAGATACAATCTGATCGGCTTTTGTTTTGAACTTTCCTGAAAGGAAAGAGTAACTTAACTCATTCAGGTATTCAGCTCAATTCAGGCTTAACGAGATCCCGCCATTGAGCGAGCTTCCTTGGCCTTGCGTTCGGCAACCAGTTTTTCGAACCCTTCATCGTCGAGGTGGGTTACCGCGATCCAGGCATGAGACATTTCGTCACCGGTTCGGCTACCACCCACTACCCACTGATCGGGATCGGGGTTGTTGGGATTGCTGGCAGTGTTGTCGTACCACTGTTTGATAACCAGAACGGCACCTGCTGGAACCAGCGGAGCTACATCCTGATTATAAATGTGGCTGTGGTGCCAGGTGGCGCTCCAGTTTGAAATCTGGCTTATCTGCTCGGTACGGCCTGTTTCAGGATAGAAAATCTCGAAAGAAGCCGCATTCATGCGTAAGTGGCCGTGAGGCTGAAAGCTGTCAATGCGAACAGGGTGATCAAAAGAATGAAAACCCTGGGTCATGGCGTAACCATTTGGTGGAATGATCAGGGTGCCATTTTCGTAGCCTTCTCGCATTTGATAGGCTTTAAGATCCTGCTTGTATTGAGCTTCTTTTTCATATCCTTCCGGATGGAACCAGATACCCAGCTCAACGACATTATCCTTGATCATTTCGCCTTCCGCTGTGGCTCCCACACCGCCGGGGAACATATGAATAGTCCAGCGAATACGGGACTCGGCCTCTAATGTTCGACATACGCCATCAGGGATAATTTCTCCCCATTTGCCCATGGCATACTCGTTTAATTGGCCACGTTCCTCAAATTCCCCATTGCCAATAGGCGCCTCTGCATAGGTATTGGCATGATGTACCACGGCTCGGGCATCGCCACGGGGCTTGACTTGCATAGCCTTTATGCAGCGATCTGTTGGTAAATTAGTGGCATTGAACGGCGAATGCCACAGGTCATTACCACTTGCGGGAATATCCATTGGGGTAGATGCAACGATCAATGATGGTTGGCCGAACTGTTCAGAAAAAGTCCAATCATCCGGATCCGGGAAATTCGGAGTTTCAAGAGTAATATCAGCGTCGCCCAAGGGAGCGCCTTGATCCACCCATGCAACAATGGTGTCTATCTCTTCCTGCTCAAGACGCCAGTCACCTTCCAGATCCTGCAGACCAACGCCGTGGTCGTAGGCATAGGGAGGCATCTCTTTATTGGCAACACGCATCTGGATCAGTGGAGCCCAGGGGCGCACCTGCTCATAATTGGTGAATTGCATGGGACCAATGCCACCCTCCCGGTGACAGACCACACAGTTGTCGTTAATTATCTTGCCAACATGACTGTTGTAGGTAATTGGGTCTTCCTGTGCATTAACTGGCATGGCAAACGCAATAACGGCGGTGCCTACAAGCGTACTCAGCAAACGGACGTGCATACTCCAAGCTTGTACTATTTTCATGCGGTTCTCCTCGAAACGAACTTGGGTGAGTATAATTTTATAATTATTAACTGAACATGGTAATTGTGCAGGTCAAAAATGTCCAATTCAGCTGGTTATTTTACTTGATAAATTGCAACAAATTGTAAGCAATATGTTGCAATCTTGTGCTGATTACCCCGGCCTATCCAGATGAAGGGCCGGGGGAAGATACGGATTTAGCGTGATACGTTAACTTTCATGATGACATTAGTCCAGCAACACTGGTCGCCCTTTGAGCTATCTGGGGCAGTAAAGTTTTCAACCTGGGTCCGAATCAGGTACTCCCCTGGCTCGGAAAAGGTGGCATAAATTCGGGCCACCCCAGAACCACCAGGCACTTCAGAGTCACCTGGGCCTGGCTCACTAAAAAAGTTGAACCGTGGACTGCCGGGCTTATAGGGGTTCACGGGAACTGTGGATGAAGGGTGGCGGGTAAATTCAACATCGCCGGGGCCCTGATATTTAGTAAAATGCACGCCCACTGGCAGGAGTTCACCAAAACGCGGATCGGATGGGTCACGCATTGAAGGATCAGACATGTTAACCACTAATTCCGCACGAGACCCAACAGTTACTTTTTCCGGATGCTCACCAACGAGATATAAGCCTGCAGACTGGGCACCATGTTCACCAACTCCGACCAATGGCTGCAAGGAGCCTTGAGGCCTTGCTAGGATAAAGTCGAGTTCATAGGCGTCCTGTCCGCGACGGCCTGGAACCTTGAGATCTGCACCATCTTCTGCTATCAGGTGCCACCAGACATCGTCGTTCTGCTCTGACGAAGGAACTGTGATGGCGAACACGCCAGTGCTGCGACCAGAAGGGAAATAGGAGGGTTGCAAACCGCTGTATTTTGCGGGTGTGATGAAATTATTCTCACCAATCGGAATTTCCACAGCGTGCTCGTTTCTATTAACAATTCCGAATGAAAAGCTGGTTGTACCGTCTGGGTTCGCAATCCAACCTTCCAAAATCGGAATAATAGGTAGCCCTCCATCCGGGGACAAACTTAAAAACCGCGCATTATCTGACGACTGTGCAATTGCGGTGATGGAAAAGGCTGCAAGAAGGCTGATGGCTATTGCAACGACTGCTTTGTGAATCTGTCGCATGGAAATTTTCTCCAATATCATTTTTTTCGTAATTCGATGTTTGTCTGGTATTCGGCGTAGAAATAGACTCGACGAATACCAACGCAAACCACTTATAAGTAACTCACTGAATTTTCTAAAACAGTACTGTTAGGATAAACGCCATTCAGCCTCGAGTCTAGCTCGATTACGGCCGTAAACAGTGGCCTGTAGGGCATAATTTCAAACAAATTGTAACAATGGCTGCCTAGGGTATGGGTAACGGTGAATCTGTGCGAATAAAACAATGTCGGAGGGACTAGGAAAGCGGTTATTTTTGGGATTTCAATACGCCTGAAAAAGCGTCCTGATCAGCCAATTATCAACCCAATCAAATAATTAACAAGAGGTTTCCGTATGGAAAAAACGATAAAGCGCCAAACACTATGAGTGGTAGATTGCATTCCACTGACGAGTGATTTACCCTTTGCGGTCCCTGTAGCAAATTGGTTTTCATATTGCCACCTCTAGCGAGGTGGATATGGTAATCGAAAACGCCGCATTGCTTATTCAAAGTAGAGGAAATAAAACATGTCTATCGTTAAAATAATTTTAAAACGCGGCAGCTTTGGGCTGCTGGCATTGCTGGCCTTTAGTCCTGTTTTTGCCCAGCTGGAGCCTATCAATGACAGGCCGAATCCTTACACATCTGATGGTGACTGGGCCACGTTACCGGAAGGGCGGGAGTGGGGTTCAACGGCAGGTGTAGATATCGATCCAGACGGAATACATTTGTGGGCGATTGACCGCTGTGGCGGCAATTCCTGTGCTGGGTCCAATCGTGATCCAATTGTGAAAATTGATCCCAATGGCAAAGTACTGGCATCTATCGGTGGCGGATTAATGTTATTTCCCCATGGGTTGCACGTGGACAGAGACGGCAATATCTGGGTTACTGATGCACAAGGCCCGGATCCTGACAAGCCCGAGACTGCCGGTAAAGGGCATGCAGTGTACAAGCTGAGCCCGGAAGGCGAAGTGTTGATGACTCTGGGTCGTCCAGGCGTCGCTGGTGATGGCAGCAATGCGTTGTTGAACACCCCCTGTGATGTGGTCACCGATGCTGATGGCAACATTTATGTGGGTGATGGTCACAATGGTCAGCGCGATACCGCTTCAGTTGACACCGTTGCACGAATTGTGAAGTTTGATAAAAATGGCAGAATGATAAAGATGTGGGGCGGTTGGGGAGCAAAAGCTGGCCAGTTGAAGACTCCTCATGCATTGGATATTGACTCCAAAAACCGATTGATCGTGGGAGACCGAGGCAATAATCGCCTGCAGATTTTCGATTTGGAAGGCAACTATATCGGCGAATATAAAACATTCAGTCGCCCAAGCGGCATTTATATTACTGATGACGACACGATTTATGTGGCGGATTCAGAATCAGAATTCGACGAGGTACGGAATCCAGGCTGGAAAACAGGGATTCGAGTCGGTAGCTTGCACGATGGCATTGTCGACTACATCATAACCGGTACCGTAGATGCTTACCCCAATGGATCAAATCCAGAAGGCGTGGCTGTAGATGCGGCGGGTAACGTTTTTGGTGCGGTTGTTTCCGGTGGTGGTGCCATGGTGAAATCCACCAGGCGTTAAATTCTTAGTCTAACGATACTGGGTGGAGATCCGGGTCGCTTTGTTTTGTGTTTCAATGGCTATTAACAGGCCATTGAAACACGGTAGTTCGGCACAAAGCGCCCGGGTTTTATTCACACCGGTAAAGCACGTTCCAAACTGACACCCTCCCTCCCTGATAGCCCTGGGTGTTTCATTTCAGGTCGTTGAACCGTAATACCTTCTTGGTTTTGGCTATCCAGGATCTACCCATATCCCCACACCTCATCAGTTAGGCACAGAGTTAACCTGGCATGGGTTGGTGTGCTTTGGATGTTGCTAGATGCCCGGAGTTTCCTTAGCAAATACCACTATCATATCTGAACCAATGGAGGCACCGATTCAGAATGGCTGCAATAAAAAAAGGGCTGGGGAAACAAAATGTTTCCCCAGCCCTTTTGGGATTATCAGCTAATCTAAAATTTTAGCTAGGGTAATACTGGATGTCAGAGATGCCATGATTAATTAGTCCTCTGTAACGCCACAGTACCGCTCAATTCTTCATCACTGCTGTCTGAAGTCTGTGGTGCCGGGGCTACCAGAGGTGCCAGACACAGCGGGCATCCAATAACGTGATCGTTAGGACCAAGATTCAGTTTTTCACGTCGATTTGCCATTTCTTCAAAAAACTGTTCTTCAGACATTTTTACCCGTATACCCAGGTCGATAAACATATTGGTTACAGAACGGTTCCCGGAACCTTGCCAGTTACGTGGATCAGGCACATTGGAGTTGGTATCGGTGTTATTAAAATAACCGACGATATGCAGAATAGTGCCCTTGGGCAGAAGTGGTGCATAATCGTCTTCGTAGGGATAGCCGCGCACCCAGTTGTGGTCGTACCCGACACAGGACAAAGTTTCTACTGTATAACCCCAGATGGCTTCCAGGCACATACGTTCGCCCGGTGCATGCAAATGCGGCTCGAAGGTAATGATCTTGGTGTGATCGCTTAGTGTTGTATAGGCATGCAGTTCCTGGTCAGTTTTGTTTCCGGCAATGCTGATATCAACGCCATTACCCAGACCAATAAGGGCGGTCTTATATTTGGGCTCATAACCTTTCGGGTGGAAACGGAATCCGATTTCCAAATGAGCTGTAGTATCAAGGCCATTGGAGTGCATATGTACAGAATCCGTGGCGAAAACAGAGCCGGCTTTCAATAGTCGACCGGCATACGGGTCAAATATATCCGGGTTTCGGCCCACTTCGTGAACTGGCCAGTTGGTAGCGGATCCAGAGATTGCGTCGCCATTTTCATCCAGCATCTCTGTTCTCCAGATCATGTGATGGAAAATCCACAGACCACCAACGGTTTCGCGACCGGTGTCACTTCGGTCTACATCATTGATTTCAACGATTTCCACTGACTTAACATAGCGGTCTTCATCCAGGCCAACGGGAACACGTGGAACTTCACCCCACCAGTCTGGCGTGCCTGCCAATTTGGTGAAATCTTCAGTGTTAACAACAAGATCGGGCTCTCCCAGGGACCATTTTAGGCTGTCATCGAATACCAGTGGTTTGGGTGCATCGGCCATATTGCCTTTGGGGGCACCAGTGCGCGCCCAGGTGGATATAGCGGCTATTTCCTGGTCAGTCAGCGACGGATCATTCTTGAAATGCTGAATGCCGACATCTTTCTCTGCGTACCACGGCGGCATTGCTCCAGCGCGATCCCGCAGGGCAGTCTTGTACTCGATCAGGCCCGCAAACGGTGCGATCTCTTCATAGGTCACCAGAGACATCGGTCCAGCGCCACTTGGGCGGTGACAGGTTTGACAGCTACGCTGCATAATCGGTTCGATGTCCTTATGGAATGTAACTTGCTGGGCAAGAACTGTAGGTGCCAGTAGTAAGGTTGCAGCTGCCAGGGAAACGCCTGAGAATATTGATTTGCTAATTCGCATGAAAACCCCCTTAAATCTTGGATCAGCCAACCTGAGCTGGCGTTACAGGTATCAATCAGTATTACTACCACTGTGAAGTGGCAATGAGTTAGGAGGGACTTGTTATTTTTCTACTGCCAACAACACCGACACTTCCACTAATGAATCCAATAGTAAATGAAGGGTGAGCGAGCGAACAACAAAGAAAAAGCGCAGAGGCTGTTTAACCGCCTATAATTTGAGCTAGATCAAATTATGGTTGGGGCTTGTTATAAATCTTGTCTGTGTTTAAGGCAATAAGCGTGATCAGCTTACCTGAGTAACGCTTATTGCCTTGCCGGTAAAGGGGCGGGAATAATGGCAGTCACCGCAGCCCTGGCGAACCCATCCCGAGTTGACCAGGACGATTTAAGCTAGTTGGGCAAACTAAATACATACAGCGCGTTGCCATTGTCCGGGTGCTTGATTTCTGGTGCTATTACCCTTGGCACTGTCCGAGGGCTGGAACCACCCAGGGCTGCAGTTACACCGATATATTGCTTACCATCCACCGCAAAAACGATGGGGTGCCCCTGAACTGAAGTGCCCAGGCGTGTTTCCCAGAGAACTTCACCATTGGTCACATCGTGGGCGCGAAAATAGCGATCCAGGTCACCTGCGAATACCAGGTTGCCTCCGGTAGAAACCGTACCGGTATGGTAGGAAGCACGTTGCTCAAAACTCCACACCTCTTCCAGGGTATCTACATTGTAGGCTCCCAGTTTACCCATATTGCCATCTGAACCAGGCATTTCGAAAAAACGGCGACTGGAAGCCATGCCGCCACTTCCAGGTTCAAGGGCAACTTCCCTTGCGGCATTTTCCAGGCAGGTCTGGCTTAAAGGCGCAATGATAGTGCCGCTGGGCTCGTGATAGGTCATGGAGTGCCAGTCTTTGCCTCCGGTGCTGCTGGGGCAGGCGGGAATCCATTGATCCAGCTGGGCGTTGATTATGTCGTCTCTGTAGGTGACCAGTCCGGTATCGGGATCAATATTGGTGAAGACATTCTGGAAAACGGTTTCCTTGAATCCCAGAAATTCACCGGTTACCCGGTCATTTTTCCACAGGATGCCGTGTTTGCCGATGGACAGCACCAGCTTCTTATCACCACGGTTTACCAGCACCCGTTCGAATACTTCATCAATATCCAGCGCTTCGGCAGGCACGTGCTGGAAATGCCACTTCATTTCGCCCGTTTCCACATCCAATGCAACAGTGGAGTTGGTGTAGAGGCCAACGTCCTCAATAGTCAGATGACGACTGACCGTCGACCAGGGTTTCTGCTGTGCGGTTCCCCAATAGGTAAGATTCAAATCAGGGTCGTAGCTGCCGGTAATCCAGGTTTCACCACCCGCGCGATAGATATCGTCAAGGCCACCCCAGGTATCACCGCCAGGGTCTTCTACCTGGGCAATGGGATTGAATTGCCACAACCGCGCGCCGGTATTGGCATCATGGGCAGTGAGATAACAGTTTTCTGGAATGTAGCGAGCGCAGCCGCCCTGTCCCTGAATTATTTTCCCGTCAGCTATGATGGGCCCACTGGAAAAGGAGAAACCCTTACTCGCATCAGCCACAACGGTCTCCCAGACCTTTTCACCAGTGCGAGCATCCAGTGCCACCAGTCGGGAATCGGTGGTAGCCTGAATAATCTTATCGTTATAGATGGCTATATTACGCATATTCCGCTGGTTAATCGGACCTGAGTGATGCTCCCAGATCAGCTCGCCGGATTTGGCGTCCAGGGCCTGAATGATATTGTTGGGGTTAATCAGGTAAATTACTCCGTTGTAGACCAGGGGCGCCGGTTCGGAGGAACCTGATTTCATACTCCAGACCCATTCCAGCTTCAGATCTGCAACATTTTCAGTATTGATTTGATCCAGTGGGCTGTAGCTGTGAGCGTAATAGTCGCGCCGTATCATGGGCCAATCTGCGGCATCCGGGTCCCTCAAAAAAGCATCAGTTACAGGTACAAAATTTTCCACTGTGCCTGGTATAACCAGGCCGCTTGTGCCTGCGGCCTCGAATTGGCTGCGTCGCCGTTGAGCGGGAGCTGGTGCCTGTTCGGTAACGTAGGCGGCAATGATAATGTTGGAGCTGCCGGTTAATTCCGTAGCGCCCTTGATCATGCCATTGCTGGCCAGAATGTGGGCAACAATATTCTGATAATCTGTATCAGTCAGGTTCTCATTGCCGCCCGGAGGCATATTGGTCTTCACGTTGGCAATCAATGCTCCGGCCGTTTGCGTTCCCCATCTTGACATGAAATCAGCGCCCGCCAGCATCGGGCCCAGGGGAGATCCGCTCAGGTCATTACCGTGACAGGTGGCACAATTTGCGGCGAAGGCCTCAGCACCGGCATCGGCCTGGGCTACTGTGTAGGTGTTAGGTCCGGTATCAGTACCAACAGCGCCGTCCGTTGATTCATCGCTACAGGAAGACAAAAAAGCCGCGATTATGGCTGGGGCCAGAAAGAATTTGGTGAAGCTTCTTATACTCAGATTATTCATTATTTTGGACCCCGGTTAATCTCTGGCAAACAACCAGCCGCGAAGTTCGCCGCCGGGATTGTTCTCAGTGTGAATGACTATGTACAACTCTTCATTGCGCAGGGCTTCAACCTGCTCCGCCGTTAACTCGAGCTCACCACTGATGCTCCCTGCAGGCAGGGAAGTTGCTTCGAGGGCCCCGATCGGCGGCCCGTTCATGGCTTTAGGGGCGTTATGAATATGAACCGCTGAAGCCGCTGAACTCATGCCTTCAAACGTCCCGGTCACACTTGCGGTGGAGCCGTTTAGGGTGACGAATACTTCCCCTACACCAGTAATGGTTTTGTAGGTCTGTGGTGTTACCGGAACTTCAGATAGTCTTGCGCGAAAGCTGGTGGTCTGGGCGCTAACAATCGTGAGGGTCAAACAGGATATAAACAGCAGGGACAATAACTTGGTAATTACTCTCATTTTTATTCTCTGTAGCAGGTTACGTTATTAGTCTGGCGATGGATTTTGCATTATACGCCATGTGGCTAAATAGCCAATCCATCACTTGAATTCTCATGTAAGGTCGCAGATACCTGCGAAACGAATTCCGCTTAGCAGGGCCATTTCCCTGTGCCAGGTGGCAATATCTTCGTGGGAAAACTGGTGTAGATTATTATGACCACAGGCTCTGGCCATCACTTGCATAAGACTCACCGATGCCTGGAGGAAGTTATTCAATTGCCGCGCCGATTTTTCCACATCGAGTCTTTTTCTAAGCTCAGGTTTTTGCGTAGCAATTCCAGCAGGGCAGTTATTGGTATTGCACATTCGTGCGGCAACGCAGCCAATGGACTGTATCGCGCTGTTGGCAATAGCAATGGCATCAGCTCCCATTGCCAGGGCTTTAACGAAGTCCATAGGTGTGCGTAAGCCACCGGTGATAATCAGCGACACATCACCGGTGACACCTTGCTCGTCCAGATATTTCCTGGCTCTTGCCAGGGCCGGGATGGTGGGAACGCTGATATTGTCGCGGAACATTTCCGGAGCGGCCCCGGTTCCGCCACCACGGCCATCCAGAATGATGTAATCGGCTCCGGCTTGCAGGGCAAACTCAATATCCCTTTCGATATGGTTGGCACTCAGTTTGAAGCCTATGGGAATGCCGTCACTTATCTCTCTTACCCGCTCGGCAAAATTTCTGAAGTCAGCGACAGTGGCAAGGTCACGGAATGTTGGTGGAGATATGGCCGGCTGTCCTTCAGGGATACCTCGAACCCTGGAAATTCTGCCGGTGTTCTTTTCGCCGGGCAGATGACCGCCGGTGCCGGTCTTGGCACCCTGGCCAGCCTTGAAGTGAAAGGCCTGAACGCGAGATAACTGGGCTTCGCTATAACCAAATTGAGCACTGGCCAGCTCGTAAAAATAGCGAGAATTTTCTGCCTGCTCTTCGGGCAGCATGCCGCCTTCACCAGAACATATCCCGGTCCCCGCGCTCTGTGCACCACGGGCAAGGGCAATTTTTGCCTCTTCCGATAACGCACCAAAGCTCATATCTGAAACAAACAGGGGTATTTTTAATGTTAGTGGTTTTCTGGCGCTGGGACCGATGACAGTTTCTGTGGCAACGGGAGTCTCTTCCATCAAAGGTTTAATTGCCAGTTGGGCGGTCATGATCTGGATATCATCCCAGTGGGGCAGCTTGTGGCGGGGAACACCCATTGCTGTCATAGGGCCATGATGACCCAGTTTGCTTAATCCTTCCCGGGCCAACTGGTGGATAAATTCCACCGTTGGTTCCTCTACAGTTGCTCTGGCGACAGGTACGTCACCGGAGGGGGATTGAATGCCGGGACCTTCTTTGTTTATGTCATCGTCCTTAAACTGTTTATGGGTGCCATCACAATAAGGAAGGTTTGCGCTATGTTTGCAGCAGCAAAGGTAGGCCTCTGCTTTTTCTGTTGCCGTAAAAGATTTGGGTTTGAACTGGGTCCCTGCATGGCTGCCGTCACAAAAGGGCTGGCTTCTGGAGCGACCGCAGACACAGAAGTAATACTCCTGGTCTTTTTCGAGTGAGACCTTTATAGGCTTGATGTCTGCAATGACAGGGTTGCTCATATTTTTATCCTTGTGCAGTGGTGGGGGACATGATGTTGTGGGCATAATTATTGCAAAATACCCCTGAACGAAATTGCCCGATTATAGCCAGTTGCCTGTAGCAGCCCAAAGCAGTAAGCCACAGGCAACTACGACAAATTGACTACTTCTGTCTGTAATAGCAAACACCACTGGATCCTCGTCCAGTACCCCGCGGTGGGCGAGCAACCAGATTCGACTGACCGTATAGAGTAATAAAGGGCATATAAACCAGAGGAGCTCCGGTGTTTCATACAACACCTGGGTTTCTTCCGCGTTGATATACAGCGCGAATACCAGCACGGCCATGAAGCCGCTGGCACTGCCCAGCATGGACAAGATATCGAGGTCACCTGCCTGGTAACCTCGGCCAGCGGGCTGTGTTGAGTCACTGTTTTGCAAATTATTCAATTCCGTGAATCGCTTGACAATGGCCAGGCTCATGAAGAGAAACATGGAAAAAGCCAGCAGCCAGAAAGTGGGAACAACCGAGATCGCGGCTGCACCCGCGATTATGCGGGTCGTATAAAGGCAGGCGAGCAGAATTACGTCCACAATAGCAAAGGCTTTGAGGAGAAAGCTGTAAAGCATGGTTAAGAAGTAATACCCACAAATTATCAATATGAATTCCAGGGGCAGTACTGTTGCCATAACAAGCGCCAGGACTAACAGTAAAGGGCTGGCGATCAGGCCAATGGAAATTGACAGGTTGCCGGATGCGAAGGGACGCAAGCGTTTGCTGCTGTGCTGCCGATCGTGTTCCAGGTCCAACAGATCGTTAAGCAGGTATACGCTGGAAGCGCAGAAACTGAAGCTAACATAACCTGCCAGCGCAGCCATTATCGCTCCAACGTTGCCTACCTGGTGCGAAAGAATGAGGGGAAGAAATAAAAGCAGGTTTTTAGCCCATTGGTGAATACGAAGGGCCTGCACAAACTGGCTGACTTTATCGCCGGTGCCGGCAATTGTTGTCACCGCAAGGGACATGCCGGCAACTTTAGCTTTCAATCGATTGCTGCCATTAACAACGATAGCGCCATTGGCCTGTTTCCAGATAGCCAGATCTGCCTGTTCATTTCCCGCGTATTCAAAGTCGCTATCGCCGGAAATTTCCCGAATTTTTTCCAGCTTTCTGGCGCCTTTCATATTATCAGTCGCAGAACTTCCCACCCAGGAATCGAACACGCCCAGGTGATTTGCAAGCTGTTCCACAAACTTATTATTGGATGCCGAAATAAGGACAAGGCGTTTTCCCTGTTGCTTTTGTGATGCCAGCAATGCCAGTAATTTCTGGTTGTAGGGAAGCAGGTCGATTCTTAACTCCACTCGTTCAGCGATCTGGTGTTTGAAGTTGGCCTTGCCTTTCAATAACCAGAACGGCATCAGAAACAAGTA
>JAESQX010000165.1 GCA_016764875.1 Gammaproteobacteria bacterium
CCTGGGAAAAGCTACCGATCGGGAGAGATGGGGTATGACCCCGCAGACGGTTAATGCCTATTACAATTCTTCCTTTAATGAAGTTGTATTCCCGGCAGGTATTTTGCAACCACCCTTCTTTGACCCAGCTGCCGATCTGGCCGTTAACTATGGAGGAATCGGCGGGGTGATCGGGCATGAAATGGGGCACGGATTTGACGACCAGGGTTCCAAGTCAGACTACCTTGGTATTCAGAGAAACTGGTGGACTGACAGTGTGCGTGAAGCATTCGACGCCAAAACCAGCGCCCTAGCTACACAGTACGACGGATACGAACCGGTCGAAGGACAGAATATCGATGGGAATTTTACCCTGGGGGAGAATATTGGAGATGTAGGTGGTTTGTCCATGGCGTACCGGGCCTACCAGATGGCTCTTAATGGGGAAGAAGCTCCGGTCATGGATGGACTAACCGGAGATCAACGTTTTTTCCTGGCGTGGGCCCAGGTGTGGCAGGCCAAGATTCGCGAAGATGCCCTGTTGTCACGGCTGAAGTCTGATCCACACTCGCCGGCGGAATTTCGGGTAAACGGCGTAGTACGTAATCTGGATGCCTGGTATGAGGCCTTCGATGTTCAACCCGGCGACGCGCTCTACCTGCCACCGGAGGAGCGGGTACAAATCTGGTAAAAAGGGGCCAGAGTAAATATACAGTTCTGTGTATTTACTCTGACCCTTTTTTTATTATTTTTCCATAATACCGAATTGATCAATTTTATACGGCCGGAATTACCGAGACTTATAGTATTGACGGTGCGTGGCTGATGGACAGTCGTGTCTTTTTTGCGCGGGCCGATAGCCCTCGGGAATAATTCAAGCAAGGTTCTTTTTACATGCATGACATGCTGTTTTTGGCGATTATCTGGATAGGCGTATTCATGTCCTATTTCCTGGCAGAAAAAACCAAGCTTACGCCGTTATCATCTATTTCTGGCAGGATCCGAGGATAGCCGTAATCAGTGCGCTGGCTATGACGGCCACGGCAGTCTCCCTCACCATAGTGTCGTTAAAAAGTGAGAAGTTGCAGCATTCGGCAGCCTCTACGGGGATCATGACTTCCGCTATTCTTGATGATATTGCTGCACTTGCTGCCGTTGCTGTTATTGTCCCCATGGCCGCCGGCGATACGGATATAACCGTGGTGGATATATCGCTAATTCTGTTTAAAGCGGCGCTGTTGATTGCTCTGTTGATTAGCCTGCTGTCTTTTCAGTTTGGATTTCATCCTGCTGTTGGTGCATACATGGCTGGCCTTATCATCAAGCAGGAGTATTTTCATTTTCATGAGCATCCGGAGATTGATTATTACAATGAAACCAAGAAGATAGTTGATAACGTAGCTTTCTCCTGGATCGGCCCGGTATTTTTCGTTGATCTTGGTACCAAGATAATTTTTGAACAGAGTATCCTGATCAGTGTAATTCCACAGATCGTAATACTGACAGTAGGGCTGCTGATAGCGCAGATTTTGTCGGCCGGTCTGGCTGCTCGTTATACGGGCAATTATGAGTGGTGCGATAGCATTATGATCGGGTTTGGTATGCTGGGGCGAGCAGAGTTGGCCTTCGTAGTAATGAACATCGGCTATGTTCAAAACTCCATCATCACCACAGATGCTTTCTACACGCTGATGGCAACGGCCTTTGCGCTTAATGTGGCCGTACCGGTTTCCATCAAGCTCTGGAAACCTTATTTTGTCGGTGAGAAAAAGTTGGTGGTCAGGTATGGTGGCAAAGAGATATATTTGTCCCGGCATCCTGATTCAGTAGAGCGAACCTGACCACGGGGCCATTTTCTCAAAGTACAATAACATCCCAGGTATAAAATCATGTCGTTCGCTATCACTCACATGCGTTCATGATGGTGCGCCCGCCAATCGGGTAAACACCGGTCAGCCAGGATACCGGCCTATGTCACAACACAATAACCCTGAGTCGCGCGCATCCAGTAAATTCATCTATGGCAAATTGCCCAGAAGTATCTGGATGCTTGGGTTTGTCTCGATGTTCATGGATATTTCGTCCGAGCTTGTTCATAGTCTCCTGCCCATATTCATGGTTACGGTCCTCGGTACCTCCATGATCATTATTGGAATTGTGGAAGGCATTGCCGAGGGGGCTGCGGCGATCACTAAGGTGTTTTCAGGTGCCATCAGCGATTACTTTGGAAAGCGTAAGTTTCTTGCTGTAATCGGATACGCATTAAGTGCCATAACCAAGCTGATATTTCCGCTGGCAAATGTTATCAGCTGGGTTTTCGGGGCAAGGCTGATCGATCGTATTGGTAAGGGTATTCGCGGTGCGCCGCGCGACGCCCTGATTGCCGATATCACACCGCAGCCACTTAGAGGTGCGGCTTACGGATTGCGTCAGTCTCTTGATTCAGTAGGGGCCTTGATCGGGCCACTTCTGGCCGTCTTATTTATGATCTGGTTTGCAAATAACATTCAAGCTGTTTTGTGGGTCGCTGTAGTGCCTGCGTTTATTGCGGTTTTTCTGCTGGTGGTTGCAGTGCGCGAACCCGAGAGTCAGGATCAATCTACTGGGCCTCGAAATCGCCTGAAGTTAACCGATGTAAAACGACTGCCGGTGAAATACTGGTTAGTTGTCACGCTTGGAGCAGTATTTACTCTCGCTCGGTTTAGTGAAGCATTTCTGATTCTCCGGGCACAGGACCTCGGGCTCGCTATCAGTTTCGTACCTGTGATCATGATTATCATGAATCTAGCCTACTCCTTGTTTGCTTATCCGGCCGGTGTAGCCAGTGACAGGTTTTCGGCGAGAATGCTTTTAGTAATAGGGCTCTGGGTGCTGGTGGTCGCTGATGTCATTCTTGCGATCGCGACATCGTCCTGGGTAGCATTTGTTGGAGCAGCATTCTGGGGCCTGCATATGGCGCTTACTCAGGGTTTGCTCTCAAAACTTGTTGCCGATACCGCCCCTGCGGAGCTTCGTGGTACCGCCTTTGGTTTTTTTAATCTGGTAAGTGGCGTAGCGTTGTTGCTGGCAAGTGTCATAGCCGGGGTATTATGGAACGAATTTGGCGCCTCGGCGGCGTTCATCGCGGGTGCATTCTTTGCTACTCTTGCTGCGTTGGGCTTGTTGTTTTATCGTCCTAATGTGGGAGCTGGCAACCTACACGCTTAAGTTATTCGATGTGATTTGCCAAGATGGGACGCAGTAAAAAAAACAGCTCTTTCGTCCACGTTGCCTGAATCCAGTTAATCCGAAATCAGCACCAATTTCTGCATGCCGCGCCTACTGGCGGCGATATAAATATTCCCTTTGGAATCTGTTGCAATTTGATGACCACTGCCAACCATTCCCTCAGGCGCTATGCTTCCAATTACCGTCATGGAGCGGCGCTCAACAATAGTAATATCAGAACCGTTACCCACGTATAAGTACTTCTGCTGGGGATCAGCCGACAGCGCCAGGTTACGGGCAAAAGGTGTCTCGTGTTGTATCAGCTGTTGAATGTAATCACCATCCCGGGAATAGACTTGTACACGCCGGTTCTCCCGGTCTGCAACATACACCAGACCATCGTGGCTGATTCGAATAGCATGGACAATACTGAATTGATCAGGGCCGGCTCCCGGCGGGACAGTGCGCAGGGCAGGCGGAGGGCACTGATCCAGTTCTTCCGGGCTATTTCCAAAAGCGCCCCAGAGACGTTTGTAGGCACCGGTGGTTGCATCGAAAACAATGACCCTGTGATTTCCGTAACCGTCCGCCACGAAAACTTCGTTAGTATCTGGATCAATCGCAACATCGGCAGGCTGATGCAGATTCAGGGTGTCTGCGTTGCCGCCGCTGCCGTCAACCAGACCAATTTGTAGCAGGAATTCTCCCTGTGTTGAGAACTTCAAAATCTGATCGTCATTCACTGGCTTGAGTCTGGGTATATCTCGGTCGGGGCAGTAATTGCCACCTATCCACACATTATCCTGGTAGTCGATGTGAATAAAATGCTCTCGCTGCGGCCACTGATAATCGGCACTGTTGCCTCCCCAGGTGTTAATAACTTCGCCTGCAGGATCAAACACCACTACCGGCGGTGCGGCTGAAGGGTAATCTTCGTCGGACAAAACATGAGGTCGATGCAACATATAAACATTGTCGTTTGAATCAACGGCAAAGCTTGAAGGGTCACCCAGCTTCAACTGCGCGGGCACGTTTGGCCAATCATCGTCGACTTGAAACTGCGGTAACCGGGAAGGTGATTGAGCAAAAGCAAGCTGGGCGGAGATAAGCGCCGCTATAAGTGCAATAAAGGTGTGCAGGTATGTTTTTGTGTTCGGATGGCGATTGTTCATTTGATTCCGATTATAGCGTTGGTAAAGGCATAAATCACTTCGGGTCTTTCACGAAGAA
>JAESQX010000018.1 GCA_016764875.1 Gammaproteobacteria bacterium
CGTTGATTAATTACGGTATCGACAAGGATATGTTATTGGCAGCAGTTTGTGCGATTGTTCTGGCACCTACCATATTTAACCTGATAGTCGGTTAGTCTCTGGTTGGAGCACTGTACATAGTTTCGTGGAGTGTCAAATAGTCCGCCGTCACAAGGTTTCTTCCCGTTTCTATGGGGCAGTAGCGAATTTTAAGGTGTTCGAAACTGGAATATAAAAATAGCGTGAACGAATGGTAATGACGAAGCAAAAAAACCTAATAAAAACAGTGGGGAATGAGCCGTGAAAACAATGGAATTACATTTTACCCGATATTTTATGCACAAAAATAACAAGGTGCTCATAAAACCCTATGAAAAAGCAGGTTTTATTTTGGTTCGAACCTTCAAAAACACTTAACTAATTGATATGTATAGATATTATGAATTGATCAAAAAATGATCAATTTGTGTGAGCAAGCCATATTTTCTTGCTTTCGAGGCGATTTTTTAAAACTGTTCACCGACTTATCCACAGATTCTGTGGAAAACATTTTCTTCAGGGACTGCCACGAAATCCACCTCTGTCAGCGCTCTTCCAGCCTAACAACCCACGTACAATAAGAGCTTTGGCTGCAGGCGAAAAGTTAACCCGGTAGGGGCGATTCTTCTTTGTCTGTTATTGTGCTATGTTGCATCGAAATTCACCCGTAACTTTGATGGCTTATGTTTGAACTAGACGGTGATTTTCCTTTCCTCTGGCGCTTGAGTGCCGAGTCCAGTGAAGGCTTCTGTGCTGTAGCCATGGTAGTACCGTATCAGGCTGAAGATGATAGAGAAGACCTGACCATCGAGACCCCGGTGTTGAGCATGCCTTCCGATCAGTCGCGCTCGGAGAATGAAGAGGTGCTGCAGTGGAATCAGGATGACATTGACCTGTTTCTCACCATGGTCAATCTTCAACGTCAGAGCAGGAATCTGCCGGTATCCAACACCGTACACGTTGATCTCGCTGATCCCGCCATAATTGAAATAATCAACGTTGTAGCAGCTGCCGGGTTTGGTACGCCCTGTACATCCAGTGGTGTACTACTGAATTCAACCGGACAATACCCCCCCTTTCACTGCCATATAGGCGGGCTTGCCTCCCTCAATACAGTTAATGGCTTCAAACCCTGTATTGTGGTTACTATGGAAGACGACGATGTTGTCTGCGTCTTGCTTGACGATGTGGGCATGATTCAGACAGGCGAATTGGATCAGCTGAACCGACATGATCTGCTGTTAGTGAAGAGTTCGGACGTTTTGCATCCCGGATTTGCCTCCGGTAGCGCCAGGGGCGAATCTCAGTCCGCCCATTAGAGACTATCCCCGTGCTGCCTCAGCCTTGGATTGGAGTAGCCCCGGCACCGATTGCAAGGTAATTCATCACCACAGTAGCTGACTCCGATGCATCCTGATCAAGGGTATCAATTCGAAGCTCTGGATTACCCGGGGATTCGTAGGGACTGTCAAAACCGGTAAAGTTTTTGATTTCTCCTGCTCTTGCTTTTTTATACAGGCCTTTTGGATCCCGTTTTTCACACTCTTCAATCGGTGTATCAACGAAAATTTCAATGAACTCCCCGGGTTCAAATAAACTTCGTGCCATTGCACGTTCCGCGCGGAATGGAGAGATGAAACTGGTTATTACAATCAGCCCGGCATCCAACATGAGCCTGGCGGTTTCCGCAACGCGGCGTATGTTTTCGACCCGATCAGCATCGGTAAAACCTAGATCACGATTCAAACCGTGCCGGATATTATCGCCGTCAAGAAGATAGGAATGTTTCCCGGTTGCAAACAGTTGTTTTTCGATCTGGTTCGCGATAGTGGATTTGCCTGAGCCCGATAGCCCGGTCAGCCAGATTACACAGGGTTTCTGGGATTTGGCCTCGGCTCTTAACTGCTTGTTGATTTCCAGCTTTTGCCAATGAATATTATCCGCCCGTCTAAGCCCATGATCGATGAAACCCCGTGCCAGTAGTTCTCCATTTTTGCTGTCAAGCAGGTTAAATGCGCCCAGCTCAGGATCGATAGCATACGCCTCAAATTCCAGCGGTGCGGCAAGAGAAATGTTGCACACACCTTCCTGCCCTTTCTCAAGACTGGTTGTTGCCAGAGGTTTTTCAAGTTTCTGATTAAGCAGGTACTTAATTCGGGTTATGGTGGCATCAATCTGCTGGCTACCACTGACAAGAACATAGGTTCGTCCGCTCAACATGCCCTGGTTGCCAAACCATTGTAATCGAGCCTGGAACTGGTCAGAAATTGTTGCCATTTATAAAATCTCCTGCTATAAAAATTTGCGAATAAGAAGGGTGAAAAACAGATTATCGGCGTTGGTTAAAACGACGTCCAGCTAACGAGGCCGTAATATTTATTTTCTGGATATCCATGGTGCCACCGGCAATTCCCCAGCCCCAGCCGTCACGCAGCTTCTGTTCAATGGGATACTCTTTCGAATAACCATAGCCGCCCATCAGCTGCATAGCCACACTGGTTACTTCACGAACGGTTTCATTGGCATAACACTTGGCTATGGAGCTTTCATTTATGGAGGGTAGCCCATTCTGCCCGTTGACCACCGCCCGGTAGAGTAACAGGCGGGATGCATCCAGGCGCATTTTCATTTCAGCCAGCTGTATCTGTACGGCCTGGAAATCGATTACAGGCTTACCAAACTGCTTACGTTCCTGCGTGTAATCAAGCACATAATCAAAGGCAGATTGTGCCACGGCCAGAGACATGGTGGTATTGCCACAACGCTCCAGATCAAAGGCTTGCATCAGTTTTGGGAAGCTACCAGCGGGAACAATGATATTGCTGAGGGGAAGTTCAACGTTGTCGAAATACATATCCGCGCTGTAAATACCGCGAAAGCCCATGTGATGATCCCGTTTACCGAAACTGAAGCCATCGGCACCTTTTTCCACCAGTACGGCGCCAATACCTTTAGCCCCGGGGGCATCGGACAGGCGGCAATAAACCACATAAGCCTCCGAATGACCTGCACCGGAACACCACCTTTTCTGACCATTTAGAATAACTTTATCCGCAGTGATCGTGGCGGTGGTGGTGAGATCGGTAAGGGCAGACCCGGCCCCGGGTTCTGACATGGCTACGGCGGTCACTATATCGCCGGAACACACCCTCGGCAGAATTCTTTGTTTTAACTCTTCATTGGCGAAATGGTTGATAGCCAGGCAGGGCCCAAAACAGGATTCAAACACCGGAAAGGCGACGGCGATGGATGCCTTGGCCAGTTCTTCCAGTACCACTACCGCATCAAGGTGAGATAGGCCGGCGCCGCCATAACGGCTATCTATATTGATGCCCAGAAAACCGAGCTCGGCGAATTGCTTGCGTACCTCGATACCCGGTGGCTCGTCAGTTTGCTCTACCTGCTTTGCCAGCTCCATCAGCTCATTCCGGGCAAATTTTCTGGCGGTTTCCTGTAACAGTTTCTGCTGCTGGGATAACTGAAAATCCAAATCCTGGTACTCCTTTCTTTTCGTGGGGGCGGGTGAATGGGATAGCTTAAATAGTCAGATTGGCTCGCAAGCGACTGCCAATATTGCTAAAGAAAATAACCTGAACCTGTTCCTTAATTTCAATCACCGGGTTCACCTCCTCAATTGCCGGGATTGTATCCCATTCACCAGAGGTTCCCTAGCAACAACAATTTATGGCTATGTTGCTGCAACCCGCTTGTTGCTATACTTACGCCCTTTTTTGAAAGCTCAAAAGAGCGTGGCCCTATTGCAGTTCTCGAATTCTTCCCGAGCCTAATTGAATCAAACAATCATGAATACACAGGACCTTGGCAAAGAGATTCACCGCCGCCGCGTATTGGCGATAATCTCTCACCCCGATGCAGGAAAAACCACCATAACCGAAAAGCTATTGCTTCTGGGTCAACTAATACAGGTTGCCGGCACTATAAAGGGAAAGAAGTCAGGCCGTCATGCCACCTCTGACTGGATGGTCATGGAGCAACAGCGGGGTATATCTGTTACTTCATCGGTAATGCAGTTTCCCTATAAGGACTGCATGGTGAATTTGCTGGACACACCCGGGCACGAGGATTTCTCCGAGGATACCTACCGTGTTTTGACCGCCGTGGATTCGGCTTTAATGTTGGTGGATGCTGCCAAGGGAGTGGAAGAGCGTACTATCAAGTTAATGGACGTATGCCGGTTGCGCGACACGCCCATCTTCACTTTTGTAAACAAGCTGGATCGGGATACCCTGGATCCGGTAGAAATACTTGATGAAATTGAAAATGTTCTGAAAATAAAGTGTGCTCCGATCAACTGGCCGTTGGGCATGGGTCAGCAATTCAAGGGAGCCTACAACCTGTATACCGATACCATACAAGTTTATCAGAAAGGTCAGGGGAGTCAGCTGCCGGACGATGTGCAGATTAAAGGGATTGATAGCATTGAAGCTCGTGAATTCCTGGCTGATGAGTATGAGAGCGAAGTGGAAGCCATTGAGTTGGTAAGGGGAGCCAGTCACGAGTTTGATCTGGAAGCCTATCTTGCGGGGAAGTTGACCCCGGTTTATCTTGGTACAGCCCTGGGCAATTTCAGTGTCAGAGAAATGCTGGATGATTTTATAAACTGGGCGCCGCCTCCTCGGGACCGTATTACTGAATCCAGAAACGTGGGCTGCGATGAAGATACGTTCAGTGGTTTTGTATTCAAGATTCAGGCGAATATGGATCCCAAACATCGCGATCGTATAGCGTTTTTACGTATCTGTTCAGGCCAGTATAAAAAGGGCATGAAGATGCGCCATGTTCGCCTTGGCCGGGATATAAAAGTTAACGATGCAGTGACATTTCTGGCGGGAGAGCGGGAACAGGTTCAGGAAGCGGTTTCCGGCGATATTATCGGGTTGCACAATCACGGCACCATACAATTGGGTGATACGTTTACCAGCGGTGAACAATTAAAATTCACCGGCATCCCCCATTTTGCCCCGGAGCTGTTTCGCCGCATTCGCCTAAAAGACCCGTTGAGACTTAAACAATTGCAAAAAGGTTTGACCCAGTTATCTGAGGAAGGCTCTACCCAGGTATTTATGCCTCTCAAAAACAATGACCTCATCGTTGGTGCTGTGGGTATATTGCAGTTTGAAGTGGTGGCCTTTCGCTTAAAGGACGAATACAAGGTCGACTGCATCTACGAGCCCAGTAATGTTTACACAGCACGCTGGATTCGGTGTGATGACCGGGTAAAGCTGGAAGAATTTAAAAAGAAGGCGCATGAGAATCTCGCCATGGATGCGGGTGGCTATCTTAGCTACCTTGCTCCCACCCGCGTTAATCTGAGCCTCATGGAAGAGCGATGGCCCGATGTGGAATTCCGCGCGACCAGGGAACATTAAGCGGTAATTAACTGAGCATTCCTGAACAAATATTGCTATGAAATTTAATCTGACAGCCAATGATGGGGACGCTCGCAGTGGTGTGCTGAGCTTTGATCGAGGCGATGTACACACACCGGCTTTCATGCCCGTGGGTACCTATGGCAGTGTTAAAGGACTCACACCGGAGCAGGTTCTGCAAACGGGTTCGGAGATCTTGCTGGGAAACACGTTTCATCTGATGCTCAGGCCCGGTACAGATATTATAAGTGCCCATGGTGATCTCCATGATTTTATAGGATGGCAAAAACCGATCTTGACAGATTCCGGTGGTTTCCAGGTATTCAGCCTGGGTAGCATGCGGAAAATATCGGAGCAGGGAGTAAAATTTCGCTCGCCAATTGACGGTGATGAGGTATTTCTTGGCCCGGAAAATGCGATACAGGTACAACAGCAATTGGGCGCTGATGTGATTATGGTGTTTGATGAATGTACCGGGTATCCGGTGAGTGAAAAATCAGCAAGGGAATCAATGAGTCTGTCCCTGCGCTGGGCAAAGCGCTGCAAAGAGGCTCACGCAGATCACAAGTCCGCCCTGTTTGGAATTGTTCAGGGAGGGATGTATCCACATTTAAGAGAGCAATCCCTGAACGAACTGGTGACAATGGATTTTAGTGGCTACGCCATTGGTGGTTTGTCAGTGGGTGAACCCAAGGAGGAAATGGCGACTATTATCGAAAATATAGCCCCCCATATGCCTCACAATAAACCACGATATCTGATGGGAGTGGGTACGCCTGAAGATATCATCGAGGCCGTAGCAATGGGTGTGGATATGTTTGATTGTGTAATGCCGACCCGCAACGCCAGAAATGGCTACCTTTTCACTTCCCGGGGAATACTGAAATTGCGCAATTCCAGGTTCAAGACGGATACCGGGCCATTGGATCCGGATTGTGATTGTTATACCTGCCTGAATTTCAGCCGCGCCTATCTCCATCATCTTGATAAATGTAAGGAAATGCTGGGTGCACAGCTTAATACAATGCATAATTTACGGTTTTACCAGAATCTCATGCAGAATTTGCGTCAGGCTATAGAAAAGGGTAGATTGAGCGCCTTTTCGCGGGCTTTTAAAGAGTCTCAGCGCCAGTTGGAGCAGACCTGAAGTATGCACAGACTGTCGCGATGGCTTGAAAAATAATCGAACAGACTTATTAACTGACATCAGAACAAGATATCTGATTTCCTTGCCTGGCAAGGTATAACACTAACGAGACGAAACCATGAATTTTTTATTTCCAATTGCATATGCGCAGGAAGCCGCTTCGCCCAGCACTACGTTCAACCTGATTTTTATCGGCGGCATGTTTGTACTGTTCTATTTCATCTTGTGGCGCCCCCAGTCGAAGCGCGCCAAGGAGCACAAAGAACTGATTGGCGGCATCTCCAAGGGCGATGAGGTTATGACGTCGGGCGGTATTCTGGGTAAAGTAACTTCTGTCACCGAGGATTACATGGGGATGCAGATTGCGGATGGAGTTGAAATCAAGGTTCAGAAGTCGTCGGTGGCAGCGGCACTACCCAAGGGTACAATTGCCGGTATCAATTAAGCGGAAATGGTCAATGAAGGAATTACCCCTGGAAAGAATTTACGGAACTGATAAATCATGTTGAACAAATATCCGGCATGGAAAAACATACTGGTTGTGCTGGTTGTGATGTTGGGCTTCCTGTATTCAGTGCCCAACCTGTTTCCTGACGATCCGGCACTGCAGATATCCCATGAAGCCAATCCGGTTAACGAGGCGGATCTGGCGGTTATTACCACCGCACTGGAAGCGGCTCAGATCGATTTTTTCGGGGAAACGCTGCAGGATGAGAGTGCGCTGGTTCGCCTGACCAGCCTGGATGACCAGTTGCGTGCCAAGTCAGCAATAGAGGAAGCCTTGAGTGATCAGCACATTGTTGCGTTGAATCTGGCTCCTACCACCCCTGAATGGATGCGCTCCATTGGCGCCGGGAAAATGAATCTGGGGCTCGATTTACAGGGCGGCGTTCACTTCCTTATGGAGGTTGACCTGGAAGCAGCGCTCGAGCGGCGCATGGAAGATAATCTCAGTAATATACGCAGCATCTTGCGTAGCGCCAGAATCCGATCCTCCGGATTGACCCTGGTCAGTAACTCTCATATTGAAATCCAGTTTGCCGATGAGGATACCCGCTCCAGCGCCCGTTCAGAATTGCGGGATGGTTTTCCCGAACTGCTTTTTCAAACTCGATCGGACAACGGTCAGGCCATTCTGGATCTGCGACTGACCGAGGATACTCAATTACAGATTCAGCGGGATACCTTGCAGGCAAACCGCACCACCCTGCTTAGTCGGGTTGATTCTCTTGGCGTGGCCGAACCTACAGTGCAGCAGCAGGGATCAGACCGAATAGTGGTGGAACTGCCCGGAATGCAGGATCCTGCCCAGGCAATTCGAATATTGCAGCGTATAGCCACACTGGAATTTCACCTTGAGGCACAGGTGGGGGCTTCACCTCTGAGTTATGAAACCTTTGAATATGAAGGTCGCATGATAAATGTTGATAACGATGTAATTTTGCATGGTGACCGGGTCAGCGACGTGGTGGCCACCCTTGATGAAAATGGATTACCACAGGTCTCCATCAGTCTTGACGCCCAGGGCGGGCAACAAATTAACAGGGTCACCCGGAACAACGTGGGTCGTCAGATGGATATCCTGCTGATAGAAACCAAGTCCAGAACCGTGCTGGCACTTGATGAAAACGGTGAGCGTGTAGATGAGGTGGAATTTTATGAAGAGGCTCGATTAATCAGCCATGCCACTATTCAAACGGCGTTACCGCGGCAATTTCGCATCACCGGTTTGAGTCAGCGAGAAGCTAATGGTCTGGGAGAGTTAATCCGGTCTGGCTCCCTGGCAGCACCTATGACCATAGTGGAACAATCTGTTATTGGGCCTTCAATGGGCCGGGAGAACCTTGAGCAGGGTTTTACGGCGGTTACCATTGCATCGATCCTGATTGTTATTTTCATGCTGTTTTACTACCGGCTGTTTGGTATTGCCGCCAATGCAGCGCTGATTATGAATATCCTGCTTATTATTGCGGTGATGTCCACGCTGATCCCTGCCACCCTGACCTTGCCCGGCATATTTGGCATTGTTCTTACGGTTGGTATGGCTGTGGATGCCAATGTGCTTATTTTTACCCGTATACGAGAGGAGTTGAAAGGCGGCATGTCGCCGCAACAGGCAATAGATGCGGGTTATAACCGGGCTTTTACCACGATTCTTGACGCCAACCTGACTACCTTTCTGGTGGCAGTGGTGTTGTTTACCATCGGCACCGGACCAGTCAAGGGCTTTTCCGTGACGCTGATGATTGGCATCATTACTTCCATGTTTACCTCCATAGTGGGCACCCGTGCGCTGGTTAATGCCTTTTATGGCGGGCGGACGGTACAGTCACTTTCTATTGGCGGGAAGCAGACATCGCAATTGAAAACCAGTGAAGCGAGTTGACCCGTGGAGGGAATGGATTGAGGAATCGTAGAAAATGATAGCAGAATATAAAATAGACTTCATGGGCAAACGCCGTATTGCCGCCATTTTTTCTGGTGTGTTGGTGGTTATTTCCCTGGGTTCGCTGCTTTTTAATTCCCTGCAGTTTGGCCTGGATTTTACCAGCGGGACTTCGGTGCGTCTTACCTACGCCGAAGCGATTGTAGTTCCCCAGGTGAACGAAATGCTTAGGGACAACGGCTACGAAGACGCTGTAGTGGTCACTTTCGGCTCTGATCGAGATATCCGAATTCTGCTGCCGGTTGATGAAGAGGTAGCCCCCGGCGAGCAGGCTGCTCAGGCGCTGGTCGCAGGAGAGAAGATAGTCGATGTGCTAAGAGAGGCTTCGGGTATGGAAATCCAGTTGTTGGGTTCTGATTATGTGAGTGCCAAGGTGGGAGAGGAACTGGCTGAACAGGGTGGACTCGGTATGCTGGTTGCCCTGGGCATAATAATGATCTACATCGCCGTGCGTTTTCAATTCAAATTTTCTGTTGGCGCGGTGGCGGCATTAGCCCATGACGTTATTATCACTCTGGGGGTGTTTTCTGTTTTTCGTCTGGAGTTTGATCTCACCGTGCTGGCGGCCCTGCTGGCAGTAATAGGTTATTCGCTTAATGACACCATCGTGGTATCAGACCGGATTCGGGAAAATTTTCGCCGTATGCGTGTAGGCACTCCCGAGGAGATGATCAACACATCCCTGAACCAGACTTTGAGTCGAACCTTGATTACATCATTAACTACTCTGCTGGTTCTCGTTACCACGCTGATTGTGGGGGGCGAATCAATTCGCGGGTTTGCCCTGGCATTAACGATTGGCGTGGTGATAGGAACCTACTCATCAATCTACATTTCCAGTAGTACACTCCTGTTTATGAAAGTGACCCGGGAAGACCTGATGGCACCGGTAAAAGAAGGAGAAGAACTGGATGGGATGCCATAACCTGCCGAAGTAGTTGACTCATAACGAAGGGGTCTGATTCGCCACGTAAAGTTAGCCTTTGAGAGGGCGATAGAAATACTGAATAATCAGCAAGTAGGCGCTAAACCCCTGGACGTTAAAATGCCGGGACCGGTTGCTCGGACAAGCTGATTGGGGCATATACTTGTAGCCGGATCAGGAATTTATGGTAGAAATTCTAAAATCGTTAAGACTGATTGCCTTGATCTGTCTGCTTGTGGGACCGGGCTCGGC
>JAESQX010000166.1 GCA_016764875.1 Gammaproteobacteria bacterium
GGCATGGGAGTGGTAGAAGGCGGAACCATACCTTACAAGCGAGCTGCACGCAGGCAGCGCGACAAAAACCGCGACAACTGGCTAACGTCCGATCCTGAGATTAAATGCTATTTACCCGGCGTGCCCCGGGCAAACTACATGGGATTTGGTTTTCAAATTGCACACAATAGCGATGCATTGCTCTTCTCCTATGAGTATGCCGGCGCAGTACGCAACATACATATGTCAGACCCTGGACCGGCACTTATGGACAGCTGGATGGGGCAGTCGTGGTTGCGCTGGGAAGGTGACACCATGGTGATAGAAGCAACGGGTTTTAACGGACAGACATGGCTGGACAGGTCGGGTAATTACCATAGCGATAGCTTAAAGGTAACGGAGCGATTCACCCTCACCAGCGGTCACACTATGAACTACGAAGCCACACTTGAAGACCCTGCTGTTTATACCCGTCCGTGGAAAATAAGTATGCCCATATACAAAAGAGTAGCACCGGATGATCGCTTGATGCAGTTCAACTGTGTCGAATTTGTGGAAGAACTTATCTATGGGCATCTGCGTAAGAAACCGTTGCAATGACAGGTGAACCCCTAACGTTATCTGGAATACATCGTTAGTTTGGGAAAGGATGGCTCGTATCCGAGTGAGTTTTGAAACACAGTGAGTGCAGTTGAAGCCAGGTTGAAAACAACTATGAAGACGTTATTACTACCATTACTACTGATGTTATCGCTTGCGGCCACAGCGCAGGACTGGCAGACCCCGCGTTTGCCCTGGGGCGCCCCTGATCTGCAAGGCGTTTGGAATACGGCAACGATCACCGGTCTGGAACGGTTTGTCGGTATAGATAAGTTAGTCATTAGCGAGGAGGAGGTGCGCCAGCTGGAGCAACAGGATGCTGGATTGTTGGGTGAAATTGACGACCTGCCGGAAGGAAATTTACCGGCTGGAGAAGAAGTAGGTGGTTATAACAGCTTTTGGTTTGAACGAGGTGATCGATTGTTGAGAGTAAGGGGGGAGCCCAGAACCTCTATTATTATCGAACCCGAAAGTGGCAAGGTACCCTACACGATCAGTGGTTGGACGAAGTATTGGTGGACCCTGATAAAGACACAAAAGCGCAACAATCCTGAAGAGCAATTATTGGGAGACCGCTGCGTAGTGGGTTTCGGGTCAACCGGTGGCCCGCCTATGCTGCCAGTTTTATACAACAATAATTATCAGTTCGTACAGACGCCGGGTCAGGTTATGATTCTGGTGGAAATGAATCATGCGGTGCGCACAATTCGAATTGAGAGCGAACCGCTGCCAGAGTCCATACGACCCTGGCTGGGAGATTCTATTGGTCACTGGGAGGGCGACACCCTGGTGGTAGAGACTACTCAATTCCACCCGCAACAAAGCTTGCGTACCGCGATTAAGCACCAGTTCTACATCGGTTTGAATAGCAAAGTAACCGAACGTTTTACGAGAATTGGCGAGCAGGAAATAGTTTACGAGTTCACCGTAGAGGACGACGATATTTATCGCCGGCCATGGCGAGGTGAGCTAACCTTCAGACCCAGTAGTGGCCAGATCTATGAATATGCCTGTCACGAAGGCAATTATGGCATGAGCGGCATGCTGGCCGGCGAACGGGTGCAGGGTGTTAATGGCATTCGCTGGATTTATGGATTGATTACAAATACGCCCGAAGAGGTTGCCCACAAGCAGTTAAGCAACTCCAGATTTAATAATTAGCCATAACGAGCACCTGTCGGGTACCACGAACAAACTGCGAACAAACTGGACACCCACAGAAAAGGTCAGATAACTCTTTGTTTTTATTATCACTAATTTGTGGGTGTCTCAATTTTGCGCTCTTGGCTTAAACAAGCAGGGTAATGGGATTCTGACTGTTCGGTACTTATCGAACTGATTGTATCCGCATTATTGGAGCAGGCTATTGGCGTAAAGGTAAAAAGATATATGAGCAAAGAAATTCAATATAGTGACGAGCCTATCGGTGATTTAAATCTAGTATCTGATTTTCTACCTCCACCTGAAGAGATTGCGCTCAAACAACAAAATACAAAAATCACAATTTCTCTTAGTTCGGAAAGTGTTGCTTATTTTAAAGACACCGCAAAAAAGCATCATATGCAGTACCAGAAAATAATTCGACAGTTACTTGATGATTACGTGGCTCACCAAAAAAACCCCAACAAATAGCTCGTGCTAGCAGACAATTCGGGCACTCTCGGAATTCTTAAAGCAACCTTTCGTTCGCACTACCTCTTATTTATGATCGTCCCAATTGTGCATGTGGTACAAGAGGTCTGGACTCAAATAGAGATAACTTATATTCTTCTTACACCTTGGCAGCATAATAAAATTCAGCCCTTGCACGGAGAGATCGATGCGCTATTTAAATAAAATGACAGTCGCTTGTACCGCCCTACTGGCAATGTTTCTCGCGAATACTGCGGGAGCAGAGCCAGTCAAATACAGCAGGGATCAGTCCTGGCTTCCAATTCCTGAGGTATCACCGCCCTATTGGGAGATGAATGGGGCAGCGGTAGACAGGGCAGGAACGCGCGTTTACGCGACTCGCAGGTTTGAGCCGCCAATTATTGAGATCGATGGGTCAACGGGAAAAATCCTCCGTGAATTCGGCACAGGACTCCTGGTGTGGCCGCATGGCATATTTGTGGATCATGAGGGGTTTATATGGGCAGCAGACGCTACCGTCGGTGACCCACCCTATCTCGGCTTGATGGGGCCGATCCCTAACACCGTGAAAGCGGGTCGTGGTCATCAGGTCTTTAAGCTCTCGCCTGACGGAAAGGTGGTAATGACGTTGGGCACCAAGGGTGTTGCCGGAACTGACTCAACGCATTTCAATGCGCCGACAGCTGTTGTTGTCGATCCTGTAGATGGCGATATTTTCGTATCGGATGGACACAATGCCCGAACCAATGCACGTGTGGTCAAATTCTCGAAGGACGGGAAGTTCATAAAAGCATGGGGCAAATTGGGCTCAGCGCCAGGTGAATTCAATACACCACATGCGATCGCGCTGGATTCGCAAGGCCGGGTGTTCGTAGCCGATCGGGGTAATCGTCGCATTCAGATTTTTGATCAGGATGGTGGCTTCATTGCACAGTGGCCACAGTTTGGCGCACCTTCCGGCATCGCTATTACTCCAGACGATATGATGTTTGTGACAAGCGGTCGGATAATCACGATTGGAAGTGCGAAAGATGGAACCGTATACGGCACAATGGGAGGCGTCAGGGCAGAGGGTATCGCGACGGACGCACACGGAAACATATACGCATCCGAGGTGTTTGACCGGTCAGTCAAGAAATTTGTCAGAGATCACTAAACCCGGATCAGAACCTGTTGCTACATTGAATGTAAGGATCGATGGTGGGCCATGTTGAAACATGGAGCTGTATCAAAAATCAGGTCTGCACATTACAAAAAGAGGTGTTGCATGAAAAGGGTTGTTCGCGGGCTGGAAATTTTAATGCTTAACTAATTTTGCACCTGGTTGGCCATAAAATTTACAGCCCTTCTAACTTCATTATTCGTACAGTCATCACAATATCCCTTTTCAGGCATGTCATTAAAGCCGTCGATGGAATTTCTGTACAATTCCTCTCGACTTTTTCTCAGGCGTTCAGTCCAGTCAGACCTGCTGGAAATTTGTGGTACTCCGGGCACGCTCTGGCTATGGCAGCTACTGCAAATTGTAAGGTAGATGTACTCGCCATCTCGCTGACCAACGGCCATTTCTTCATAGATGGGATTATTTTCTCTCGACATTCGATAAATTGAACCGGATTGAAGCAGTATCCAGATAGACGAGTCAGACGCAATTTTGATATCCCTGATTCTTGAATTCAGTTCGCCAAGAATTTTGTATTCGGATTGGATACGACCATTAACCAGATCCAACTTGCTGATAGCAGCACCTTTCAAAGCACCTACCAATATATCGCCATCCCACTCCCTGAACATTTCACCTCGATAAATTTCAATGGGAGAAATAGCGATTGAAGGCAAATAGTAAAATAGCGGCTGTTCGAGGCCTTCTTTTTTGCCGCCTTCGCCAATTAGTTTGTAAGTGTAATTGGCGCCGTAAGTGATGATAGGCCAGCCATAATTTTTACCCGGCTCAATCAAATTTACTTCGTCACCACCCATCGGGCCGTGTTCTGTTTCGTAAATATTTCCGGTTTGCCTGTCCTGCGTCAAACCTTGCGGATTCCTGACGCCCAGGGCATAGACCGCCGGATCTATTCCTCCACCTTGTCCTATAAATGGATTGTCGTCAGGAACGCTGCCATCATCATTCAGTCGAATTATTTTTCCGGTCAGCATAGACGGATGCTGCGCAGTACTTCTTACTGAACGATCGCCGGTGGCAATGAAGAGGTATCCGTCACTATCAAACATCAGTGCTCCGCCAAAATTTGAAGCAGATTTCCCGAAAGGTAATGCGACAAAAACCCGTTCAACGTTTTTTAGTTCATTGTCATGCAGATTGGCTTTTGCTACGGCCAATGCGTGACTGTTGTTATTTTCAATTACATAACTGAAGTAGATTTGCTGGTTTGTTTTAAACTGCGGGTGTAAGGCTACATCCAATAACCCTGTCTGGCCTTTGCCCGTTGTGATTTCTGGCAATCCTGAAATATCAGCTGATTCACCCGTATCAACATAAACTCGCTTGAGCTTTCCGGAAAATTCGGTTAACAAAAGCTCGTTGTCACTGATGAATTCGAAAGCCCATGGATACGTGAAACCTTCTGCAATTTTTTGTAATTCTGCTTCACGAATATTCAATGCGGCGAGTGAAGGTGTTGCGCCACAATACGGCTTTGGTTGGCCAGGCCTCACATCTTTCTCATCCCTGCAGGGCGGGCCATTAAATTTTCCTATGGGGTTTTGAGTGTTGGCCACCGCCGGTGAGTCAACAAGTATTTTCTTTTCACTGTGTACGAGAAAAAGCAGGTAACTTACCACCGCACCGAGCAACAACATGCTCGCTGCAAAAGCCACCTTGTTCATTGGTTTTCTCAAAATGGACTTCTGTCTCAGGGAGTATTAAGACTGCAAAGGTATAGCCGGTGGAGTTGTTACTATCATGGTTCGCGCCTCAGGACTGCGGCCACAAC
>JAESQX010000167.1 GCA_016764875.1 Gammaproteobacteria bacterium
GAGTTGGGTTGCCAGCACAATCTGCGCCGTGAAGTTGGAACGTATTTTTTGCGATATCGATACCTAGCACACTAATTGTCATGTCAATCTCCATTCCCGGGTTAAAGACTTTCAACTTGGGCGCTAGGCAGGAAAAATGCAAATACCTAGCAGGGGTGGGGATGGTTCATTACATTAGTACCGGATTAAAGGTAATTCATTGATGAAGATTGAGTTGAGACCCCAATTGCATTGGCTAATATATTTCGGACTGCTTTTTCTCTCGCCATCTCTTTTCGCCCACGGAGTTGATGAAAGTACACAGCAATTTTTGGTAACCAACCAAGGCGTTTCAATAATCCCCTTTCTCTATATTGGGGCAAAGCACATGGTTACGGGGTACGACCACATACTGTTTTTGGTCGGTGTGATATTTTTCCTCTACCGGCCAAAAGATGTCTTGATCTACGTCAGCTTCTTTACTTTGGGGCATAGTCTGACATTGCTGGTAGGGGTGTTTAACGACATTCGGGTTAATGCCTATATTATTGATGCGATTATTGGGCTCTCTGTTGTTTACAAGGGATTCGATAACCTGGGTGGCTTTAAACGGCTTATAGGATTTCAGCCCAATACCAAGGCGGCTGTTTTGATATTCGGTCTCTTTCACGGTTTTGGATTAGCTACTAAGTTACAGGAGTTTGATTTTGGTGGAGAGGGTCTTTTACAAAACTTGATTGCCTTTAACGTTGGGGTGGAAATCGGTCAATTCATTGCGCTTGGATTTGTACTTATTTTGCTAGGGCTATGGCGCAGACATGCAAGTTATCTGCAATTCTCAACAGTCAGCAATACCCTGTTGATGAGCGGCGGCATACTTCTCACTATGTATCAAATCAGTGGCTATATTTATTATTAATTGGATTAATTTATGAGTGAAATTACCCACCCTATACAATCAACAAAAACCCTGATTAAAGCGTTAATTATAGCGATAGTGATCGCTATCATCCTATTTATCACTTTGGTACTACCAGCTGAATACAACATTGATCCCACAGGAATCGGTCAGCGATTAGGCTTGACTATTCTTGCAGCAGCTCCACCTGCTGAAAATTCCGCTCTTTCAGGTGAATCCTCGACAATTACTTTTCGAGAAGATGAAACGACAATAATAGTGCCAGCAAATAAAGGGCTGGAGTACAAATTCCACCTGGAACAATACGGCAACTTAATTTACGAATGGAGTACAGATAACACGGCACTCTATTTTGATTTACACGGCGAGCCAGAAGGAGATTCGACCGGTTATTTTGAGAGTTTCGCTACAGCAACCAACAGTGAGATGAAGGGTTCAATCACCGTACCCTTTGCGGGTTCGCACGGCTGGTATTGGCGAAACAGTAGCGACGATGATGTAACTATTAGCCTCAAAACTCAGGGGAACTATGAGGTTTTGGGCTTGAGGTAACACATGCTATTTTTTATAGAGGAAATAGTGATAAAAGTGAGTCGATTATTTTTAGTTTTGGCTCTAACAGCCATATCAACAACTCCGACATCTTGATGACTGAGGTTAAAACGGTAGTAGAGCCAAACCGTATATTGAACGATTTCGGGTGGAAATCGGTGTCATTTAATAGAGCTCAATAGAACACACAAAGCCATGTCCAATTCCGCCGTAGCCAAGCCCAGTATCTGCCAGAATTGTGGAGGATCTCTTGCTGGTAATTACTGCTCCAATTGCGGCCAAGCGAATAAGGAATCCCGGCGGCCTTTCATAGCGCTGATCCGGGGAATGTTTTTTGTGGTTTTCGAATTGGATGGTCGAGCCTACAAAACAATCTGGTATCTCTTTACCAGGCCTGGTTTTTTGAGCCGCGAGTATGTCAGTGGACGGCGAGCAAGTTATACATCTCCGCTACGCCTGTTTCTGGTCATCAGCATTGGATTCTTTTTGCTGGCTTCTTTGAATACTTCTTTCCAATCTCTGACGAGTACCGCTGCCGAAGCTGTTGCAGCCGAATCATCTGGTGTTGATCTTTCCTCATCAAACGGCGAAGTGGTGATACTTACTGCAGAAGATTCCGAACAAGAAGACGAAGGTGACATTGAAGACCTTCAAGATATCATTAACTTCGCATCTGGGATTTCGTTTCCCTTTCTATCTCCCGAGGGAAATCGAATCCTGAGCGAGATTCTGATAATACAAGTAGAAACAAATTATAAGGAAGTCGCCAACGATCCAGGCAATTTTTTAATCAGTGCTCTGGAATACATTACCCTTTTTATGCTGATGATGATGCCTTTGCTGGCCCTGATTCAACAAATCCTCTATATCACCCGAAGGCGCTATTACGTCGAACAATTTATACTGACACTGCATAATCACAGCTTTCTGGTATTTTCGATTTTTCTAATCTGGGTGGTGGGAATGGTCGAGGAAATGGAGATCGTTCTGCTCAGTTCTGCATTCGGATGGATCGGCGCGGCACTTGGTTTGTGGGTCCCGATCTACTTGTATCTGTCCTTGAAAAATTTCTTCGACGAGGGATATTTTGTCACTGCACTAAAATTTTTCACTATCTCGCTTGTCTATTCCGTTTGCGTGGGTGTTGGCATCGCGATCTTTTTCCTGCTGCTATTTATTTTTTCCTAATTCTTGTCTTCATGCACTCCCAAGGTGCTGACAAGTTAACTCATTGAGTGTAGAAAACCCCATCAATAAAGGATGTATCGCCATATCCTTGATGCTTTTCCCCTAATCGTTGCGAATACTTCGATCCAAACTTGTTACACCACAGACCAATTGCCTCGTAGCTTACAGATATTTTACGTTGTGCCAGCAGATCTTAAATGGCTCGATGACTGAGATTAAACCTATAGTAAAACCCAACCGTGTGTCGAACGATCTCAGGTGGAAATAGGTGGCATTTATATATCGATTTTGGGGATTTCATGGGACAATTATTGCTCAGGCTGAGTTAACTTGTCAGTAGCTGCCATAGAGTAAACATCCACGGTGTCATCAGGTAGTTTGTGTTCTCACGAATCAAAATAGATAAAGGCCTGGATATTCCGATCGCCGGCGTGCCGGAGCAGGTCATCGAAACAGGGCGGTCACTGAAGACGGTGGCCCTGCTGGGCACTGACTACATTGGGTTAAAACCCCGGATGCTTGTCGAGCCTGGTCAGGTTGTGAGCCTGGGCGAGCCCTTAGTTCTCGACAAGAGTAATTCAGCTGTTCAGTTCACATCGCCGGGCACGGGTCGGGTCGTTGCAGTGAACCGGGGTCGCCGCCGCGTCCTGCAGTCTGTGGTGATCGAGCTGGATGAAAGTGCGGCCTCGGAAAAGACCTTTGACCCGGTTCAGTCCCAGAACCAGGCTGCCATCCGTGATCTTCTGTTGCAATCAGGTGCCTGGACTGGCTTCAGAACCCGGCCTTATAACCGAGTGCCAGATTCCTCTTCCAGGGCCTGTTCAATATTTATTACCGCCATTGATACTCGACCCCTGGCCGCAAACCCAGGCGTCGTTGTGGCAGATCGTGAGAACGAGTTCACCAGGGGGACGCAGATTGTCGCTCAGCTTACTGATGGACCAGTTTTTCTATGCACTGGTCCAGATTGGTCAGGGCCGGAACCTTCTGGAAATGGAATTCAAAGAATTGAATTTGACGGTCCTCACCCGGCGGGCCTGCCGGGCACTCATATTCATTACCTTAATCCTGTAGGTGCCCAGCGCACGGTCTGGCACATTGATTATCAGGATGTGATTGCCATCGGTCACCTGTTCAAGACTGGTCGGTTGCTGACTGAACGCGTCGTATCCATTGGCGGCCCTGGCGCCGTGAAACCTCGGCTGATACGTACACGACTCGGAGCAAGTATCAGTGAGTTAATGGTGGATGAGGTCGTCTCGGGTGCCAATTGCCAATTGATATCGGGTTCTGTAATCGACGGGTTTGTGGCAGAGGGGCCTATGGCTTTTCTTGGTCGCTATGACAATCAGATATCGGTGGTTGTTAAGCGAGCCGAGCGCCGCTGGTTCGGTTGGTTTGGCACTGAACCAGAAAAGTTCAGTTTTGCAGGATTGACCGAATCAGCTCGGGGCCAGAAACATCTGCGTGAATTTACTACCGCCCAGAACGGGCGCCGGGTTGCCATGATTCCAGCAGGGGTATTTGAACGGGTGATGCCACTGGACATTCTCCCGGTGCCTTTGTTGCGGTCCTTGCTTGTGAAAGACACCGATTCTGCCCAGGCGCTGGGTTGTTTGGAGCTGGCGGAAGATGATCTGGCACTGAGTTCATTTGTCTGTCCCGCGAAACAAGATTACGCGGCCGCTTTGCGCATCAATCTTGACCAGATTGAGAAGGAAGGATGATGACACCACGAGGGTTACTGGGTAAGCACAAATCGGGGGCCGGTGAGAGCAGGTTACGGTTGTGGGTGCAGCCCTGGCGGTTGATGTTGGAGCAGTTCCTGTATTCTTCTACTTCCCTGAATCATTCGGCACCTCATATTAGAGATGCGTCGAGTGTTCAGGGCATGATGAATAACTTTGTCATTGCTACGATACCCTGTTGGCTGATCGGTTTATGGAACCTTGGTTACCAATCTAACCTGGCCATGGTCGAAATGGAGTTGACGATGTTGCCTGGTTGGCGTGCTGCAATTCTCAGCGGCTGGGGCATTGGCTACGATCATGGGAATGTACTTGCCTGCTTTGCTCACGGGTTGCTGTATTTCCTGCCTATCTTCCTTGTGGCGTTGCTGGTGAGTTCTTTCTGGGACGCGATTTTCTCAGTTGTGCGCCGCCGGCCCCTGGATGAAGGACTGCTGGCGTTCGCCTGGTTGTTTGCTCTGATTCTGCCTGCCGGAGTGCCGCTGTACCTAGTGGGCATCGGTATTTCCTTTGGCATGGTGATGGGCAAACATATTTACGGTGGCTCGGGTCGCTATCTGGTCAATCCCGCTTTGTTGGGTCTTATTTTCTTATGGTTTGCTTATCCCAGCGCGGTATTCGGGGCAAGTAGCTGGATACCGATTCCCGGCTTCGAGCAAACTTCCGCGCTGGACCTGGCCGCAGCGGGTGGCATGGAAGCGGTTCTGGCATCCGGTCTAAGCTGGTGGGATCTATTTCTGGGAGTTCGGCCAGGGCCTATTGGCACGACTTCAGTGCTGGGTTGCTTGCTGGGTGCGGTTTACATGATTGTCACGGGTACGGTTTCCTGGCGGGTACTGTGCGGGGTCATGCTGGGAGTGGTGGCCGCGGTATTTTTGTTTAACAGTCTGGCCGGCGATGCCAGCGAGATGTTCCAAATTCCCTGGACCTGGCACCTGGTGCTGGGAGGATTAGCCTTCGGCACGGTATTTTTTGCAACCGATCCGGTGGCGGGAGCTTTGACTGATACTGGGCGGTGGGCTTTCGGTGTGCTCGTAGGTCTGCTGGTTATTGTGATCAGGGTGACGAACCCTGTATATAATGAAGCAATCCTGTTCGCGGTATTCCTGGCCAGCCTGTTTGCTCCAGTTATCGATTTTTTCGTCATTGAATTAAACATTCGCCGACGTCGTCGACGATTGATGGAATTGACCGATGGATAACGAAAGCCCTCTGAAAGCCATTATCGTGGTGGCCGCAACGGCCCTGGTGTGCTCTATTCTGGTAACGGCCGCCGCTGTATCTCTGCAGCCGATCCAGCAGGCCTACCAGGATCTGGAACGGAATCGAATTCTGGTTCGGATCAGCGGTGCAGGGGATGCTGTGGATGAGATGTCGGACCGGCAGGTCATTGCGGCATTTCAGAATCTCGATGCGCGCCTCGTTGATCTGGATCGGGGCGTCTTCGATGAAACCTACAACCCCAATACTTTTGATGCACGTAAAGCGGCCGCCCCCCAGCAGTTCACCGTGGTCATTCCCGACGACCAGGATGTGGCAGGATTGGGCCGGCGTTCAAGCCTGGTGACCGTGTACCTGGTTCAGGAAGGTGATGAACTGCAAAGGGTTATATTGCCTGTCTACGGGCAGGGCATGTGGTCAACGCTTTATGGATTCATTGCCATCGAAAATGATTTGAACACCATCGCTGACATGACTATTTACGGGCAGGAAGAAACACCAGGAATCGGTGACCGGATTCTAAGGCCTGACTGGCAAGCTCGCTGGCGGGGACGAAAGTTGTACGACGAACAGAGCGTATTTCGGTTCAGAATTTCGCAGGGCGATATCGAACCCGATTCACCCGCAGCCGTTTACCAGGTGGATGGCCTGACGGGTGCCACAGTGACGATAAACGGCTTGATGAACGTGATGCGTTACTGGTTCGGTCCCCACGGCTTCGCGACATTCCTTAAAAACTTTTCCACGACAGGCGGCTCGTGATGGTCCGAATCCGCCAGGCGCTGTTGACTCCACTGATTGACGAGAATCCGGTCACTTTCCAGATATTGGGAATTTGTTCTGCGGTGGCTATAACCACGTCCCTTTATTCGGCCCTGGTAATGAGTCTTGCGCTGACGTCGGTGCTGGCCTATTCCAATGTGACTATCAGCCTGATGCGGCGACACCTGCCAAGGTCGGTGCGCATCATCGTGCAGATGACTGTAATCGCGTCGGGGGTCATTGTGGTGGATGAGTTTCTTCAAGCCTTCGCTCCCGAGACCGCAAGGACTTTGAGCGTTTTTGTCGGTCAGATCGTTACTAATTGCATCGTGCTGGGCCGGGCGGAATCATTTGCGGCTCACAATAGAGTAGGGATCAGTTTCCTGGATGGGATTGGGAATGGTATGGGGTTTAGTCTGATTCTTATCACTGTCGCTATCATTCGGGAACTCTTCGGCACCGGCTCATTGATGCAGGTGGAGATTTTCAAGCCGGTTATTGATGGTGGATGGTTCGAGCCCAATGCTCTGGCGCTGCTGCCACCTAGCGCCTTTTTCATTATCGGTTTCATTATCTGGGGCGTGCGCAGCTGGAAACCGAAGCAGGTGGAGCGATCTGACTTTCAGCCGCTCACCGACCACGAAATGGGGCACGAATGATGGATCAGCTGGCCGCAATATTTGTGCGTTCAATATTCGTCGAGAATCTCGCCCTGGCATTCTTCCTGGGGATGTGCACCTTTCTGGCGATTTCCAAGCAAATCAAAACGGCCATCGGCCTCGGGGCGGCGGTCATTCTCGTGGAGGGCATCACGGTGCCCGTGAATAACCTGATTTATACGTATCTGCTTCGAGATGGTGCGCTTGCCTGGGCGGGGTTGGGACACCTGGATTTTAGTTATCTGGGACTAATCAGCTATATCGGTGTCATTGCGGCCATGGTGCAGATCTTGGAGATGATCCTGAATCGTTTTTTCCCGGTGCTGTATAACGTGATGGGTATTTTTTTGCCACTGCTGACGGTGAACTGCGCCATCCTGGGAGCGTCACTATTCATGGTGCAGCGGGATTACACTTTCGTCGAAAGTGCCGCTTACGGATTCGGTGTGGGAGTGGGTTGGGCGCTGGCTCTTATTGCGCTGGCAGGCCTGCGGGAAAAAATGAAATACAGCGAGATTCCAGATGGATTACAGGGCCTCGGTATCGTCTTTATTACGGCGGGCTTAATGTCCATGGCCTTCATGAGCATGGCGGGGATTCAGTTTTGATCATGCAGGAAATCTTCGTCGGCGCAGGATTGTTAACCAGTATCGTGATGGTGCTGGCAGCAGTAGTTCTCCTGGCCCGATCACGCCTGGTGCCTGGTGGCAATGTAACCATAACAGTTAACGATGATAGGGATCTCAGCGTTCCCGTCGGGGGTAATCTACTTAGTGCCCTGGCGGCGAATGAATTATTTATCCCCTCGGCCTGTGGCGGAGGTGGCAGCTGCGGCCAGTGTCGCGTTACAGTTCTCGCGGGCGGTGGCATTCTGTTGCCCATAGAGGCGTCCTTCATCACCAAGCGCGAAGCAGCGCAGGGCCAGCGTCTTGCCTGTCAGGTTGCAGTGCGCGAGCAAACGCGCATGCGTATCAGGGTGCCCGAGTCAGTATTTGGGGTCAGGCGCTGGGTGTGCGAAGTGTGCTCCAATAACAATGTAGCCCCGTATATTAAAGAACTGGTGCTGGAATCACCCGATGCAGAAGTCCTGGACTTTCGCTCTGGTGGTTATATTCAGGTCGAATGTCCGCCTCACAAGTTGCAATACGCAGACTTCGACATTCCCGCGGAATACCAGGAAGATTGGAAACGCTACGGGCTATTCAAGCTTGAATCTACGGCTGAGGAGCCGGTCGTCCGATCCTATTCCATGGTGAACTACCCGGAAGAAATGGATAGAATCCTGTTAAATGTTCGGATCGCAACGCCACCGCCGGCCGCTCCGGAATGGACGCCACCGGGAGTTGTGTCATCTTATCTTTTTAGCTTAAAGCCCGGCGATTTGTTGACGATTTCAGGACCCTTTGGAGATTTCCTGGTCAAGGAAACCAATGCGGAAATGGTTTTTGTCGGCGGCGGTGTGGGTATGGCCCCCCTACGCTCGCATATATTCGACCAGCTTAAACGCCTCGACAGTAAACGTAAGATCAGTTTCTGGTATGGCGCGCGTAGCTTGCGGGAAGCGTTTTATGTGGAACAGTTTGATCAGCTCGCCGCCGAGCATGACAACTTTAAATGGTACTTGACGTTGTCAGATCCCTTGCCCGAAGATCACTGGAAGGGTCTGTCAGGTTTCATCCACGAGGTGTTGTTTGAACATTATCTAAACACACACCCGGCACCGGAGGACTGCGAGTTTTATCTTTGTGGGCCGCCAATGATGATTGCAGCATTGACTAATATGTTTGATGAGCTAGGCGTTGAAGAAGAGAATATCTTCTTCGACGATTTTGGAAACTAAGAGAACTGAGGAAGAGCCAGATGGAATTATTTATCGGCAGTTTTGTTATCTTTGTAATGACCGCGCTGGCTCTAGGAATAGGGGTTATTTTTAGAGGCCGGCCTATGGCTGCAGGTTGCCGCAGACTTCCGGGTGAGTCACGGTGCGAATCAGAAATGCAATGCGGTGGTGTTTGCCGGCGGAGAGATTAATGTCAAAGGCTGTAAAAGTCCGTGATTATATGGCAACCGAACTGGTGATACTGAGTCCTGAAACGGAGATTCTTCGCGCCGTGCATACCTTGCTGAAACATGACATTGCCGCGGCACCGGTGGTGGACGCAGCTGGAAATCTGGTGGGCATTCTCACTGAACGAGACTGCATACGCGAGGTATTGAACGCCGGATATCATTCGGAATACGGTGGTCAGGTGTCAGAATACATGAGCAAGGAAGTGGCAACCATTAACGCGGAAGACAGCATCGTCGACGCCGCGAAATTATTTTTCGGACAGCGTTTCCATCGCTACCCGGTATTGGAAAATGGCCGATTGGTGGGCCAGCTCAGTCGCCGAGATGTATTGCGAGCACTGGAAAAACTTCGGTAAAGATTGTCAACAATTTTCTGGCAACTACGCTTTCCCACAGCTCTATGAAGTCGTGGTAATGATGAGAAAGAACCCCGAAATTCTCACCGATTTGGTAATTCATGGTGACGAGTTGGTTGACCGCTTAGAAGTTAAATTGTCAGTGCGCTTCAGGGATTGTTTCCTCATTTTCTGCCGGGCTTTCTCCACGATATTTAATCTGAATTCCTTTTAGAAAATTACGTAGAATCTGGTCTTTGCACACGCGGTAATGTTTATGATCCGCTCTGCGAAAAAAGGCAGATAGTTCATGCTTGCTGATATGGAGATCAACCAACGACAATATCGACAGAATATCTTCGGCCTGGAGATTGAATGCGATCTTTAACTTCCTGAAAATAATGTTATTAGTCAAACTCTGTTCTGGTTCAAGCGGCGGCCCATCTTTCTTGCCGCGTTTTTGATTAATCAGTCCATTGAGGAATGTCGCGAACATTACCTCACTACATTCTTCATAGGCGGGGTCATCATCTTTTTTCAGCCAGGCGCTGACCTGCGCTCTCGTGACTTTCTGTCCAGCCTCAGAAAACACTCCAATCATTCTCGTGTCATCGAAATCCAGTATGTAGCGAATACGTCGTAAACAATCATTCGCTAGCATTTTTTCTTACCCCTTTTGGATATGGTTTTTCTGTCGGCTTTTTGTTCTTCGCAGTTAGTTTAACTTTGACTCTTGGAACAGCAACATTATCACTTGCGGACGATGAGAGCTTGATGCAAATCTTGTCTTCGCTAAACTCAATAGTATCGCCGGATACAATTTTCTTTCGCTTCTGAGTTTCGATTTCTCCATTTAACAATACCTGACCAGAAGCAACAGCCGCTTTGGCTGCGCCGCCACTGGCAGCCAGACCTTCGAACTTCAATATTTTGTATAGCTCGATTGGTTCTCTGGATATTTCGACTACGCGAAACCCAACCGGAGATTCTGTGTCTGAGCTGCTTGCTTGTTTGATCATGTACTAGCCTTTAGTCACGGATTTTCTGTGAACTTATTGAATTTTATATTGAGTGTTACTGAAGTCGCCGCAATGACACTTCGCATTCGCCTTGTTCAGTTGCCACGTAAGCCGAGCTCTCTGAGATGGTAATTGAAACATCCATGGTGCGCTCAATCTTGTTCGCCAGCGCTTGAATTTCATCCCATTGAAATGTAAATATTGAGGCTGATAATCCGGCGAGGTTGCTGCGGTTCAGTTCCCACCAGGTACTGGCTTTACTATTAAAACAATACACTTTCACTGCTGACGCCACTCTGGTCGCTTTTTTGATACGATCGAAAGCAGGTTCTCCCACATCAATCCACAGCTCAAGGTTTCCTGCCAAACTGTGCATCCATAGATCCGGCTCTTCGGTATCGCTTATCCCCTTGCAAAACATCAACTGGTCTTGTGCATTGAAACAAAAAGCCATTACTCTCACCATCATCCGCTCCAGTGTTTCCGACGGATGGCGGGCAACAGTCAGATTTAATGCCTCATAGACCTCTCGGTCGAGATCGCTTAATGCGACTTTTAGTTTATAGATTGTCGGTTTTAGTGCCATGTCTACTCTTGTGTTGCGCTTGTGGCTCATCAGCTCGATCGTGAAACGGTATTACACGGCTGGGAGAGTTTATCGGTATAGGCCTCTCTTTGGCAGCACAATTTCATTATAAATATCTGTTATGATGCGCGCCCGGCATTATCAGGCAACCCCAATGAATTCCATACCATTTACAACCCTGCCCCTTCGCCCTGAGCTCCTTGGGAGCATCGCTACGCTCGCCTATGATTCGATGACACCAGTTCAGGCACAGACTCTGCCGCATCTACTCAAGGGCCGAGACCTGATAGCGCAAGCCAGGACTGGCAGCGGCAAAACGGCGGCTTTTGCCATCGGCCTGCTCAATAAGCTTGACGCGCAGTCATATTGCACGCAGGCGCTTGTATTATGTCCCACCAGGGAACTGGCGGAGCAGGTGGCGGCGGAGGTTCGCAGGCTCGCCAGCGCAATTGCCAACATCAAGTTGCTGACCTTGTGCGGTGGCAAACCATTGGGTCCACAACTGGTCTCCTTGCAGCGTGATCCGCACATCGTGGTGGGAACACCCGGGCGCATCCTGAAACATCTCGAGAAGGAAACCTTGCACCTCAATGCCGTACAGACGCTTGTGCTGGATGAGGCCGACCGTATGCTGGACATGGGCTTTCACGACGACATTATGCAGATCATCGGCGAGACCCCTGCCTCAAGACAGACGCTGCTGTTCTCAGCGACTTACCCTGACAGCATTAAGGAAATCAGCGGCATCGTGCAGCGCGAGCCCATTGATATTCGTGTAGAGGCCAGTCACAACAGTCCGGACATCGATCAGGTTTTCTTCCGGGTTGAAAAAAGTGAGCGGGTTCAGACGCTGTTCAAAGTTATTGCGCATTACCAGCCAGAGTCGACTCTCGTGTTCTGCAACACAAAGCGCCAGTGCCAGGAGCTGGCAAACGAATTACGTCAGCTTGACCTGCACGCACTGGCTCTGCATGGTGACATGGAGCAGTTCGAGCGTGAGCAGGTCCTCACCCGGTTCGCCGGCAAGAGCAGTTCCATTCTGATCGCCACGGATGTAGCCGCGCGCGGTCTCGATGTTAAGGAGCTGTCTGCTGTTGTCAATTTCGAACTCAGTCGTGATCCGGAAGTGCATATCCATCGTATTGGGCGCACGGCTCGGGCCGGCAACAAGGGGCTCGCGGTGAGTCTGTTTACTGTTTCGGAAAGACGGCAGCTGCAAGCCATCGAAAAGTACCAGGGTTCGGTGGCAAAAATAGCCAGTACGACGACGCTGACCGAACCGGCAAACTTCAAACTCTATCCGCCCATGGTCACGCTGTTCGTGAAGGGTGGACGCAAGGTTAAGATCAGGGCAGGGGACTTGCTTGGTGCGCTGACCTCAAGCGGTGAAATCACCGGCGCCCAGATTGGCAAGATTACGCTGTTCGATAATGTCACCTACGTTGCCGTCGAGCAGAAGGCGGCGAAGCTGGCATTAACGATTCTTGCTGATGGCAAGATAAAAGGAAGGAAGTTCAGGGTGCGCCGATTGCGCTAGCTGCAATCTTGCCAGTACCTTCATGACGGTTTGCTTATGCCGAAGGTCTTCATCTGATAAGCCAGGGTTGAGGCCTTAACCCCCAGCAGCGCCGCTGCACCTTCATCGCCCCAGGTTTTCCATTTCGCCTGCTGCAAGGCCGCTATAATATTGGCCTTTTCCAATTCCTTGAATTCAGCACTGGTGAGGTATGAAGACGACTGATGATTTTCCATTTTCACCGTATCGATTTCCTCAGGGGGTACATTCATCAATGCCAGATCCAGCCTCAACTTATTTCCCGTTGACGAGATTACAGCCCGATCAATTACATTCTTCAGCTCCCGAATATTACCGGGCCAGTCATAGCGTTTAAGCATGGTTATGTGATTTTGAGAAAGTTTCAGGGGCTCTCGGCCAAGTTCTCTGCAGGCTCGACTTAAAAACTCAAATGCGATGGGCACTACATCAGAAATTCGATCCCGCAAAGGTGGAACCTCGATAGGGAAAACGCTCAAACGGTAGTAGAGATCTTCCCGGAAATGACCCGCTTTGACTTCTGCCGCCAGGTCCTTGTTGGTGGCAGCCACAACCCGGACATCAACCGACATTGTCTTGTCGTCGCC
>JAESQX010000168.1 GCA_016764875.1 Gammaproteobacteria bacterium
CAGGATCAGGCACCTACCAGCTACCGCGTTCGTCATGGCGATAATCTATGGAGCATTGCCCGTAGATACGGTCTTCGCTCAAGTGAAATAGCGCGCGGGAATAATATTTCACTGGACTCATTACTCCATCCCGGTCAAATTCTGACCCTCAACCCGCCTGAATATATTGCGGCTCTTGATACCAACAAAATCGGCACCCCGCTGAAAATCAGCTATCGGGTAGTAAAAGGTGATTCACTGGCAAAAATTGCTGGAAAACTGGGTGTCAGCGTTGACAGCATTGTCGGCTGGAACGGCTTGAATCGCCAGGCTTTGATTTTTCCAGGCCAGGAACTGGCGATATTCATTCCTGATACAACCCTTAACTAGAGGCGTTCGCGAGACAGATTAATGTTGCATCTTTCTGTCTATCACCGACCTGCGGCTACCTGCAAGGTCGAATAGTAACTTGATCGATTTGGCATTGACCTTTTCAAACTACGTCCTTTGAAATTTAATAAATCTGTAAAATGAGAGATCACTATGGGATTTTTGGCAGGCAAACGAATTTTGGTTTTAGGCGTCGCGAGCAAACTATCGATTGCATCAGGTATCGCGGCGGCGATGCATGAGCAAGGGGCAGAACTCGCACTCACGTACCAGAATGAGAAATTGAAAGGCAGGGTAGAAGGCTTTGCTCAAAGCTGGGATTCGAACCTTACCTTTCCCTGCGATGTTACCAGCGATGAGGAAATAGACCAGTTATTTACAGATCTTGGCCAGCACTGGGATGGCCTGGACGGTATTGTTCATTGCCTGGCCTTTGCCCCTGCTCATGAACTCAATGGTGACTATGTTGAGGTAACCACCAGGGACGGATTTCGCACTGCTCACGAAATCAGTTCGTACAGCTTTGTCGCACTAGCCAAGGCCGGTAGAAAACTTATGGAGGGTCGTAATGGCTCCCTGCTAACCCTTAGCTATCTGGGGGCGGTGCGCACTCTGCCCAATTACAATGTAATGGGTCTGGCCAAGGCCAGCCTGGAAGCAAATGTTCGCTATATGGCGGCAAGTCTTGGTCAGTCCGGAACGCGAGTTAATGCTGTATGCGCAGGCCCTATTCGAACTCTGGCTGCATCCGGCATCAAAAATTTTCGCAAGATGCTGGCTTATAACGAGAGGCAAACTCCATTACGTAAAAACGTCACCATTGAAGAAGTTGGTAACGCAGCGGCCTTCCTCTGCTCCGATCTGGCAGCAGGAATCACCGGTGAAATTCTTAACGTGGATGCAGGTTTTAATATAACCGCAATGGGAAACCTTGAAGACTAGCCGTCCTGCGAGAGACTTAAAAATTGTTATCAGCCAGTCTTGAAGTAATATCTGCCTCTTCTCGCAGATTTCCAAGAAAGGCACCAAATTCGGCCTGACCCTTCTGGGTCAGCAAAGAGTTCTTTACATCCGCTTTTTCCATATCAGCCATCGCAGACAGATCGCCCACGCTGACACTATTCAACTCAATCACAACGTAAGTACCGTTGCTCAGTGTTACCCCTTCATAAACAGGGCTACCTGTAACAGGCTTTGGCAAAGAAAATACCAGCCTGGTAATTTCCTGGTTGACCGCCCTAGAATCCCGGACAGTGTCATTGAGTTCCACCCACTCAAGCTCATTCTCAATGAGCAAGGCATCAATATCTCCACTTGCCTGCAATTCGGCAAAAAGTCGTTCACCCAGTTCCAGGGCCCGCTCTTTTTCAAGCTCGGTTCGTAAAACCACGGCAATCTCGCCTTCAACCTCTTCTCGGGGCCTGACCTGGGCTTCCTGCCTTGCCAGTGATCGCAGCACCAATGCCTGAGAGTCATTAATTTCGACTACGTTACTGTTAAATTCACCCTTCAGCACATCTTGCGAAAATGCCTCGCTAACCACTGAAGGATTGAAAAATATTCCTCGTCCGCCTGATCTCGGAAACAGTTCGCTTTCCTGAACCTCCAGGTTCAGTTGTGTCGCCAGGGCTTGTAAGTCAGGTGACTCAAAAGCCATGTTAGACATGTCTTCCAAACGGCGGGCAAACAGAAGCTCAGCCTCTTCCGATTTTAAATCCCTGATTATGCGTTCGGATACTTCGTCAAAGGAGCCAAATGCAACCGCCGCATCTTCAGTAAGCATCACCAGATGTACCCCGAATTCAGTCACAACGGGATCTGAAATCTCACCTTCAGCAAGCTCCAGCAAGGCGTCCTCAATAGCCTGCGGGAATGCTGAACCGTCAGAATAACCAATACCACCATCCTCTGCCGAGACAGTATCACTGGAAAACTCCAGTGCCAGCATCGCAAAATCCTCGCCTGCGTTCAGGCGTTGCCTGGCAGAATTGGCTTGTTCCATGGCTTCGCCTTCGGAAATTCCGGCACCAACTTCAAACAAAATATGGGATGCCCTTCTCTCGGCTGACCCTTCAAAGGTCTCCCGCTCGCGTTCGTATTGTTCCTGAACCAGTGATTCCTCAATATTGATTTCATCCATAATGGCGGCCTTGTTGAGGTCAACATATTGAACACTCACCATTTCCTCAATAGTAAATTGGGCCTGGTTCTCTTCATAATAACGAGTAATATCCGCGTCGGGGATTGCTTCTCCCAAAGTTCTGGTTCCCAGAGTTAAAGCAACAAAACGGAAATCACGTGACTGAAGGCGCAAAGCAGCAACCCGTTCCAGCTCAGAGAGGGTTACAAAACCAGATGCCGAGTAAGCATTCGCAATCTGCGACAACAACATACTTCTTCTTAATTGATCCCTGTAAGCAGGCACGTTCAATTGCTGAGCCGCCATAGTGCGCACCGCCAGGTCAGAATCAAAAACGCCGTTAAGTTGAAACTGGGGGGTTTCAAGAATGGCTCGGTCGATTCGATCTTCTGATATTCGCATGGAAGCATCTTGCGCTGTTTGTCGAAGCAGGACTTCTTCGATTAGCCGCGACAAGGAAACCTGCTCGATCAATCCCTGATCAAAATTATCAACATTGCCTCCCAGGGAGGCGATAAGGTTCTGAGTACTGATAGCAAGCTGTTGTTCAGAAATTTCTTCACCGTCTATCTCTGCAACGGAAGGTGAAGAAACAAAGCCGCCTATGATTGAGTCAACTCCCCATAGAGCGAATACAGCCACTATAAGACCGATAATTACTTTAGCAACCACACCCTGCGAATTGTCACGAATATCTTGTAGCATAAATTTCTCTTAGTCTCTTTAGCTGTAAGCCCAAACTTTCTCCGGTTCGATGATCGTCCCGGTATGAGTTACTTATCCTGTAAAATAAAACCCCTGCCAAATGAAAAAGGCGCATCAATTTGATGCGCCCTATAAAAGCCCCGCTCCAGCCCGCGACAAACACACGATTCTAGCGTGGTTGAAACAGGCTAGTGAACAATTCGTCATACTAAAACGAATCTGCCCTTAATTCCATTTAGGAATTAACAGCGTCCTTCAATGCTTTACCTGCTTTAAAACTAGGCACCTTAGCAGCTTTAATTTGAATCGGCGCTCCAGTCTGGGGATTGCGTCCAGTACGTGCGGCGCGATGTTTAGTCGCAAATGTACCAAAGCCCACCAGCACTACCGGATCTTCCTTTTTCAAGGAATCAGTAATTGTGTCGATCATTGCGTCCAACACACGACCAGCTTCAGCTTTTGAAATATCTGCACTTCCCGCAACGGCATCTATTAGTTCTGATTTGTTCACGTTGTCCCCTTTTTTATTGAGTCAGTCAATTATCGATGAAGCCTAATATTAATTTTTCTCAAACGTAATATCGTACATTTAAAATCAAACTAGAATTAAGCAAATTTATTTTGAATTAGTACTCTATTTTTATCCCTGAACGCACGACGAAAATCCTCGTACGACCGCGTATTTATACCAAGTGCTTGAAAGCGGTGTCAACCTGAAAAGCAGCCAATTAGTGCGTATTTATGTGCTTTTCATCACCCGCTTGATCAATCTCTTCTTTTGCTGTGTCTTTTTCGCTTTTTTTGCTTTCTTCCGTAATTTTTGGAGTTGGTAAGTATTGCGACGCATGCTCGAGAACTTGATCTATCCAGCGAACCGGAATGATGTCCAGATCGTCTTTAATATTGTCTGGAATCTCTGCCAGATCCCTCTCGTTGTCCTCCGGAATAATTACTGTTTTGATGTTACCCCTGTGAGCGGCCAATAATTTTTCCTTTAGCCCACCAATTTTCAGCACTTGACCGCGAAGGGTAATTTCACCTGTCATGGCAACATTTGCCTTTACTGGAATAGCGGTAAGTACGGACACTAGGGCAGTACACATTCCGACGCCGGCACTGGGTCCATCCTTTGGAGTGGCACCCTCTGGAACGTGTATGTGAAGATCAAGTTTTTCATGAAAATTTGTATCAAGACCGAGCGAAGCGGCTCGACTTCTTACCACGGTTAAGGCCGCCTGGATGGATTCCTGCATCACTTCACCAAGGGAACCTGTCTTAATTGTTTTGCCTTTACCCTCAACTGCTACGGCTTCAATGGTCAGTAACTCACCGCCCACCGAGGTCCATGCAAGCCCATTCACCTGCCCTATTTTGTCTTCCTCATTGGCTTTGCTGTAATCAAACTTGCGAACGCCGGAATACTTCTCCAGCATATCTGTCGACAGGGTAAGTTGTTTATGCTCCCCATCCAGCGAATTTTCTTTGACAACCTTGCGACAAATTCTGGCGATCTCGCGCTCCAATCCTCTCACACCGGCCTCGCGGGTATAGTATCGAATCAAATCTCGAATCGGTGCTTCTCCTATCTCCAGTTCGCCCTCTTTTATCCCATTGTTCTTTTTCTGTTTCGGAACAAGGTATCGCTCGGCGATATTGAACTTTTCATCCTCGGTATAACCAGGTATACGAATGACTTCCATGCGGTCCAGTAGCGCAGTGGGAATATTCATTGAATTTGAAGTACAGATGAACATCACGTCGGACAGGTCGTAATCAACTTCAAGATAGTGATCATTGAAATTGTGGTTCTGCTCCGGGTCAAGCACCTCCAGTAATGCCGATGCAGGATCACCCCTGTTGTCCATGCCCATCTTGTCAACTTCATCGAGCAGAAACAGGGGGTTTTTTACGCCGGCCTTTGCTAGTTTCTGTAACAATTTGCCTGGTAACGAACCAATATAGGTACGACGATGACCTCGGATTTCCGCTTCATCCCGAACTCCACCCAGGGCCATTCGCACGAACTTGCGGTTAGTGGCACGGGCGATGGATTCTCCGAGAGAGGTCTTTCCCACGCCTGGAGGACCCACCAGGCACAATATCGGCCCCTTCAGTTTCTTTACTCGCTTTTGCACCGCAAGGTACTCAAGAATTCGTTCTTTGACTTCCTTAAGTCCATAGTGATCATTCTCAAGAATGTCCTCTGCCTTTTTCAAATCCATTCTTACTTTACTGCGTTTCTTCCAGGGGATACTCACCATCCAGTCGAGATAGGTTCTCACTACAGAGGCTTCAGAAGACATGGGAGACATCATCTTCAACTTGTTCAATTCTGACGATGCCTTATCTTTGGCTTCTTTCGGCATGCCTGCTTCTTCAATCTTTTGTTTTAGTTCCTCGACCTCGTTTGGCACATCATCCAGCTCACCCATTTCTTTCTGAATAGCCTTCATCTGCTCATTCAGGTAGTACTCTCGCTGGCTTTTTTCCATTTGCTTCTTAACTCGGCCGCGAATACGTTTTTCAACCTGAAACAAGTCTATTTCAGACTCTATGAGTGCCATCAGGTGCTCTATACGAGGCTGTAAATTAGCCAGCTCCAGCAGATTCTGTTTTTCTTCAAGCTGTAATGACATATGCGAAGCTATGGTGTCTACCAGGCGGCCTGGTTCATCAATGCTGGATATGGAGGTGAGAACTTCCGGGGGGATTTTTTTGCTCAGTTGCACGTACTGGTCAAATTGTGACAGCAGGGATCGCAACAGCATGTCCGACTCTTTTTGTTCCAGTTCTTCGCTCTGCAAGGTTTTTATATACGCTTTAAAATAATCAGGTTCAGTCACCACCTCATTAATCCTGGCGCGATTGAGTCCCTCAACAAGCACCTTAACAGTACCATCGGGGAGTCGAATTAATTGCAGGATGGAAGCAACCGTTCCTATTTGAAATAAATCATCAATCGCAGGTTCATCATCGGACGCGTTCTTTTGCGCTACAAGTAACACTTGTTTGTCGTCTGCCATTGCAACTTCAAGCGCCTTGATTGATTTGGCGCGACCAACGAACAGGGGTTGAACAATTTGAGGATAAACGACAACGTCCCTTAACGGGAGTAAGGGGTGAGCGTTACCGTTTTCAGTTGTGGTTTCTGCAGAGGTTTCTTCAGGCTGGCTCATATGAATTCTCTCTAAATTTTAGGCCGTCTTGAATAGGGAATCATGGACAGCTGATGCCTTGAATTATGGAGGCAGGGAAGGCTTTTTCAAGTTTATCAGAGGTGATTATTCGTCAACCGCTTTCCGCTTAGGCTCTTGCTCCAGGTTTTCGTACATGAGCAAAGGTTCAGATTCACCGGAAATGACAGCGGCATCAATAATTACCTTACTGACTTTCTCTTCTGATGGAATCTTGTACATAGTTTCCAGTAATACTCCTTCCATGATGGAACGAAGCCCCCGGGCGCCGGTTTTCCGCTTCCGGGCTTTCAGAGCGATGGCTTGTAGGGCATCATCCCGAAACTGAATCTCTACTCCCTCCATTTCAAACAGCTTTATGTATTGCTTGGTTAAAGAGTTCTTGGGTTCGCGAATAATACGAACCAGTGCATCGAGGTCCAGTTCATCAAGGGTCGCGATCATCGGCAAGCGACCCACGAATTCCGGGATAAGGCCATACCTGACCAGATCTTCCGGTTCCACTTCTTTTAGCGTTTCACCAACCTTGTCATCGATTTCATGACTTCTTACTTCGGCGGTAAAACCTATACCACTCTTATCTGAACGGTCCCGAATTATTTTGTCCAACCCGGAAAAAGCCCCACCACAGATAAACAGGATGTTGGATGTATCAACCTGGAGAAACTCCTGTTGCGGGTGTTTTCTTCCTCCCTGGGGTGGCACCGAGGCCACCGTGCCTTCGATAAGCTTCAGCAATGCCTGCTGTACACCTTCTCCGGAAACATCCCTGGTAATAGAAGGGTTGTCTGATTTACGGGATATTTTGTCGATTTCGTCTATGTAGACAATGCCTATCTGGGCTTTTTCCACATCGTAATCGCACTTTTGCAATAATTTCTGGATTATATTTTCAACATCTTCGCCGACATAGCCTGCTTCGGTAAGTGTGGTTGCATCAGCGATGGTAAAGGGGACATCCAGTAATCTAGCCAGCGTCTCTGCCAGCAACGTCTTACCCGTACCAGTGGGCCCAATCATTAAAATATTACTTTTGCCCAGTTCCACCTCGGATTTTACTTTATCGTAATTGAGACGCTTATAGTGATTGTATACAGCTACTGCGAGCACTTTTTTAGCCCTTTCCTGGCCAATCACATATTCATCCAGCGTCCCTTTTATTTCCTCGGGAATTGGTAGTTTCCGGCCACTGGATTCGGAATCTTTATCCTGGATTTCTTCCCGAATAATGTCATTGCACAGGTCGACACACTCATCACACACAAAAACAGAAGGACCCGCAATCAGTTTTCGCACTTCGTGCTGACTCTTACCGCAAAAGGAGCAGTAAAGTAATTTACCGCCATCATCCCCTTTGTTGAAACGATCGTCCGACATTTGCAACTTACCTCGGTCCTGCTGATAAAATATAAATACTTAATAAATTCAATAGGTTAACTTGCCTTTTTGAAACATTTTAGACAAGCCTTTACGTATAACCAAAACATGCGGCTTTAAACGCCTAATTGCAAGCCCCTCATTGAGGTATCTAACTATTTATGCGCTGTATTTTTCCCTTTGTTATCTACCCTGGAGTCGATTACTTTATCCAGCATGCCGTATTCAACCCCTTCCTCGGCACTCATAAAATTGTCGCGCTCAGTATCCTTGGCAATTACTTCGAGGTCCCGCCCGGTATGCTCAGCCATGATCTTATTTAGCCGGTGACGAATCTTGATTATTTCATTAGCCTGAATTTCTATATCTGAAGCCTGCCCCTGGGCACCCCCGCTGGGCTGATGAATCATCATCCGCGCATGGGGTAATGCAAATCGCTTGCCGGCCGCACCACCGGTAAGCAGTAAAGCACCCATGCTGGCCGCCTGGCCCATACACATGGTACTTACGTCTGGCTTAACAAATTGCATGGTATCGTAAATGGAAAGACCCGCTGTTACCGAGCCGCCGGGGGAATTGATATACAGGTGTATGTCCTTGTCCGGATTTTCCGATTCACAAAACAGCAGTTGGGCCACTACGAGGTTTGCCATATGATCCTCAATGGTACCGGTTATAAAAATTACTCTATCCTTGAGTAACCTGGAGTAAATATCATATGAGCGCTCACCACGGGCTGTCTGTTCCACAACGATTGGAACCAGATTAGAGGTCATAGGGGTATAGTTCTTGGCCATCGATAGTTTATTCCTGCAGCATTAATAGAGGTGCCGAGAGTTCACCCTGACACCAGTTTGGATACGAAAACCTTAAATTCTGTTGTAGCCCGCAAATTATCCAGTCCATGTCCATCTCCGGGTTAAGGCCCGATCAAATAGCTGACCGCTGGGTATCAAAATCGAGCAGAAATTTCCTGGTCTTTCTCTGTATCGACCTTTTCTTAATCTGATTTACTTTCAGTTGCCGTGGGTTGTTCACTCTGGATGACTTCTTCGTAGTCCACCTTGTTCTCTGCTACCTGGGCCTGCTCGAGTATCACATCAAAACCCTGATCTTCCATTACCGTCGATTCTACGGTTGCCAGTTGCTCCTGATTGCCATAGTACCAGTTCACGACCTCGTCGGGAGATTCGTAGGTAGAAGCAATTTCTTCTACGGCCTCCCTTACTTTGGCGGCATCTGCTTTCAACCCCTGCTGCTCAATCACCTCACTCAGGATCAATCCGGTTACGACACGTCGATTCGCCTGGTCAGTGAACATATTGTCTGGCAACAGGCTTGGGTCGATATTCTGCCCACCGCCCATTCTCTGTAGGGCTTGATCTCTAATACTTTTCACCTCGGAGTCAATTAGCACCTGCGGTATTGAAACTTCACACAGCTCAATCAAAGCATCAACGACCTTGTTCTTGAGCTTGCTACGACTTGCGCTCTTCATTTCCCTTTCCATATTTTGGGAAACTTCCACGCGAAAGGCCTCTTCGCCCCCTTCTTCGATGCCAAAACCGGCAAAGAATGCTTCATTCAGCTCTGGTTTAACCTGCTCCGAAACCTTATTGATGGTTATTTCAAATTCGACTTCCTTCCCTGCCAGCTCTGCATTGTGATATTTCTCAGGAAATGTCAAAGACAAGGTAACGGACTCACCGGCCTTTTTACCCAGCAATCCAGATTCAAATCCCGGAATCATGCGTTCGGAACCAAGTACCAGATTGCTGCCTTTAGCCTCGCCTCCCTGAAATGCTTCTCCGTCACTCTTGCCAAGATAATCAATATTGAGCATGTCGCCGTTACCGGTTTCACGATCCACCTCTTCCCAGGTTTGTCGTTGCTCGCGCAAGGTCTCGACCATTTTATCTATATTCTTCTCATCTACATCTGCTACCAGTTTCTCCACCTTGATGCTAGAAAAATCCGGTAACTGAATTTCCGGATAAACTTCAAACACAGCGGTGAACTGAAGGTCCTGCCCCTCTTCCAATTGAGTCGCTTCAATAGAAGGCTGTCCTGCAGGCCGGATTTTTTCCTGGTTCAAGGCTTCATAAAAGGAATTGTTCATTAACTCCCCTACAACCTCTTGCCGCACTCCTTCACCAAATCGATTTTTAATCACCTTCATTGGAATTTTGCCCTTGCGAAAGCCATTCATCTTTACGTTATGGGCGGCCTCCTGCAAACGAGCCAATACAGCGGAGTCCACTTCCTGGAAAGGAATTGCTATGGTCATTTTTCTTTCCAGTGCAGTAGTGGTTTCTACGGAAATATCCATTAATCAGCCTCTTTGATTCGAATTCTTTACCAACTTCTACCACCAACAACTGTTACTAATATAAATAATGTCCCGGTCGGACAAAGCAGTCATGGGGATAACAAAACTCGGGAAACCTCTGTTTAACCAGTAGGACCCAAGTCAGAATAGCCAAGTTTTCCATTAATTTTCAAGAAGTTGAAATTAACCTGGCCGGGTTATAAGGAGCGCGATTGTGCCATATCAAATAAGCAGATTCAACCGTAAATAAAGTGCATTAAAACAACCCTCTGATGCTTCGGCAAAACATACATCTTTGCACCTGCCAGTATAACCCGACATGCTATTAACCTATGATAACGGTCATCCCGCATCAAGGTGAAATCAATTGGACAAACCCCGCAATAAAGTCAGGATCTGTGGCGTCATAGTCGCCGGGGGCCAGGCATCCAGGATGGGTTATCAGGACAAGCCTCTGGTGCCTCTGGCGCAAAAGCCACTGATTGAGTATGTGATTGCTGCCGCCTCCCCTCAGGTAGGCCAGCTGATCATAAGCGTCAATCGGAATCTGGATAAATATACCCGCTACTCTCTACCGCTGGTGAGAGATGTTTCAGCTGCCGGCGCGGGCCCCCTGGTTGGCATCTACAGCGCCATGAAGTGGTACTCGAATCAGACTGTTCAGGCGGACTACCTAGCCTGCTTCCCCGCCGATGTCCCCATGTTTCCGGCGAACCTTGTTGACACTCTTTCTACGGCCATTGCGGCGACTGATTCTTCGCTCCACAACAGCGTCAGGGAAGTGGCCTGGTGCCAGACCGACACGCAAATACAACCGTTGTTCTCACTGTGGTCCTTTAAGCTGTTGGCAGCTCTTGAACAGTCAATCCATGCAGGAGTGTGTGGCCCCAGCCTTTTCTTTCAGAATCATCCCTCGCAAAAAGTTGTACTGCCGCCGCAGGATCCCGGCATGTTTCATAATATCAACACCCTTGAAGAACTGGCGCAGGCCGAGAAGTTTATTGCCAAGCGCACCGCTGATTTCAATCATAATTAACAACAACAACCCGGGGTAAACGGGCCACTTTCTTCAGCAGCAAAATCAAAACCCGGTTCAATAAAGAAAATGAATCAAAATATGGCACATAAATTGCGCTCTTTTATTCGTTTTCCAGTTAAATTATCGTGCGTTTTACTCGCTAGCCTAAGGTTGCACCCTGGACTTGTTTCAGACCTAGTTATTAGGGCCGCCTTATGGCTAGTGTAGACAAATTTCTGATAAATAAAATTATGCCCAGCACTCGAATTCATGACCAGACCATTACTGAAGCGCCCGCGAGAACCGAGCGCTTATTCAGCCGTGACGAATTGTGGTATTTCCGCACTCGCGAAAATGATCGGGTAGGGCCGTTTCGTTACCGTTCGGAGGCCCAGAGCAATCTTGACAAATTTCTGAACGAATTAAGAGATAAGCTGTAGCCCTATCTTCCCAAGCATAACAAAATCATCTCTAAAGACAGTGGGGGATAATTATTCCTCCGGTTTATCAAGCTGTAGCGACGCCGAATTTATACAATATCGTAGCCCTGTTTCCGTTGGCCCGTCCTGAAAAACATGGCCCAGGTGTGAATCACATTGACTGCACACCACTTCAGTTCTATACATTCCCTGGGACTTGTCCCCATGCTCCGTTACATTTTCCACCGCTAATGGTTGATAAAAACTTGGCCAACCTGAGCCGGAATCATATATAGTTTGCGAAGAAAACAAGGGAGCCGCACAAGCGACACAACGGTAAATTCCAGTCTCTTTACAATCCCAATATTTCCCGCTAAATGCCTGTTCAGTGCCCTTGCCCCGACAAACCCGGTACTGCTCAGCGTTAAGCTGGCTGGCCCAATCCTGATTACTCTTGACTGTTTTAGCCATAATTGCCACTCCTTAAAGCTCTGTTGCTGCCGACATTGTTACTCAAAGGTTCCCTAGAATATCACCCGCCATTTTATTAAAACAGGACGCTCATGAAAACCGTTGAACAATCCAGTAAGTTGGCGAATGTCTGTTACGACATTCGCGGGCCGGTACTGGAAGAAGCCAAACGCCTTGAGGAAGAAGGCCATCGCATACTGAAGCTCAATATAGGCAACCCTGCTGCCTTTGGTTTTGATGCCCCTGACGAAATCCTGCAAGATGTAATATTCAATCTGCCCAATGCACAGGGTTACAGTGATTCCAAAGGCCTGTTTTCCGCGCGCAAAGCCATTATGCAGGAATGCCAGAAGCTTGGTATCAAGGACGTGGATATCAACGATATCTACCTGGGCAATGGCGTAAGCGAATTAATCACCATGTCGATGCAGGCTCTGCTAAACAACGGTGACGAGGTTTTGATCCCCGCACCGAATTATCCCTTGTGGACAGCATCGGTTTCTCTTGCTGGCGGTTGTCCGGTGCATTACATTTGCGATGAGCAAGCCGATTGGCAACCGGACATTGCCGATATTGAAAAAAAGATAACCAGTAAGACCAGAGCACTGGTGATAATAAACCCCAACAATCCAACCGGTGCTGTTTACGAAAAACAAACCCTTATTGATCTCATCGAAGTGGCTCGCAAGCACAATCTGATTTTGTTTACGGACGAAATTTACAGCAAAATTACCTACGATGATGCCGTCCATTTCCCCCTGGCTTCCCTGTGTGATGACCTGCTGATGGTCAGCTTTAATGGGCTGTCGAAAGCTTATCGCCTGGCCGGGTTTCGATGCGGATGGATGATAGTCAGTGGCGCAAAGGATAAAGCTTCTGGCTATATAGGAGGCCTGGACATCCTCACCAATATGCGCCTTTGCGCCAATGTGCCTGGTCAATTTGCGGTGCAAACCGCTCTGGGAGGCTACCAGAGTGTTAATGAATTAATCTTGCCAGGGGGAAGGTTGCATGAACAACGCGACCTGGCCTGGGATATTCTGACCCAGATACCCGGGGTAAGTTGTGTCAAGCCCAAGGGCGCCATCTATATGTTTCCACGTCTGGATCCGCAGCGCTTCAAAATAGACAACGACGAAAAGCTGATACTGGATATTCTCGACAAGGAGAAAATCCTGCTGGTGCAGGGCAGCGCTTTTAACATCACTGATAACAACCATTTCCGACTGGTATTTCTACCCCCGGTAGACGTGCTGGAAAAGGCGGTGAGAAGTATTGGACAGTTTTTGCGGAATTATCCGTAACTAACCATCGGTAACTATCTCTATCGGTTACCGTCTATTGCTTCAGGTTAAATCCCATAGTGGCAAGTAAAAGTTTCTGCCGCGGGCCAAATAATCGGGCATCAACCCTGTATGCACAAAATTCATGCCGGCTAACCAGCTGTTTGCGCAATTTATCAAATATCTGTGCCGGATTGTTATTACTCAACGACATCTGTTGTCGCAACTGCCTGGTAATATCAGTCAGTGGTAAAACACGGCTCAATAGCTTCAAGCACAATGAATCCATATCGTCCGTAGCGACCTTGTCGAGCTCAATGAAATCTTCCGAAACAAGAGAAGGCTCCTGACCCTCCTGCTGTACTGGCAGCGCAAAGAACTCACAAAAGTTTCGACAGAGCCTGGCGGTGGCACTCCGCTTGGCTTCAATACTGTAACCGGCGATATGTGGACTACCCAATCGTACCCTGGTCAATAATTCCCGGTTGATGTTCGGCTCATCCTCCCATACGTCCACTACGGCATGAAGATCATTACGCTTGCTTAAAACCTTTAACAAATCGTGGTTATCAACCACAGCCCCCCTGGAGGTATTCAACAAAACGGCGTTCGGGGCAAGGCTCGTTAAATTGGTTTCGTTCAACAAGTGGATCGTCGGGTGGTCCCCTGTAAATGTCAGTGGAACATGCAAGCTTATTACGTTTGCCGTCAGCGCCTCGTCAAATCCCACCAGAGGACAATTTAACTGCTCCAGGCGCAACCTGCGTCGCTCAGTAATAAACGGGTCACATACAAGGCATTGGTAACCGAGATTTGCCAGCTTCTCCGCCAACAGACTTCCAACGTTACCGGCGCCAATAATCCCGAAGCTACTCCTTGAAAAATCAATTGATTGACGGACACCGGTAATAGCCAGGGCAGTTAAACAATACTCCACCACCGCATTGGCATTACAGCCACTGGCATTACTGAATTCAATATTGTTGCATTTGAGGTAATCGAGATCCACATGGTCGGTTCCCGCCGTCGCACTACCGACGAACTTCACACCGCTCTGATCAAGTAATTGACCGTCAACCCGAGTTATGGAACGCACCAGAAGCGCATCAGCATTCAACAGATCCTGGCGGGCAATCTTCCTGCCTGGAATTTTTATCAATTCACCAAATTTGCTGAAGCTCTTGTCAACTGAAAGGATATCTTCATCTGCAACTATACGCATCGGCCAACCATTTCAGAAAAACGAATTATTCAGAGTGCTAACAGTATTAACCATACGGTCGCAAAAACGGTCATCAAATTTCTCGGCGGCCAGGAATTCAGCCAGGCGCTCAGTGTCAGCAGGTTTTCGTTCAAGGTCCTTAAGGGGAATAATGGAAAATTCTTCCGCTTCGTCCACAACATTATCAACAATGGTTGCCAGCCGCTTACTCAAGTAGGCTTTTCCTTTGTGTTCGTGTAGCAAAAGCGCAAGTTTTTCGGAACCCCGCAAAGAAAGGTTTCTGACCTGATCAATATCCGAATAAATTGCATCCAGGTCCGCGAATTCCTGCAACAGGTGTTTTCCTTTTACCGGACCGACTCCAGGAACACCCGAGATATTATCAACCGCATCGCCAACCAACCCGAGGTAGTCCGGAATCTGAACCGGATATACGCCAAAATCTTCAACAACTTGTGGAATGAAACGTTTCCTATTTCGCTGATAATCCCAAACAAAATCCATCTCACCATGCAACAACTGAGCAAGATCCTTGTCTCTCGAGACAATGCCAATACCTTCTCTCGGACATCCGGCCAAGTGGGTATCAGCTTCTCTCAATCTTCGCGCCAGAGTACCTATTATATCGTCTGCCTCATACTTCTTGCTGGCGAAAGTAGGCAAGCCCATTATTCTGCTTAACTCGGCGCAGCCTGCCAACTGCCGGCTCAAGTTCTCATCGGGCAGCTCGCGGTTAGCCTTGTACTTCTCACACAGTTGATGCCTGAAACCACAAAAAAGACTCTCATCCATTGCAACCGCGGCCACACGCGGATTCTGTCTACGCAGAAACTGCAGCAAGAACTGGGAGAAACCATACAGTGCTCCCAAATCCTCTCCATCGGCATCATAACATTCAATATTTGGAGAGAAATGAGCCTGAAAAATATAAATTGATGCATCTATCAGATAGGCAGGCATAATTCAGCGAGATCCGGGGTCACTATAATTTAATCAGAATTCATTTTTACGAATAAGGTAGAAATACTTGTTATCCTGCTCATACTTCTCAACCAGTTCATGGCCAAGGTAGATGCAAAATTTTGGAACGTCGCGGGTAGTGGAAGGATCTGTTGCAACGATGCGCAGCATATCACCCTTGTTCATTTCCCTAATTTTATTATGTAGCAACATAACGGGTTCCGGACAAAAAAGCCCGGTCGCATCCAGCTCAATGGTCGGCTGTGTATTCTTGTTTTCAGGATCCGCTATTTTCTCTGACATGAAGTTTACTACTTTATAAAAATATTCATAACACTATGTAGATGGCAACTCTGAGAATCAGGATCAAATTCTATAACCACTTCTCCCCGCCGGATCTGTACTAACACCTGTTCAACTTTTTCATCCAGAGTGTAGTCTTTACTACCGTACTCAGTCCCTTCCCGGCTCACATACTCCTCGATTATACCTCTTAGAGATTCCGGCGATAACTGCGAATAGGGAATTTTCATCCTGAGGGATACTCTATAAGTTACGAAAGCTCAACCACATCAAGCAAACCCTCTTCCATGCCGAGCTGACGCAACTCAGTGAAAGGGTACTTACTGGTGTCTGCAAGGTGTGACAAAGAAACGCTGGTAATGCTGCGAAAAATACTCTCAACTCGTCCAGGATGTTCCCGGTCCCAATCCGCCAGCATCTTTTTAATTACCTGGCGCTGCATATTGTCCTGCGTCCCACACAAGCTACAGGGAATTATCGGGAACTGACGTAGTTCTGAATACTTGCTTATCTCCTTTTCCTTACAATACGCAAGAGGCCTGATAACCACGTTACATCCATCATCACTTAGCAACTTTGGTGGCATTGCTTTCAACTTGCCACCATAAAACATATTCAGAAAAAGGGTTTCAATTATATCTTCCCGGTGGTGGCCCAGGGCGATTTTGTGAGCGCCGATTTCTTTGGCATAAGTATACAAACAGCCCCGGCGTAACCTCGAGCATAAACCGCAGTAGGTTTTTCCCTTCGGGGTTTTGTCCGTGACTATGGAGTAGGTGTCCTGCTCCAGAATATGATAATCAATGCCTTCTCCTTGCAGGTAGTCGGGTAATATATGTTCAGGAAAACCCGGTTGCTTCTGATCCAGATTTACGGCCTTGATTTTGAAATCAATTGGCGCATGGCGCTGCAAATTAATCAGGATATCCAGTAACGTATAAGAGTCCTTTCCACCCGACAGACACACCATAACCAGGTCACCATCTTCAATCATATTGAAATCAGCTATGGCGCGGCCAACCTCACGTCGCAGGTTTTTTTGAGCGCGATTTAATTGAAATTGCTGCTTCTGGTTTTTCATATACTTCGCCCGAACAAACTGCGTCAGACCCTTTCCAGGATAGTGGCTATGCCCTGCCCCAGACCTATACACATAGTGGCAAGACCCAGGCTCGCATCCCGGTCTTCCATGGTATTAAGCAGGGTTGTGGTGATTCGGGTGCCGGAACAACCCAACGGATGCCCTAGCGCGATGGCGCCACCCTTAAGATTTACTTTCTCATCAAGTTGATCAAGCAAATTCAGATCTTTCAAAACAGGGAGAGATTGTGCGGCGAATGCCTCGTTCAGTTCTATACAATCAATGTCGGTAATATCAAGGCCGGCTTTGCTCAAGGCTTTTTGAGATGCAGGAACCGGACCATAGCCCATAATGGATGGATCAACACCGGCATACGCCATTGACCGAATTCGCGCCCGGACATTCAAATTCATCGACTGCGCTTTTTCCGCCGACATGATCAGCATTGCCGAGGCACCGTCAGTAATCTGTGAAGAGGTACCGGCTGTCACCGTTCCATTTACCGGATCAAACACCGTTTTCAGTTTGCCCAGGTCATCAAGATTGGTATCAGGGCGAATCGTCTCGTCCTCTTCAACCAGGACCTTGAAGCCCTGGGAATCATGGCCTTCAATGGGAACGATTTCATTAGCAAAGCCCCCGTTACTGCGGGCCTGGTGTGCAAGAGTATGAGATCGGACTGCAAATTCATCCTGCTGCTGTCGGCTAAACCCGTGCATCCTGGCAAGCACCTCGGCGGTCATCCCCATCATCCATGAGGCCTTCGCGATATGCAGGGATGCCTTGGGATTTAGATCGATACCATGATCCATGGCCACATGGCCCATGTGTTCAACACCACCTACCAGAAAGACATCGCCGTTATTGCTCTGTACCGCCTGCGCGGCCGTGTGTAATGCTGACATCGATGATCCGCAAAGCCGGTTCACAGTTTGTCCGCAGGTTGTATGGGGCAGAACGGACATTAGCGCTGCATTGCGGGCGATATTCCAGCCCTGTTCAAGGGTCTGGTTAACACAGCCCCAGATCACATCCTCAACGTCAGCAGGATTAACCAAGGGATTACGCTCGAACATGGCATCCATTAGCCTCGCTGAAAGTTCTTCGGCACGCACGTGTTTAAATGCTCCGCCTCTGGAGCGGCCCATGGGAGTACGAATACAATCTACAATTACGGCATCTCTTGCATTTAACGACATCTTCGGTCTCCGCTGATCAAGCTTGCAGCTGGTAAAATTTTTGTCGGTCGCCAGCCATTTGTCTCATTCGCGGCGTCGGACTATAAAGGGGCCCAAGGTCACTGTATTTATCCGCTATCCGACGGAATTCGTCGAGGCCAACGCTGTCAATGTAGCGTAGCGCACCTCCACGGAAAGCTGGAAATCCCAGACCCAGTATCAGCCCCATATCTGCCTCAATGGGACTGTCAATTATACCGTCTTCAAGGCAGCGCACCGTTTCCAGACACATGGTGACCATCATCCTTTCCACTATTTCCTTATCATCAAAGTCTCTGGAGTGTGGCTGTACTGAGCCTATAAGCTCACTCGCATTTTCATCAATAATCTTTACAGGTTTACCGCGTTTGTCCGGTTCATAACGATAGAAACCACTGCCGCTTTTCTGTCCCAGACGCTTTTGTTCATACATAACATCCATTGCAGAACGGAAGCTCATCGCCATTCGGTCCGGAAATCCTGCACTCATTACGGCCTGGGCATGAACCCCGGTATCCAGTCCTACCACATCCAGCAGATAGGCAGGTCCCATGGGCCAGCCAAATTTTTCCATGGCCTTATCCACCTGAAGGAAATCAGCGCCGTCTCTTATCAGCTGGGAAAAGGCCCCAAAATAAGGAAATAGTATTCTGTTAACCAGGAAACCCGGGCAGTCGTTAACCACAATCGGTGTCTTACCCAGTGCTTTGGCGTATCCGACTACGGTGGCTATGGTGCCTTCACTGCTTTTTTCTCCCCGGATGACTTCGACCAGTGGCATCAGCGGCACCGGATTGAAAAAATGCATCCCGCAAAAATTCTCTGGCCGCTCCAATGCTTCACTGAGCGAACCCACTGAAATGGTCGACGTATTGGTAGCGATAACAGTGTCTTTCCCAACTAATTGCTCTACTTCAGATAGAACTTTTTTCTTGATATCAGGATTTTCCACTACGGCTTCAATCACTATGTCCAGCTTGTCAAAACCCCCATAGTCCAGTGTGGGCTTAATAACCGATAGTGCTTCAAACATCTTTTCATTACTGATTCGACCCCGCGCCACCTGCTTGGCAAACAGTTTTTTTGCCTCTGACATGCCTAACTCAAGGCTCTCCTGGGCTATGTCTTTCATTACAATGGGTGTTCCACGCGAGGCACTTTGGTAGGCAATTCCTCCCCCCATGATGCCGGCCCCAATCACCCCTGCCCGGCGAATTTCCTGCGCGCTGGGAAGCAGTTTCTTAGCCCTGGCATTGAGATACTGGTCATTCAGGAATAACTGCACCAGGTTGGCGGCCACCTCACCTCGCGCCAGTTTTACAAAGGCCTGATGTTCACACTCCAACGCCTCGGCCCGATTTAGCGTAGCGGCTTTAGCCATGGTCTTTACAGCAGCAACCGGTGCCGGAAAATTGGGTCCCGCTTTCTGGAATACCAGGGCCGTGGCGGTCTCAAATGCCACCATGAGTTCGATACCCGTAAGGGTCAACGGCGAGGTCTTTCGCTGTCTTATTTTTTCGTAATCCAGCTTTTCATCGACACATTGAACAATTATTTTTTCCGCTGCGGCTATGAGTGCGTCATCTGCCACGACGGCGTCAACAGCACCGTCAGCAAATGCCTGGGCGGAGGTGATATGAGAACCACTGCTGATCCACTGATTGGCATTGTCGGCACCGATTAACCTGGGCATACGTACCGTACCGCCAAAACCCGGAATTATTCCCAGCTTTACTTCCGGGAATCCCATCTTTGCCGTGGCATTTGCTACTCGATAGTCTGTTGCAATAGCCAGCTCCATGCCACCACCAAGAGCAATACCATTAATCGCGGTAACTGTTGGAAACGGTAAATCCTCAATTTGATTAAACAGGGCATTGGCTTCTTTCAGCCAATCCAGTATTTCCTGTTCAGGCGCTTTGAACATCGCGGTAAATTCCGTGATATCCGCACCAACAATAAACCCGGCTTTAGCGCTGGAAAAGATCAGGCCTGTCACATCAGCACTGCCAACAGCCGTTATAGCCTCCTTTAACTCCATCAGCGTGTGCTGAGTAAGCTTGTTCACCGATGATCCTTGCAGATCAAACACCAGATTGGCGATCCCGGAGGGAAGCCGAGTCACCGTAATGGCCGTACCTGTAAATATCATTCCTTAGACTCCATAAGTTCCAGGCTGCCGATGCATGGTTAGCCGAACAGCGGTTGTCCATTATAGCGTTCGAAGGACACCAAAAGCGAAAATGAAGCAAACAAAGCCTCATCCCTTCCAATCAGTTACGCTATCATTCCCCTGGACACAACCGCCTTTGGAATTTCCATGATCCGAACCATGCCCAGCACTTTCCTGTATACCCTTCTCGCTCTGTTATTGCCATGGTTCGCCACAGCGGCTGAGCACGGGGTGATATTACAATACCACCATGTAGCCACTGACACCCCGCCCTCTACCAGCATATCTCCAGCCGATTTTCGCAGTCACCTGGAATATCTCCAAGACAACGGCTTCACCGTTATAGCCCTTGATCAAATGATTGAAAGCCTGCGTAACCACCAGCAAATTCCGGACAAATCCGTAGCAATTACCTTTGATGATGGCTATCTGTCCATTTATGAAGAAGCTTTCCCCACCCTGCGTAGTTTTAATTTTCCTTTTACTGTTTTTATAAGTACCCAGCCAATCGATGACAGACAGGCAAATTTCATGACCTGGGCACAAATTCGGGAAATGGCTGATACCGGTGTGGTGATCGCCAATCACATGGTGTATCACCCTTATATGCTGGACCGGTTGCAAGAGGAAAGTGATGATGCCTGGATCAATCGACTGCGCGCTGAATTACTCTCGGCAGAAGAAAGAATTCAAGCCAATACAGGGGAATCCTTCAAGTACCTGGCCTATCCTTATGGCGAATTTGATCTACAGATTAAACGCATGCTTGAGCAGGAGGGATTCACAGGAATAGCCCAGAATTCAGGTGCCATGGGGTTTTATTCAGATTTTCTGGCATTGCCCAGATATCCTCTGGGCAGTATTTATGCAAACCTGGAAACAGCAAAAATCAAATTTGACTCATTGGCTTTCCATGTCATCGAACAAAAACCCGAAAATCCGGTAACGTCGAGCACCAGCCCGGGGGCCACATTGCGCTTCGCAGAGGGAGAATACTCCCTTGACCAGATTGGTTGCTTCGCCAACAGCCAGAGGATTCCTATGAACTGGATTGACCGGGATCAAGGTCTGTTGGAACTGGTGCCGGACCAGGAATACAACGGACGACGCTGGCGTTACATATGCACCGCGCCCAAACCTGGCACAGGTAGATATTTCTGGTATTCACTGCAGTGGATTAAACCTGATTGAGGGGAAAGGCAGGGCAACCTAAATCTTGTACTTATTGATCAGGTCATTTTGTTGAATGATTGTTTGAACCTCATCAACATATTTTTCGCCTCGCTCAGAGTAACCGCCAAGAGCGTAAGCCAATACCAACGGGTCCAGTTCGCCGCGCTGATTGCGCATCTGGTAGCGCATATCCCGAAAGCCTTCATAGCGGTTATGGGTATTCAAATTCATAAAATAGGCTTTCACCGAATCTTCGATGCTGGCAAAACTCCGCACTTCATGACTGGCATTGTGTGCGCGCCGGTTTGGCACCAGTCCGCAGCCTTCCTTGTAGCACCATTGGCCGAAAATATTATTGGCCTCAAGGGCAAATCGTGATGTTCCCCAGGCAGATTCGTTGGCAGCCTGTGCCAGGGCCAGAGAAACCGGAATGGCATCTACCCGCTTGAGCAGTTCAAAGACAATCTGATTTTCCTGCATTCCTTCGAATTCAAGATGGTAACTGATCGCCAGGGACAGTAATTCGTTTCTTTCACCGGGACTGAGGGAAACACCGTTAGTAGCAATGTCTGACAGAACCAGCAATTGCTGTCGGCTCGCCTTAACTTTCAAATTTTCCTCGTCAATATACAACTCCAGAAAATCAAAGAACATTTGCTTCTTAACACTTACATCCTGTATGGATGTGAAATCAGGGAAAACCACTATCGGCCTCAGCTCAGTGACTTCCGGAAGCGGCTGAAGGCGGTAATGCACTAATGCACCGGCAAACAAACCAAACAACATGCCGCCAACAACCCCGGAAATGAGGACATCTGATCGCCGTAGAAATCTGATAGTTTTGTTAATTCGGCTCATGTTTTTCTAACTTTGAATAACCAGGGTTTATTAAGTAACAAAGGCAATTATTTGCTCTTTTTTTCAAACTTCCGCTATCACCAGCGCGCGATCATAACACAATGCCACATCCATCTTCTCTCCCGTCCTGTTCGACGCCGTCTTTTTCGAGTTCACTGACAAAAAAACAAAGGCTTTTTATCTATTGCACTTTTATGAACAATCATTCATCAACAAGCCTTTATCCAGGCTTGCTGCCACCACGACAATTCGGTGATTCCGGAACGTCCTCTTCTCTTTCTTGCCATTGTGCCGGGGTGTATGTATGTAGCGCCAGGGCATGAACGTCACCACTTAGCTCTTCAGCGAGCACTCGATAGATCTCGCGATGTCGCTTGATCAGCATCATGCCGTTGAAAATTTCCGAGACCACGGTTAGTTTGAAGTGACTCTCAGTGGCTGGGCCACCGTGCATGTGACTTTCATTTTCAACAACCAGATAAACTGGCTGAAATTCATTGTTCAGTTTCTCTTCGATAACTTCCTGGATACTCATCGTTTGTTGTTTCCTTCTTGTTTGATTCCGCTGCACGGCCCCACCGAAACCCTGACGTGCTCCAATTCGGCTGAAAATTATAACAGTGAGAGGTATGATGTGCCGCTGATCCGCCCCAGAGCCATGAAGCGTGCCTATAGCTGCACTGAATATACTCGGATAAGTGCAACAGATTCACTGTAAGGATAAATTAAGTCATGAGTATTTCATGGTATCCCGGACACATGCACAAGGCCAGAAAAGAGCTGGCGAAAGCGATGTTGAACACCAATGTGGTGATAGACGTACTGGACGCCAGAATTCCCCAGGCCAGCTCCAACCCCCTGCTGGCCGAGCTGCGAGGAGACATACCCTGCCTGAGGATACTCAACAAATCAGATCTGGCGAACCCCGAAATCACCCGGCAATGGTGTAAATTCCTTTCTCAGGGCCCTGATAATCTTTGCCTGGTTAATGGCAGGGATTGTTTCCTGAGTAAGGAGAGTATCCTCCGGGGATGCCGTCAATTGATCAAGGGAAAAGCCACTGCTGTAAAAAAACATCAGGTGTTGATAACCGGTATTCCCAATGTGGGAAAATCGACTCTTTTAAACCAGATCCTGTGTCGTAAGGTTGCCAAAACCGGCAACGAACCAACCGTAACCAAGAGGCAGCAACGAGTCAAACTGGATGATGACTGGTATCTGATTGATTCACCGGGCATGCTGTGGCCAAAACTGGAAGACCAGCAGGCGGCCTACCGTCTTGCCAGCACCGGCACTATTCGCAATACGGCCGTGGAAGCCGAGGACATTGCCTGGTTTACAGCTGAAACATTGCTACAGGACTTCTTTCCCTGTCTACAAAAGCGCTATGAATTGAGCCAAAAACCAGAAAACGTAGAAAGTTTTCTAGAAGAAATAGCCATCAAAAATGGCTGTCTGGGAAGAGGCCGTGCCGTAGACTGGAATAAAGTATCAGAATTATTATTAAACGATTTTCGTTCAGGCCGACTGGGTAGAATCAGCCTGGAATCACCCCCCGCTACAAACCCCCATTCAGGGACTTCTGAATGATTATTACAGGTAAAAATTTACAATGAGCAATCTGGAAAATACCGAACCCTCAAGCGCTGTTTCCACCAGTCATGAAACGGAGCATGAAGTGTCCTGCGACGCGTTCGAACTGGTACGAGAAAAAGAAATCTCATCACTGAATCTGGTTATGGAGGAATACCGGCACCGGGAAACAGGAGCAAGCCATTACCACCTGAATTGTGATAACCCGGAAAACGTCTTCCTGGTTGCCTTTCGTACCGTTCCAATGGACTCCACCGGAGTTGCCCACATTCTCGAACATACCGCTTTATGTGGCAGTGAAAAGTATCCCGTACGCGATCCTTTTTTTATGATGATCCGTCGCTCCCTTAACACTTTTATGAATGCGTTTACCAGCAGTGACTGGACCGCTTATCCCTTTGCCAGTAAAAATCGCAAGGACTATTTCAACCTGTTAAACGTCTACCTGGACGCGGTATTTTTCTCCCGCTTGCATGAACTGGATTTTGCCCAGGAAGGACACCGACTGGAATTTACTGAACCGGATAACCCTGAAAGTCAGTTGCAATACAAGGGCGTCGTATTTAATGAAATGAAAGGAGCCATGAGTTCCACCAACAGTGTGTTGTGGCAAACCATCAGCAAACACCTCTTTCCCACCACCACCTATCATTACAATAGCGGAGGAGAGCCGGAAAATATTCCAGATCTTAGCTACGAACAATTAAAGTCCTTTTACAAAAGCCACTACCATCCCAGCAATGCCGTGTTTATGACATTTGGCGACATTGGAGCCTGTGAATTACAGCAGAAAATTGAACAGTTGGCTCTTTCAAGGTTTACCCGACTGGATATCAACATCGAAGTAGGCGATGAGAAAAGGTATAGCTCGCCTGTTTGTGTCGAAGAGCATTATTGCTGTGAAGACACCGACCAGGACAGAACCCACGTTGTGACAGCCTGGCTGCTCGGCAAGAGTATAAATTTAAGCGAATTGTTCAAGGCGCAGCTTTTGTCCAGCGTGTTATTGGATAACAGCGCCAGCGCTCTGCTGAAAGTGTTGGAAACTACTGATCTGGGATCATCCCCATCGCCCATGTGCGGGCTGGAGGACTCCAATCGCGAGATGAGTTTTATCTGCGGTCTGGAGGGTTGCGCCACAGACAGCACCGGAAAAGTCGAAGCGATGATTCTGCAGACTCTTACCAGCATCGCAGAAAACGGGGTACCACAAGAGCAGGTGGAAGCGGCTCTGCACCAGTTGGAGTTAAGCCAGCGAGAAATAACCGGGGACAGCTATCCTTATGGCCTGCAATTAATACTGGCAGGCTTGTCTACCGCCGTTCATCGCGGAGACCCTATTAAGCTGCTGGACATAGATCCGGTGCTGGAGGAATTGCGAAATGAGATTAAGAACCCTCAATTCATACCGGACTTGATACGCAAACTTCTATTGACCAATCAGCATCGACTGACCTTAACCCTGAAGCCGGATCTTGAACTGGCTGGCCAACAGGTGGCCAATGAACTCAAACGCCTGGACAAAATCAGACAGTCATTAAGCGCTGAGGAGATAAGCCACATAATAAAGCAAAGCAAGGCGCTGGCCGCACGTCAGTTGCAGGAAGACAACCCTGACCTGTTACCCAAGGTAGGCCTGGAGGACATACCCAAAACAATCGAACAACCCTCAGCCCGTTTATCGTCAATCCGGGATAGCCATACGGCGGTTAGTTTCTTCAATCAGGGTACCAATGGCCTTTGCTATCAACACTCTGTTCTGGAATTACCCGCACTGGAGGAAGATTTACTGGAAGCGCTGCCCTATTACACCAGTTGTCTTACCGAACTGGGTATTGGGAACAAGGATTATACCGAGGTTCAAACATGGCAATCGCGCGTAAGTGGAGGGATTCACTTGTACAGTAACGTGAGAAGCCAGATAGACGACGAACAGCAGGCAAAAGGTGTACTGGTTCTTTCATCGAAAGCACTGAGTAAAAACCACCAGCCACTTACCGAACTTCTGGCGCAATCACTGCAGAATGTCCGACTTGACGAAGGTCAGCGCATTAAGGAGTTAATCGAACAGCTCTGCGCGCGCCGGGAAAACAGTATCACCAGTCAGGGACATAGCCTTGCTATTACACTGGCTTCAAGCCTGATGAGCCCTGCGGCCAAACTGAGCCATAAGCTTTCCGGATTGGAAAGTATTAAAAGAATAAAACAACTGCGTTCAGCACTGTCACAGCCGGAGCAAATTGAGCAGATAATTGATAAGTTTCAAAGGCTGCATCAAAAGGTGCTCAGCGCACCACGGCGCTTCCTTCTGATTGGCGAATCAGCCAATGAATCTGCCATGTGTTGCGACCTTGATCGATACTGGGACAGTGCCCCCGATTCCAGATTATTCAAACCAATGCAACTACCTCAATCCAGAGAAACCGTATTGCAGGCCTGGACGACCTCTACCCAGGTAAACTTCTGTGCCAAGGCCTATCCTACGGTGCCCTCCAACCACCCGGATCATGCCCCACTGACGGTGCTGGCGGGATTTATGCGCAATGGTTTTCTGCATCGTGCAATCCGTGAAACCGGAGGTGCCTATGGTGGAGGTGCCGAGCAGGACGCCAACTCTGCATCTTTCAGGTTCTTTTCCTACCGCGACCCACGATTACTGGACACCCTTACCGACTTTGACCGTGCCGTGGAATGGGTCGTTAACGAAAAACACCAGCCCCGCCAATTGGAGGAAGCAATCCTTGGGGTAATTTCCAGCATGGACAAACCCTCTTCTCCGGCCGGAGAAGCAAGCCGCGTTTTCTATAACGATCTGTTCGGACGTGACCTCAACTACCTTTTGGGATTGCGACAAAGAATTCTTGATGTCACCCTGAATGACCTCCGGCGAGTAGCCTCTACGTGGCTACATCCTGAAAAAGCAAGTATTGGCATAATTACCAGCCGTGGGGTATTGCAGGAAAGCGGGCTGGAAGCAATTACTGAAGTAAATCTTTGACAAGAATTAATTTTATATTACTCAAGGTGATACATCGCCTATGTAAAGTCAGCCTTTAACCAGTGATCCCCTGGTTGAATTTACCTATGAATTTATTTTTTCAACCCGGGAACTTATCAGCAACCAGTCAGTCTTAGTTAGTGTAGGTAGATGGTTTTACAAAATTGTGGGTTTTGTTTCATTTATCTCTCCCTTGATAGTATATTAAGCCCGACTTAGGTCGGGCTTTTTTTTATGACCAAAAATCACCTTATATCCCTTTCTTTCACACGCCCGCGCTGCCCACATATCTACCAATGACTGATCAAAGCGCAAAAAAAGAGGCGGCCCGCGTAACTCTCGTCGGCATGTGGCTTGATTTGCTCCTCGGCGGAGCCAAAATCATCGGTGGCAGTATTACCGGTTCCTTTGCCCTGATGACTGACGGCATCCATTCCTTGACGGACGCGGTAACCGATATTTTTGTCCTGCTGGTAGGCCGTTTTTCTTACGAAGCCCCTGATGAACAACACCCTTACGGTCACGGTCGCTTCGAGGCCATTGGAACTGTTGTTATGGGAATGGTGTTCTTCGCCATCGCAGCGGTTTTACTTTATGACAGCTATCTTCGCTTGCAAAACACAGAGAACCTTCCCATTCCTACCCTCGGAGGACTACTGATCGCGGGAGTTTCGGTAGCGTCCAAGGAGTGGATCTACCGTTACACCATGCGTACGGCCAAACGGCTTAATTCATCCTTATTACGTGCCAATGCATGGCACAGTCGTACTGACGCCATTTCTTCTATTGCGGTGTTCATCGGAATTATTGGTGCTCACCAGGGTTATCCGTGGCTCGATGTATTGGCCGCCATGTTTGTTGCCTTGATAATCGCCCGCATTGGCTGGGAACTGTGTCTGGATTCTCTAAAAGAGCTGGTAGATACGGCAATCCCCGAACATCACCGTAATGAAATCGAACAGACAATCCGTGAAGTCAGCGGAATAAACCAGGTCACCAATCTTCGCAGCAGGCAGTCCGGTGGCAAAATATTGCTGGAAGTACAAATTCAGGTTGATCCACGAATTTCAGTTTCAGAGGGCCACCACCTTGGAGAGGCCGTGAACAGGACTATTACAGACAAATTTGCCAACATCAGCGATGTTATCGTGCACATTGATGCCGAACCCCATAATGGCGCCCAGAGCCATGACCTTCCACTGCGGGATGAAATCGTAGGGCAAATCATGCAGTTGTGGGAAGGGCTGCTGAGTCCCTCTGAAATCAAAAATATAGATCTGCACTACCTGGAGAATGGCATAGAGGTGGATCTTTACCTGGAAGCCTACAGTCTTGACGAGACTGTAGTGAAACGATTGAGCGATGCCATAAAAGTAATCAAGCCGGTCACCAGGTTGAACATTTACTGCAATATTCTTCAAACCAAGGTAGGTACCGAGCTCTCATAAATTACTTTCAATTATGGGTATATTGCCTATACTAGGGCCCAAGCTACGGGGCCTGCATCCTGACCAGAATTAACACCAGAGCATCGAACCCACGACGTTCCCGTCGGGTTTAGAAGTATTAAGAAAAAATGAAACCAACAGATTTTACGGACCCCGATTACTTTCACAAAGTGGTCGACTGCCAGTGGGCTTGCCCCGCACATACTCCAGTTCCGGAGTACATTCGCCTCATTGCCGAGAAGCGTTATACCGACGCCTATATGATCAATTGGCATAGCAACGTCTTTCCCGGGATTCTGGGCCGCACTTGTGACCGACCTTGTGAACCAGCATGCCGCCGCAGTCGGGTGGAGGAACAACCGGTTGCCATATGTCGCTTGAAACGAGTAGCGGCTGATTACAAATCGGATATCCGGCACTTGTTGCCAGAAGTGCCTAAAAAGAAAAATGGCAAACACATCGCCCTGGTGGGAGGCGGACCCGCTTCCTTGACTGTCGCCAGGGATTTGCTTCCCCTTGGATACCAGATAACCCTGTTTGAAAAAGATCAGAAAAGCGGCGGAGCCATGCGCACCCAGATCCCTCGCTTTCGCTTGCCGCACGCTGTACTGGACGAAGAACTTAATTACATTCTTAATATGGGTGTTGACCACCGGTTTAACGAAGAAATAACCAGCATGCAGGCGCTTCTTGATGAAAATTTTGATGCGGTTTTTGTTGGCACCGGCGCTCCCCTGGGCAAGGGACTTAACCTGCCAGGCCAGGAAAAATGTAAAGACAATATTCATATCGGAATTGAGTGGCTGGCAAACATTGCATTCGAACACGTTTCCAGCATAGGAAAAAATGTAATTGTGCTGGGCGGGGGTAATACCGCCATGGATTGCTGCCGAACAGCTAAACGTCTTGGTGGTGAAAATGTCACCGTTACAGTGCGAAGTGGTTTTGATGAAATGAAAGCTTCGCCCTGGGAAATAGAAGATGCCCAGGCTGAGGACATTCCTGTGCTGAACTTCCATGTACCCAGGGGGTACATCCATGAAAATGGCAAACTGGTAGCGATGGAATTTGAAAAAGTTCGCCGGGAATATGATGCTGATGGCAAACGTCTTTTGATCCCCACCGGCGAAGACCCGATGATCTTACCCTGCGACGATGTATTGTGCGCTATCGGCCAGGAAAACAGCTTCCCCTGGATTGAAAGAAATATCGGCATAAAATTTGACCAGTGGAATCTACCCGTTCTGGACGACGTCACGTTTCAGTCTACTCATGAGAAAGTCTTTTTTGGCGGTGATGCTGCCCTGGGACCCGACAACATCATTACTGCAGTGGCCCACGGACATGAAGCGGCATTATCAATAGACCTGCTATGTCAGAATCAGGATCTTAATCAGCGCCCCGCTCCCGGGACCACCCTGGACAGCCAGAAGATGGGCATTCACCAGTGGTCCTATAGTAATGACATCAGTAACGAATTACGTAACCAGGTTCCCCACGCCGAAAAAGCCAAGACCTTAAATGATATAAACATCGAGGTAGAGCTTGGCTTTAATGAGCAGCTTGCCTACGAAGAAACCATGCGATGTTTAAACTGCGATGTGCAAACAGTTTTTACCGATAACCTTTGCATTGAATGCGACGCCTGTGCCGATATCTGTCCTACCGACTGCATCACTTTTACTGGAAACGCTGAAGAAAAAATACTGCGAACAAATTTAATGGCACCGGCTGGAAATACTGACCAGGATTTATATGTTTCTGGCGAACTGAGTACCGGGCGAATCATGGCAAAAAATGAAGACCTTTGCCTTCACTGTGGCCTCTGTGCGGAAAGATGCCCCACCAATGCATGGGATATGCGCAAATATTTGTTCAATACAGCCAAGGCAGGTTCCCTATGCCAGAAATAGTCGCCACATCCAAGGTTATCCCCATTCCCCGGACTAACGATTTCGTCGTCAAGTTTGCCAATGTGAACGGATCAGGTTCCGCCAGCGCCAACAACATGTTTGCCAAGGCAGTATTTCGCATGGGCATCCCTGTGAGCCCGCACAATATTTTCCCCTCTAACATTCAGGGTTTACCCACCTGGTATGAAGTAAGAATAAGCGAATCCGGTTACCTGGGCCGCAGAGACGGCGTAGACCTGATGGTGGCAATGAACGAACAAACCATTAAAAGCGATATTAAATCTGTACTGCCTGGCGGCTATGTCCTGTACGACAACTCCAAGACACTGGCGGCGGATTTAATCCGCGACGATGTAAACTATCTGGGGGTTCCGCTCAAGGATATCTGTCTCAGGGAATTTGAGCGCCCGGCACAACGACAGCTATTCAAGAATATTGTCTATGTGGGGGCTATTGCTGCTTTTCTGAAAATTGATTTCAAAATACTGACAGACCTGGTGGGCGACCAGTTTCGCGGTAAGGAAAAACTGGTCCCGCCTAACATCCATGCCCTTGAACTGGGGCACCAGTACGCTACAGAAAATTATCAATGCCCATTGCACATACAGTTAAAACGTTGCCGCAAGACAAACAAGAAAATCCTCATTGATGGTAATACTGCCACAGCCCTTGGCTGTGTTTATGGTGGCGCAACGGTGGCCGCCTGGTACCCTCTAACACCGTCGACTTCTGTGGTGGATAATTTCAACAAGTACTGCAAACGCCTGCGTATTGATCCGGGAAGCGGTAAAAAGAAATACGCCATCGTGCAGGCAGAGGACGAGCTATCGGCGATTGGAATAACTCTGGGGGCCGGCTGGAATGGTGCCCGGGCGTTCACGGCCACCAGCGGACCCGGCATATCCCTCATGCAGGAATTTTTGGGCTTGGCCTACTTCTCGGAAGTACCCCTTGTAATTTTCAATATACAGCGCGCCGGACCTTCCACTGGCATGCCAACACGTACCCAGCAAAGCGACATCCTTTGCTGCGCCTACGCGTCTCACGGTGATACCAAACAGGTACTGTTATTTCCATCCACACCCGGAGAATGCTTCGAGTTTGCCGCCAGCTCCTTTGACATCGCTGATCGTCTGCAAACACCGGTCATCATGATGAGCGACCTGGAACTTGGGATGAATGAGCAACTATGTGATTCCCTGCACTGGGATGATAAACATAGATACGACAGGGGTAAGGTTCTTACTCAGGAACAACTTGAGAGTATTGAAAATTTTGGTCGATATAACGATGTCGATGGTGACGGTATTTGTTATCGCACCTATCCCGGCACGCATCCCTCCAAGGGCAGCTATTTTACCCGCGGCAGCTCCCATGATCCGTTTGCGGCCTATACCGAAGACGGCGATGTATACGCAGAAGTCATGAAACGTATTGCCAGGAAATTTGAAACTGCACTGAAGTATCTGCCAAAACCCGAAGTCCGTCGCCAGAGCAAGGAAAGTAAAAATCAGACAGGGCTTATTTACTATGGCACAACTACCGGTGCAATTCAGGAAGCCCTGGATAACCTGGCCAGGAAAGGACTTTATTTTGACACATTGCGTATCAGGTCATTCCCTTTCCATAAGGCAGTGCGCAATTTTATCCAGAAACACGAAACTGTTTACGTCATCGAACAGAATCGGGATGCGCAAATGAAAAGCCTGTTAAAAATTGAATGTTCGGCCACTGATAAGCAGCTTAAGTCTATCCTTAATTTCAATGGCATGCTGATTACAGCACGGCACATTGAGTCCGAAATTATTGCCTCCCTGCCGTCCATCCCTGAGTCGACAGATTCGAAAAAGAAGCAGGCCTGAAAGCAGATATAACGAATTATGACTTATATACGTAAACCAAAATTTCGGCATCCACAGTTAAAAACCAACGACCTTGGTTTTACTCACAGGGACTACGAGGGAGCGCTGACCACCCTTTGCGCCGGTTGCGGTCACGACTCCATCAGCGCTGCAATTATTCAGGCGGCGACGGAAATGTCATTGCCACCTCACCGCGTTGCCAAACTGTCAGGAATAGGTTGTTCTTCTAAAATCCCCGCCTATTTCCTGAGCAAATCCCACGGATTTAACTCGGTTCATGGCAGAATGCCCTCGGTCGCTACGGGTGCTAACCTCGCCAACAAGGAGCTTGCTTACCTGGGTGTTTCAGGCGATGGAGACAGTGCCTCTATCGGTCTGGGCCAGTTTTGCCACATTGTTAGACGTCGCATCAATATGCTGTATATCGTTGCCAACAATGGCACCTATGGGCTGACCAAAGGACAGCTTTCAGCCACCTCGGATATTGGATCAAGAACCAAATCGGGCGAAGAAAGCCTGTACAACAATATTGATCTGGCCGCTCTTGCCATAGAAATGGGGGCCAGCTTTGTCGCAAGAAGCTTTTCCGGAGACAAATCTCAACTGGTACCACTTATCCAGGCCGGACTGAGCCATAAGGGATTTGCCTTTATCGATGTAATCTCACCTTGCGTTACATTTAACAATACTGACCTTTCTACCCATGGCTATAAAAACACCTGGGAAAATTATGAAGCATTAAGCAGTATTGATTACGTACCCATGAGAGAAGAAATCACCACATCCTATTCAACCGGAGAAGACAAGGAAATCACGTTGCACGATGGGTCAGTGATACACCTGCACAAGACAAGTAAAAATTACGAACCGAATGACAAGGAAAATGCCCTGCACCACATTAATGAATACAAGAAGCAGGGCAAGATAGCTACCGGCTTACTTTATATAAACCAGGATATTTCTGACTTGCATGAGCTACTGGATACAGTGGATAAACCTTTCAATTCATTGGCCACTCAGGATCTTTGCCCTGGCGCAGAAACCCTTAAAACCATCAACGATACCTTCCGCTAGCGTGATTCCTTTATAAGCTCATACGCTGCTTTTATTTCCTGGGTTTTCTCGGTTGCCAGGTCCATCATTTCTTCCGGCAATCCTTTAGCAACCAGTTTGTCCGGATGATGTTGATTCATCTGCCGACGATAAGCTTTTTTCAATTCCTGCTCACTTGCATTTGCTGAGATGGCCAGAAGTTCATAGGCGGCTTTCAGTTTCTGTTCTCTGCTTTGTTGGCTCACGAAATTCATCTGCCCAGACATCCGCGCCATCAACTGTTCAAAATCACGACTGGAATAACCCAGGTCGCTGGCTATACCTGATAGTAATTTGTGTTCAATACTGGACAGCGAACCGTCCGCAAATGCCGTTGCAGTGACAATTTCCATAAACATCTGAATAAGATTACGACGGCGATGACATTCTTTTTTAAACTGCTGCAGGACATCGTGCACAGGGAAGTCATCCGATTTCCCCTGTGCAAAAAGGTTTCTGGCCACCTTACGTTGCTGTGCGTTTAACTGCATCTGGTTCATGACCTTGTCGGCCATGGATATTTCATCACGTGTTACTCGTCCATCCGCCTTGGCGATATAGCCCATAATGGCAAATGTAGTTGCAAAAAATATCGACTGCACCCGTTCGGTGGCGCCGATCCCAAGGGAGCCATCCGCTCCAGCATTTTGCAAGCCTGAATCGAAATAGTTGCCTAGGGCGGTTCCCAGAATGGCCCCAAGCGGCCCTCCCATCATAAAACCAAAGGTGCCACCTATAACTTTTCCCCACCAGTTCATTCACTGCTCCCGGTTGTTATAAAAACAAATTTAATTGTGCCAGAGGTTCCCTAGCTGAAAAGCCTGAACAACCAGCTCTTGTTCAAGTCGACTTTGCAGCCAGCGTATTGAGAATTGAATCGATCTGCGTTTGCCTGAACAGCGTTAGCCGCATCCAGCAGCCATGGTTTTTCACGATAACTGCCGCGCGAATATCCAGCGTTCCCTTCATGGTAGGCGAAATACAAATTTGCAGCGTCGGTAGGGGCGATATTGTTCGCCTTATTGCTCATGGCGTTATACCAGCCGATGAAATCTGCAGCGTCTTTAAAGTCACTTCGACTTGCACTCCAGTTCCCGGTTGCTCGTTTGTAGTCTTCCCAGGTTGTATCAACCGCCTGCGCGTATCCAAACGCCGATGACGGCCTTGAACCAGGAAATATCCACAAAACTTTTTTTCGTTTGGGTTTAGCCCTCGCCCGGAATCCGGATTCCTGGTAAATGAAAGCCATGGTTACCGGAACCGGCACACCCCAGCGCTGCTCGGTATTTTTAACGGCTTTATACCAAGGGCGCCTGTCTTCAAAAATATCACAGACATTGGCAATGCTTTCAGGTGGCGAAGCAACACAACTGGCAAGTAATAGACAATACAAGCTAGTCAAAAGGGTCGTTGCAGTGCGTCTGTTCAGCATAATTGCCGCGACATAGCGGGTTCTTCCGTAATCAGGTTAAGTCGAATCGTCCAGCAGGGCCAAAAATTCTTCTTCACTTATGGTTTTTACACCTAATTGCCTGGCCTTTTCAAGCTTTGATCCAGAACCGGGCCCGGCAATGACACAGCTTGTGTGCTTCGACACACTACCAGCTACTTTAGCCCCAAGCTCAATCAGGCGGGCTTTGGCTTCATTCCTGTGCATAGTCTTCAGGGTGCCTGTCAGGACATATGTTTGACCGGCAAGGCGACTGGGCTTATCGCTGACTATTACATCCTGCCAGATAACACCACTTGCCCTTAATTCTTCAATACGTGCCAGGTTCTCCTGGTTAGAGAAAAAGACAACAATATGACCGGCTACGATATCACCTATATCTGGTACTTCTGTAAGTTCTTCAAGACCCGCCCGGGAGATTTTTCCCAGATTGCCAAAATGATTCGCCAATGCCAGAGCTGTTGCTTCACCCACTTCACGAATACCCAGGCTGTATAGAAACTTTGCCAGTGTAGTGTGTTTGCTTATCTCTATTGCCGCTACGACATTTCCAGCTGACCTGACTCCCATCCGCTGCATAGCGGATAATTTCTCCACATCCAGGGAAAAGATATCAGCCACGTTGCTCAGTATTTCCAGATCAACCAGTTGCTCAATCAGTTTGCTTCCCAATCCTTCAATGTCCATTGCCGACCGGGAAGCGAAATGCCTGATGGATTCCTTGCGCTGAGCGGCACAACTAATACCGGCGCTGCAACGGTAAAGCACCTCACCGTCTCTTTCCACGGCGGACCCGCAGGCCGGACAGAATTGCGGAATCTCTATTTCCCGGGGGGATTTGTTATCAGTGCTGTTAATAACTTTTACAACTTTGGGTATCACGTCCCCCGCCCGCCGCACTATAACCGGGTCGCCTATTTTTAAGTTGAGGCGGGAAATTTCATCCATGTTATGCAGGGTTGCATTGCTGACCGTCACACCGCCAACAAATACTGGCTGTAATCGCGCCACCGGGGTAATAACACCGGTACGCCCCACCTGGAATTCCACATCCAGCACTGTTGTTGAAACCTCCTCGGCGGGAAATTTATACGCCATAGCCCAGCGGGGAGTTCTGGCATTTGCTCCCAGATCAGCTTGTAATGCAAGGTCGTTCACCTTGATCACAGCGCCATCAATTTCGTAATCCAGCCCAGCACGTTTTTCCTGTAGATCCTTGCAATAGTAATGGCAACCTTCTATTCCATCCACCACGCGCCGATCTGGGTTAAGTGGCAAGCCCCAGGCTTCCAGTAAATCGAAGATATCACTCAGCCGAGGCGGCAATTCAATATCCTGTACAACACCAATGCTGTAACAATACATTTGTAATGGACGCCTGGCCGTAATCCTGGAATCCAGTTGCCTCAGTGTCCCTGCAGCGGCATTACGCGGGTTAACGAATTGCTTGCTGCCGGTTTTCTCAGCTTCAGCATTAATTCTGGCAAAGCCACGCTTCCCCAGAAATATTTCGCCACGAACCTCAAGCAGGGTTGGCACATTTGTCCCTTCGAGCTTCAATGGAATGGACTTTATGGTGCGCACATTATGGGTGATATCTTCTCCGCTTACGCCGTCTCCTCGAGTTGCCCCGCGCTCCAGCAGAGAGTCCTTGTACAACAGGCTTACCGCCACACCATCAACTTTGGGCTCACAGCTATACTGCAGGGTCGAGTCGCTTTGCAGCCGTTTTTTTACTCGGGCATCAAAATCAGTGAGATTCTGTTCATTAAACACTTTGTCCAATGACAACATGGCGATTTCGTGCCGGATCTGAGTAAATTCCTCTCGCGGCGCAGCGCCAACCCGCTGAGTGGGAGAATCAGCCGATATCAAAGCAGGATATCGTTGCTCCAGATCAACCAGGGTTGCGAACAACCGATCATAGTCCGAATCGGGAATCTGGGGGTTATCATGGGTAAAGTATAACGAGTCATGGTGGGCGATTTGTCGACGCAATGCATCGACCTGTTTCTTAATCGCCGTGGGGATTGAACTGCTGGAGTCTTTGCCTTTGACAGACATGTTTGGCTATCGTCATTGTTCCTGACGTTACCTGTCAGGAGTGGGCCTGGGCGGCTTTTAGTTTTTGCAACTCAAAGTCATGAATACGTTGTCGATAATGCTCTATGGTTTGAGCCGTCATCACATTGCGGTGATCGTCCCTGAGTTCGCCATCAAGTGCTCCCCGTATCTGTTGTGCCGTTTTAAGCATTTGTTCAAAAGCTTCCAGGTTACTGATGGTTGCGGGCATGGGTAGAAACAAGCTCACTCCACGGGTGGTAAAGCCATCCATATTATCAAGATCGAAAGTTCCAGGGTTTAGAATATTGGCTACACTGAAAACTATAGCCTCTTCAACTGAATTACTCACATGCTTATGAAAAATATTCATGTCCCCATGGTTCAGTCCTGCCGTTAACAGTACCTGTAGTAAATCAGGGCCACGAAACAGATACCCTTCGCGGGACATCACATTTATCACCAGCACCTCAGACGGTCCTACGGGGCTTTGTGCGACAGGCGTGGCCACACTACCCGCTGCAGACTTTCTTGATTCCTTCACCTGGTTGATGTCTGTAATCCCGCCAGTGTCGCTATTTATACCCGTGGCAACAGGTGGTTCATCTGTACTAGCAACTGCTTCTACCGGGTCTATAGTTGTTTTAATTTCCTGATATTCCGGCTGTGTGTTTCCTACTGCTCTGGAATACTTTTTCCCCAACCGCCCGAAAAGAGACCTTTTTGACACCGGCTCACCGGAGGGAGCGGTATCCGCAGAGACCTGTTGCGATGCCTCGGCACCACCGATTCGATCATCGGCAGTCATAGAAAATTCGCCAAATTCGCCCTCGAAGTCACTGTCCAGATCCAGCTCAGGCTCCTTTCGTTCACTACCGTAGTCAAACGCAAAAGCGTTGTCAGGTGCCGAATCATAGATATCCTGCTCATTCACTACTTCTTCCTGGGCGCCGTAATCGGCATCTTCGCGGCTGTAGCTTTCATCATCGCTGGCATCGTAGATATCGTCTTCAGCTTGTTTTTCGTCTTCCTGAATCGCAGGATTTTGTTCCACTCTCAGCTCATCGGGAAATTCCAGCCCACCTTCTTGGATGACGGTTTCTTCCACAGTGCTTCCAATGCGGGACTCCTTGATCTCCACGGTATCCATGAGAATGGGAATAGGTCCACCCTGCTCTGCTTCGCCACCGAGATCCAGTTCGTCCTGAGTGGTATTTTGACGGTTAACTTCTTCCAGGGAGCGCTGTACCACCCTGGCACCACCGGTGGGCAGCTCTGCCATTTCCAGCTCATCCAGATCCACGTCCTGGGGGATATTTTTATCTATGGCGAGACGGATTTGACCACGGCGAGCCTGCAATGCCAGGTAAAGCCCGCGCAAAATGACAGCGACTACCGCCAGCCCCAGAACAAGGATTAACATTTCTCTAATGCCCATGATTTTCATGGCCTCTTGAAGCTAATGATGTGGTAAGACAAAAAGTCGGAAAATTTATAAGGTTATCTTGCAGTTACTATGATTTCTTTAGCTCAAAATAAGCCATTACCCGACGAATTTCGCAACAAATCCAGACGTTTGATCAGGATTCTTAAAAGCGCCCCGGCGATTACATAGCTGCCAGTTCAACGGCCTCTTCAATATCGACAGCAACAAGACGGGAAACTCCGGCTTCATGCATGGTCACACCCAGCAATTGCTTCGCAATTTCCATGGTGATTTTATTATGCGTAATAAAAATAAATTGCACATTGCTGGACATTTCACTCACCAGACTGGCGTAACGTCCCACATTGGCGTCATCCAGAGGGGCATCAACCTCGTCCAGCATACAGAAAGGAGAAGGGTTCAGCTGGAAAATTGAGAATATCAGGGCAATGGCTGTCATCGCTTTCTCTCCACCGGAAAGCAGGTGAATAGTACTATTGCGCTTGCCAGGTGGTCTGGCCATTATGGCAACCCCCGTGTCAAGAAGATCATCGCCGGTCATATCCAGGTAGGCATGCCCCCCACCAAAGACCTTTGGAAACAACTTCTGCAAGCCACTATTAATCTTGTCGAATGTATCTTTGAAACGCACCCGGGTTTCCTTGTCGATTTTGCGGATAGCGTTGCGCAATGTAACCAGAGCTTTTTCCAGATCCTCGTTTTGTTTGTCCAAATAATCCTTTCGCTCTGATTTTTGCTTGTACTCATCAATGGCGGCCAGATTAATAGGCCCAAGGCGCTGAATCCGATTGGAAATCTTCTCCAATTCAGTTTCGCAAGTTGCTTCATCAAGCTCTTCCGGCAAACCTGCAAGCACTTCTTCCAACTTGAAATTTGCCTCATTTAACTGTTCCAGCAAACCACCTCTCCTTACCGAGGCCCCTTCGCTCTTGATTCTGTACTGCATCATTTCTTCACGAACCTCACCGAGGTTTCGCTCAATTTCAGTTCGGCGATGTTCCAGGCTGCGAATAGTGTGCTCATTCTCATCGACCCTTGCCTTCGCTGCAGAGAGTTCTTTCTCCACTACTAATCGCTGGCCCAGCAACCCTTCCAAATCCTCTCGCATTTGCTTCAGTGGTTTATCTGAATTTTCCAGCTGGCTGACAAGGGTTTCAATACGCTCTTTTGAGCGCTGTACCTGGCTGGCCATTCGGTCCATGGATTCACGGGTGGATTTAAGTTGGGCCGTAACAAATTGGTGCCGCAACTCCAGCTGGTGCGCCGTTTCCTTGCTCTTGCCAGAGACCTCTTTTTTACGATCGAATTTCTCACGGCATTCGCGCCGCTGTTGCTCCAGTTTTTCCCGCTGATTGACGTCCTGCTCCATGGCGTCAATGGCCGTCTGCAATCTCTGCCTTGCTGAAGCCGTATTCTCTTTCTCAATCTCGAGCTGGTTCAATAACTCATTGAGATCATGGTTTGTGCGCTCTCTTTGCAATTCAGTTTGTTCTACCGTGGCCAGTCGCGCACTTAACTGTGACTTCAGCTCACTGAATTCGGCATTCTTTTCAGCGAGCTGATGTTGTAGCTCTTCCCGTCTTGATTCACTGTTTGATATTTCCAAACGACATTCGGACTGTTTATCAATTAACACTGAAACCCGACCGTTGAGTTTTTTGATTTTTATAAATATCTCGGAAATCTGGCCTCTACGCTCCAGGATGCCAGAATCTTTATCTGTCTGACCCTGTGCCCTGATCCAGTGTTTTCCGAGCCACACTCCCTGGGGGGTAACTACCGATTCGTGAATGGCAAGCCCGGGCCTCAGCGCCAGCGCCATAGGCAAATCCTCACAGGCAAAAATTCCGCTGAACATTTCCCCCACCTGCCAGTCGGCTGAAACTTTCTCACTCAGTAACTGTGCCCCTTTATTCGGGGAAGCCTGCTCGCCCCCTGCTGTTGAAGTTTCCAGCAAAGACAGCATTCCCCTGGGTAATCCAGTCAGAAGACTTTCCAGATCAGCGATACTATCGACACAAATACTTTGCAGTGAATCACCAAGCACTACCTCAACGGCCGCTTCCCAACCCGCTTCCACGCTGATCGATTCTCCCAGTCGTTTACTATTTTTTAACCCTTTGTCATCCAACCACTTGTTGATCCCGGAATTATCACGGCCCAGCGCAGCCTGTTGCAATGCTTCCAATGAGGCCAGGCGGCCCTTGCCCGTCTGCAGCTCGCTGCGTCTGTTGTCCAGTTCCGCATTAAATCGCTGGTCCTGCTCGCGTAGTGTTTCCAGGCCCGCAACCAGCTTCTTGTTCTCGACCTGTAATTGATCAAGGGAATTCTCTAACAGCGCAATTTCCCCTGAAAGCGAATTGGTTTCCTCGTGCTCACCTTTGTCTTCCTGCAAGCTTTCCAGTTCCTGTGTGAGCCTGTTCTTACGCTCCAAAGCGCGCTCCACAATGGACTCCAGTTGCTGGATTCGGGCTTGCTCAACCTCGGCTACCTGTCTTGGTTCTTCTGCCTGCTGGCTAAATTTATCCCAGGCTTGTTGCCATTGCTGCAATACCTCGTCGGCCTGTTCTAACTCGGCGCCAGACTTGACTACTTCCTGCCGGGCATCTGCCAACTGGGGTTCGATTGACTCCCTTTCTTCATCGAGGCGAATGACCTGTTGCAGGTCAACATCCATTTCTTCCCTGGTTTGCTCCCATACCTCTTCCGTTTCCTGCAGGTCCTGTTTTGTTTGTTCAGCCCGCTCCAGATGATGCTCGATTGATTGTTCCAGTCTGGCTATTTCATTCCCAAGGCCATAGAACCGGGCCTGTACTTCGCCCAGGGCATCAGTGAATTCGGCATTATCGGCCAGGTGTTTTTCCACCTTTGCATCTATTGATCGCTGCTGTGCGATAGTCTCCTCAATTTTCAATTCCAGCGAATTGGTGATTTCCTGTTGCTGCTTCAATTCTGCATCGAGTTTACGCCAGCGCAAAGCATTGAGATTTGCCTGGGTTCCCCGTTCCAGTTCTTTATATTCGCCGTATTTTTCCGCCGCCACTGACTGCCTTTTTAAATGGGCCAGTTGTTTCTGCAATTCGTCACGTATATCAGTGAGCCGCTCCAGGTTATCGCGGGTTCTTTTGATCCGACTTTCTGTTTCCTTACGGCGTTCCTTGTACTTCGATATCCCCGCCGCTTCTTCAATGAATATGCGCAAATCCTCGGGCTTTGATTCGATAAGCCTGGAGATCATCCCCTGCTCAATTATGGAGTAACTTTTGGGCCCGAGACCGGTACCCAGAAAGATGTCAGTAATATCACGGCGACGACACTTTGTACCGTTGAGAGAGTAGGTAGACTGAGCATTCCGATCCACCTTGCGCTTGATGGAAACCTCGGCAAAATTGGCATATTCGCCCTTCAAGCCATGATCTTCATTGTCAAACAATAGCTCGACACTGGCCTGTCCTATCGGTTTGCGACTGCTTGAACCGTTAAAAATAACATCGGTCATTTGTTCGCCGCGAAGATTCTTGGCAGAGGACTCCCCCATCACCCAGCGTACGGCATCGATAATATTGGATTTCCCGCAGCCATTGGGGCCAACAACAGCACAAAGGTCAGAAGGGAAATTAACGGTCGTGGGATCTACGAATGATTTGAAGCCGGATAATTTAATACATTTCAGTCGCATGGAAGGATGACTTTATCGCCTGCTTTTGTTATATTTTTTCTGCGCGAGAGCCACACAGACCAAGGGTCGAAGTTTATCTGATTTGTCTTATCATTAACACTCAAGCCCCAGTTTAAATGCTAAATTCTATGGCAATATTTCCCTTGCATTTTCAGTTTATTTTAGCGAGTTAGAAACCCGAAAAAGCCAGGAATTTCCCCTTAGCGCTACGGTCTCTAACCAGGGAATTAAATACCTTCCCCATAGCGACTTGCTCCTCACACTAATATTGTACGCTCTACTGAGGATTTGCCGGTTCTGCACCGAA
>JAESQX010000169.1 GCA_016764875.1 Gammaproteobacteria bacterium
ATGGGAACAAGAGAGTGGTCAAGCTGTTCTGGTCTTCCAGGATATCGGCAGCTTGAAAATGCGGAACATCGAAAAGAAATTGCAGACTACTGGGGAGTAAACGAGAATTTTTTCCCGGCCAAGCGTGGCATGACCATGACGGATATTTTTCCGGCCATTGAAACAGGTCAGGTGAAAGGGCTGTGGCTGGTTGCAACCAATCCCATGACCTCCATGCCAAATTCGGCGCGTATTCGAAAGTGCCTGGAAAAGCTCGATTTTCTGGTGGTGCAGGATGCCTATGCCGATGTGGAAACAACTCAATATGCCCACATGTATTTGCCCGCGGCGGTCTGGGCTGAGAAAGAAGGTTGTTTCACCAACACTGAGCGCAGGGTAAACCTGGTGCGCCAGGTGTGTAAACCTCATCTTGACTCAAAGCCGGACCACTGGATCTTTTCCAACCTGGCAAAACGATTTGAACAAGGGAAAGCCATCAAATTTCCTGAAACAACCAGTGAAATCTTTGACGAAATGCGTCATTTATCCCGGGGACGACTGCTGGATCTCAGCGGTATGTCCCATGACAAACTGGAACAGGAAAAGGGTATTCAATGGCCCTTTGGTGAAGAGGCGTCAGAGCAGGATAATCGTCGCCTTTATACCGATGGAAAATTTCAATATCCAGACGGGAAAGCCTTGCTGGCTTCACTTCGCTATATCGAAAACAACGAAGTACCCTGTGATGATTTTCCGTTCTGGTTAAACAGTGGGCGTGTGGTGGAGCATTTCCACACCCGTACCAAAACCGGCAAGATCGGCAACATGAACAAGTTCAGCCCGACTCCGTATATGGAAATCAACCCTGATGCGGCACAGGATCTTGATATTGAACAGTTGGAATATGTACGGCTGGTTTCCCGTCGCGGTGACGCTGTGGTGATGGCACAACTGACGCATCGTGTTCCCAAGAACATGGTGTTTATACCGTTTCATTTTCACGACTGCGTTAATCGACTGACCCTGGGTTTGCTGGATCCATTCTCAAGGCAGCCAGCCTTCAAACAGAACGCCGTGAGAATAGAGCATATCGATCAAAAACTGGCCGCCAGACTTAACGTGGAAATGCGGAGCTACTAAGAGCAGCGAACATGATTAAAGTCCGAACCGATGAACCTGAATATGCCCGACTGGAATCAGCTCCTGCGGCGGATAAAAATGTCTATGGAAATGATATAGACCTGATCGCGGCCAGCACCGTCCCAGCCGGAGAAAGCCTGTATATTAATGCTGATTCTGGTGTTGGTGATTCAGCCAACCGCAACAAACAACATGGCTTTCACTTCACCGCTGACAATTGTATCGGTTGTCATGCCTGTGAAGCCGCGTGCAGTGAAAAGAATGATTTGCCCCCCCATATCAGCTTTCGTTCAGTGGGTTATGTCGAAGGGGGCACTTATCCCAACTTGGTCCGCATGAATCTTTCAATGGCCTGTAACCATTGCGACGATCCTGTCTGTTTAAGAGGTTGCCCCACTAATGCTTATACCAAGCATGCGGCATACGGTGCCGTGTTGCAGGACCCTGACACCTGTTTTGGTTGTGGTTATTGCACCTGGGTATGCCCTTACAATGCGCCGCAACTTGATCCTGTTGAGGGGCATGTACAGAAATGTAATATGTGCGTCGATCGCCTGGAAGTGGGCCTTAAGCCCGCTTGTGTGTCTGCCTGCGTGGGCAACGCGCTGGACTTCGGAGTTATTGAGAACATCCCGGAAAACCGGCAGCAGGTACAGACATCCATTCCCGGGTTTCCTGATCCAGAAATATCCAGGCCCAATATTCGCTTTCAGCAAACCCGATCAATGCCACGGGAATTTACCCGACCGGATTCGGCTCCCATCAAATACCATCGCAATGACGAGACCGGCACTTATGTGTCCGTGGCGGATTTAAAATCATCAAAGGTCAGGGGGCAGTCGGAGTGGAATCTTGCCGAGCTAAGCTCAAAAGAGAATCCGCTGGTATTTTTTACCCTGGTTTCCCAGGCAGTAATTGGTGCCTTTGCCATTGCGTTTATAGGTGCGTATCTGGGCATGGAATCCCTTGATACAATTATTCACTCTAAAATAGCCACACCGTTCGTTATGTGCCTGGCATTCTTGCAGGCTCTTGTGTTATTCGTTTCGGCCCAGCATCTGGGCAAGCCCCTGCGTTTTTATCGCGGGTTTAACAATCTGCGTTTTTCCCCCCTGAGCAGGGAGGCTTTTGCATTATCCGTATTTTTCGGGTTTCTTGCTGCCGTGGCACTACTTCTATTATTGAACTATGGTTTTTTCGGGTTTATTGATGAGGGTGCGGGGGTCTTGCTGCTTCCGCTGTTGAGCTGGGAGCTGGTTGATTCGGGGATTCAGATTATCGCAATTCTGGCCACACTCTGCGGTGTCATTGGTGTGTATTACATGCACATGATCTATCGCATCAAGGCCCGGCCTTTCTGGAATCACTGGCAGGTATTAACCTCGTTTTTTGGTTCCATGCTCAGCGTTGGGGCCATTCTGATTGGGCTGTTGTGTCTTCCGCTGGCATTATTGACGAATGTAAATGTCAGCATGTTGGCGGTGGAATTGATTCCTTTCGTTATAGTAGGTCTCGGTGCGGAACTTGCAGGTCATATATTTCATGCGCGGGACCTCCAACGCGGTGGAGGTGAAGGCGCTGCATCGCTTCATATTCTGAAAACAAAATTTGGAAAAACATACCAGACACGCAATGTGTTGCTATGTGTCTGGCTGGCTATTTCCATCTTTTCATTATTCTATTCCGAACTTCTGATGACACATGGCAGACAACTACTTCCAGTTTTGGTCCTGGTGGCTACTGGTATTCTGGTTACCGCCGGAGTGAGTCGAGCCCTGTTTTATGTCATTGTCATTCCCACCACAATGCCAGGCGGATTATTCTGGAAAAACAAGGGCTTTGAGCAACATGCACGGGAGAGCGGGCTGGCGAAAATGCCCCAGGTGGGTGTGGTGGAGTTCGGGCATTAGGTTGTTTATTTAATAAACTTTATTATTCAAGAGATCTCAATTGAATCAAACTTACTATATTGTTGATGTATTTACAGACCGTGTATTTAACGGCGCGCAAATAGGTGTATTTCCTGAAGCGGATGCGCTCAATGCAAAGCAGATGCAACTGCTGGCTCGTGAACTGAATTTGTCGGACACGGTCTTTATTCTAAAATCAGAAAATTCTGAATGTGATTTTAAGCTAAAAGTGTATTCGCCCATTTCGGAGCGAAATTTTGTCGGTCATGCCACCATTGCTGCTGCCTATGTACTGGGAAAATATTCCTATGTTGAACTGAAGCAGACACACACTGAAGTGACGCTGGAGCAAGACGATAATTTAATCGACGTCATTATTACCAACAAACCAGATGACGAGTTGTTTATTCAATTTAATCGCAAAATGCATCCCGTTATTGATAGATATGTTCCGGATAACAAGGATCTTGCCGCTGCATTGTCACTGGATGAGGGAGACATAGCGTCGGCTCGATACAACACCCTGCTTGTGGCCTGTGATCTCCCCTACCTGATAGTACCGTTACGCAGCTTTGATGCGGTGCGCAGAGCGGTGTTTAATATGAAGCAATGGAGCACTTCAGTAGCACCAGTGTCACCTGCAAACGAGCTGCTGTTGTTTTCTACCAAATCTGATTTAAATGGCTCAAACTTCCATGGCCGTCTGGTGGGCCCTCGAATCGGTATTGATGAGGACCCTCCCATCGGTTCTTCAATGCCGGCCTTCGCCGGTTACCTCAGCGCCCACGAACATATCAGGGAAGGCACCCATTCCTTTGTCATAGACCGCGGAACACTGGAACAACGCAAGAGTGTTCTTTCGGTGGAGTTGGTAAACCGCGAGGGCAGAGAAAACGAAATTCGTGTTGGCGGGCCCGCCGTGCTGGTGGCCGAAGGCAAGATCAGCATACCCTAGTTTATTGGGTTCCTTGGATGGGGCAGAGTGTATTGGTTGGGCCGCTGTGGTCTGGGCTACAGTTACGATCTAAAAGTCGCCCTTAAGGTAACGGCGTTTGTAGCCAATTTGAGCTTTGAGCTTATTCTCCTGCATAATTCTTGCCGCACGGTGAACGCTACAGGCCTCGCCTGCATCGCGAAGATCTCGATGAATCCATGGGCCTACCGTAAGTTCCACCACTGGCAACATAAAACTCTTTTATTCGACTTAGGCCGGGCAGGGAATGCATTCAATGCCATGCCTCAAGAATGCAAAAAAAAATCGCGCTTTCAGGCTGGCGCTGTCCGAAAGCGATAAAGCACAAATGAGATATATCAACATATAACTAAACATAGCCTCGCTTATAGTTTAGCTATATATTGACTTAAAGTTATTTATAGTATAGATTAATCTAAACTAATAATGGTTTAAATGTTAGATTAGGGTCATCCGATGGGCATCGAAGCGGTTGTTTTAAAACAATATCAAAACAAGGTGAACCAGGCTTTAAAACAGTTTGGGAACTATGCAATGCCCACCTCTGAGGGACGGCTAAAAACAGTTCGTAAAGCGCTTGGCATGTCAGGTTCGCAACTGGCAAACCGTCTTGGTGTGACCAAGGGACGGGTTTCACAAGCTGAATCTGCCGAGCTGTCAGGAAGCGCCACGCTCAAAAGTATGCAAAGCATGGCACAAGCCATGGATTGCCGTTTTGTCTATGCAGTCATTCCTGAACAAGAGATTGAAAGCGTGATCAGAGATCGCGCCATCATGAAGGCAAAAGAACAGGTCAAGGCAGCCTCCACGCAGATGGCGCTTGAAGCGCAAGCCTTGAATGATGAACAGCTTGCCTTTGAAGTTGATCGCCTTGCCTCTGAGATTATCAAGAAAATGCCATCTGATTTATGGAATGATGAATGAGTAATGGGTTAGATGAACCGGATGGCGCAACGCTCCTCGATCCTGATGAGAAGGAAGGGCTTCGCTTTGCCCATATTACAACCAGAGGCGAGCTTGATCAGCTGGAGCAAGCCAATATCGTTGAGGGGTTGCAGTGGCTTAAAAAGCAAAAAAATGCAGATATTTTAAGCGAAGGGTTTGTGCGCAACCTGCATAAACGGTTATTTGGACAAGTGTGGAAGTGGGCCGGTACTTTTCGTAAAACAGAAAAGAACATTGGCGTTGATCCGATCCAGATCGCAATTCAATTGCGACAGCTATTAGATGATACGCGCTACTGGATAGGGCATGAGACCTATCCACCAATAGAGCTTGCTGCACGCTTTCATCACAAATTGGTATTGATCCATCCATTTTCAAATGGAAATGGTCGCCATGCACGCATTATGGCGGATGCGATACTCACCAAGCTCGTGGACGCACCTGCGATTGATTGGGCAGGAGGATATAAGTTGGGAAATATGAATGAGCGCCGTGATCAATATATTGCAGCACTAAGAGCCGCCGACAAACATGATTTTACCAAACTGTTTGAATTTGTCGGTGCGTAGATTTTTGATCGGGTAAAAAAACGAGCTTTTTAGGCATTTCATTTGCTCGAAAAAGTATTTTTAACAATGGGTACAAACCACGATTTTACGGGTATGGCGGATAGCAATTTAATCAAGAAGATGCACACGTTTGCTATCATCTCCCACCCAGATTTAGAGTCGTAAGACAACCAGAGTCACCAAAAGACATGAAACGTAATAAAAACAAAAAGTTACGTTATGTCTTAGGTTGTCATATTGACTCCTTAAGCCTTTCTTTGTCATGCTAAGTCACACCAAATAGGTGTAAATTTGGGTGTAAAATTCGTATGAATTTCACCCTCAAAATAATTTACACCCATTTATTC
>JAESQX010000019.1 GCA_016764875.1 Gammaproteobacteria bacterium
AACCAAATCAGAAAGTTGGCAATGGCAGCCGATCAGAATTGGATACAGGGACTCTCGTCAGCTCGACACTTTTATCAGTAAAACCTCTCTAACCATTACCGACCTTGTGTCACAGATAAACAGTCTGGGGATTCGCGTGGCTGCAATTTTCGATTGCTTGGTAAATTGGGTTTCTGGTTTGGTCTAAAGGCATAGCTATCTCTGCTGAGCTGGAAAAGGGCTCATCGAAAATGTGAAGGTAGTTACAATTTTCAAGGGAATTATTTTTGTGGGTGTCTAGATTAAACGGGGACTAATTGTGTGGGTGTCCAATTTATGGGGTCTTTTCGCTGAGAGCGTCGTTTAGTCTTAGCTCCAGCGCAGCTATCTCCTGTTCAAGCTCGGCTACCCGTTGCTCCGCCCTTTCCAGGGATCGCGCTCGGGAATCAAATTCGTCCCGGGTAAGAATGTTTAATTCACTGAAACTTTTTTGCAACAAACCCCTCAATGCTGCACGTGCATCCTCACCCATTTCGCTCGAACGAGGTATAAGCCGCGCAATTTTGTTACTCAAACTGTCCAGAAACTGCTTATCAAGCATGAATTACTCCAGCGTCAATTTATCTCTACCATGACCGGCTTTTCAGCGCACCTCTGTGGTGCAAAATTATTTGCAGGGCACCGATACGGCCCATATTAAAAAAACAGGACCCCCGTGTACTGCACGAACAACGTGGGATATGCCTTAACCTCTTGTATTAACGAATAAATATACAACTGGCACGCCACATGCATAGTTGATCCAACAGAAATACCTATTCTGAATGGCAGAACGGGTATTAACAATTAAGGAGCGAACAATGAAATTAGTGACGGCTATTGTCAAGCCATTCAAGCTGGATGACGTCCGCGAGGCATTATCTGAAATTGGGATTCAGGGTATCACTGTAACCGAGGTCAAGGGTTTTGGCAGGCAGAAAGGCCACACTGAACTTTACAGGGGTGCTGAGTATGTTGTGGATTTTCTGCCTAAAGTAAAACTGGAAGCCGCCATAGCGGACTCTTTACTTGATCAGACACTGGAAGCCATCACCAAAGCGGCCAATACCGGCAAGATAGGCGATGGCAAAATATTCGTATCCGAGTTGCAACAGGTTATACGGATTCGAACTGGCGAGACAGGCGAAGAAGCGATTTAGACTTTCTTACAAAAACATAATTTAAGTTATTGGTCTCAGCTAAAGACCATTCGGGAGGCATAAGGTGGAAAATCAAATTTTTGAATTGCAGTATGCGCTGGACACATTCTATTTTCTGATATGTGGCGCATTGGTTATGTGGATGGCAGCTGGGTTTGCCATGCTGGAAGCGGGCCTGGTCCGCTCCAAGAACACCACAGAAATTCTAACCAAGAACGTCGCACTATTTGCGATTGCTTGCACCATGTATCTAGTGTGCGGATACCAGATAATGTATGACGGCGGGCTCTTCCTGTCGGGTATTACAACTGTAGCCGAGATGGACGACGCCGCCATAGCCGGTGTTCTGGCGGAATCTGCCGAAGCAGGTTTTGATGGTGATTCGGTTTATTCCGGTGCATCGGACTTTTTCTTCCAGGTTGTTTTCGTTGCCACGGCCATGTCTATTGTTTCAGGCGCGGTTGCAGAGCGTATGAAATTATGGGCTTTCCTGGCATTCGCCGTAGTAATGACAGGACTTATCTATCCAATGGAAGGTAGCTGGACCTGGAATGGCGATTCAGTATTCGGTCTGTTTGAATTAAATTATAGCGACTACGCTGGTTCCGGTATTGTTCATCTGGCCGGTGCTACTGCCGCTTTGGCTGGGGTCCTTATTCTCGGGCCACGTAAAGGCAAATACGCCGCCGATGGTTCTGTAAGGGCTATTCCAGGCGCGAACCTTCCAATGGCAACGCTGGGTACTTTTATCCTGTGGATGGGCTGGTTCGGTTTTAATGGTGGCTCTACTCTCAAGCTGGGTGGTATCGGTGTGGCGAACGAAGTAGCAAACGTTTTCCTGAATACCAATGCGGCGGCTGCCGGAGGTTTGATCGCTGCCTTGATCGTGGCACGCATACTCTTTGGCAAAGCTGATTTAACAATGGCTCTTAATGGAGCCCTGGCTGGCCTGGTTGCTATTACCGCAGAACCTGCTGATCCTTCTCCAATGCTGGCAACATGTATTGGTGCCATGGGCGGAACTATCGTTGTATTCAGCATCATAGCAATGGATAAACTCAAAATAGACGATCCGGTCGGCGCCATCTCAGTACACGGCGTAGTAGGCTTGTTTGGAGTTATCGCTGTAGTGTTCTCCGATCCAGATGCGACTCTTGGCGGTCAGTTGTTTGGAGCCCTCGTTATCTTTGTCTGGGTATTCGTTACCAGCTTTATCACCTGGAGTATTATCAAGGCGATGATGGGCGTGCGAGTTTCCGAGGAAGACGAGGATGAAGGTATGGACCTCATTGACTGTGGAATGGAAGCGTACCCTGAATTCGTATCTTCCAAGTAGACGGTCATAAAATAGTTTCTCCCCAGGAGTGAAGTAAGACTACTCCTGGTAAAAATAATAGATTGTTTGATAGCGCCCTGCGGGGCGCTTTTTTTTGCCAATTGGTTGAAGAAATACGGCACACACTCGATTACCTCTCAGATAATAATGTGTGGGTGTCCAAATTTAAAAGGTGCGGATGAAGATGTGTGGGTGTCCAAAATTTACAAATTTAAAAGGTGCGGATGAAGATGTGTGGGTGTCCAAAATTTATTTTCTAAAATTTATTTTTGTGATCCGGGTCACATTTCTTCGTATTCACGGAGCCTGATTCCCGAGATTTCACCAGGGAACCTTCAAATAATTAGTGATCCGGTTCTCTTCTGTAGCAATGGAGTGCGCGGGGATGCAGGATTGTGAAGCTATTCACAGGGTAATTCCCGCTGAACCAGTATCCTTGGCCAATGTTTATGAATCAGCTCAATAGTGATACCAATAACCGCAGCCTGTGGATCAAGGTTCAGTGCCGGGATCTGGTTCTGGGGATGTTCGTTATCGAACTTGACCGGCCATGGAAAGATACACCATTTCCTATTAACGGTTTTCATCTTCGAAAATTCGATCAGATCCAATCCCTGCGGCTTCTCTGTAATTACGTCTATATTGATCCCAAGCGTGGCGCTATTTCCGGCAAGAAAAAAGTCAGTGAATTGACCATTTTGAGCAGTGCCAGGGAGCGTGCACCTGCTTCAATGATCATCAAGGTGCAGAATGATGCCTACCCTCGCACCAGGAGTGTAAAGCAGGAAATTGACAAAGCGGCACGTCTTTATGGGCTGCTTAACACCAAGATCAATGAGGCAATCGTCAATGCTCGCGAACACCGCAAACTGGGAGTCAAGGAACTCTACAAACTGGCTAACGAAATAATAGACAGTGTGATTCGTAATCCTGACGCTTTCATCTGGTATTTGAATACCAGTGAACAGGGTGACTGTATCCTCAATCACAGTATAAGGGCATCTATCTGGGCCACTATTTTCGGTTGCCATATCGGGCTTGGCAGGGATGATATTGAAGCGCTTTTTGTGGGTACGGTGTTGGCTGATATCGGTATGGCGAAATATCCACCGGAATTTGTTTCAAAAAGCGGCCCTTTTAGCAGGAAGGAATATCTTGCTTACCGTAAGCATGTAGGAATCGGAGTAGATATTCTCGGTGCGGAGGAAAATATTGATAATCGCATAATCAGCATTATCCGCTCGCATCATGAAAGGCATGACGGGCTGGGGTTCCCCAGAAAACTGAGCGGTGATGAAATTCCAAGTTTGGCCAGAATCGCTAACCTTGCCTATAGCTATGAGCAGCTACTGAAGCGAAGCTCCAAGGGCGATCAGTCGCCAGCCGCTGCGATCAGCCGTCTTTATAAGCAGAGAAAGCTGAAGTTTGCCGAACAGCTGGTTTTTGAATTCATCAAGGTTCTGGGCATGTTCCCGGCCGGCTCCGTCGTTGAACTTGAAAATGGCTCGGTGGGCATTGTCACTGAACAAAATCCAAAGCAACGCTTAACACCCAAGATCGTCGTAGTGACGACCTCAAGAAAACGGTTTTTGAAAAAGTTTGTGGTGATTAACGAAAATGCCAAAATGGACCCCGATTCAAACAACGGGATCATCCGCTCATTGAAAAAAGGTAATTACAAAATAGACCCTGCCACCCTTACCCCCCGTATATTCGGCAAGCGAATTGGTCTCGGTAAACTTGGGTTGCGCATTTAAAGAAGCCTGATAAATCACACTGCTTTAATTCAGGCAGGTGCCGTCTAAATATCACCAAACAAATACTGCACAAGTGATAGTGCCACCACCGGAGCGGTTTCTGTTCTTAAAATTCTTGGTCCGGCTTTCACCACGGCAAACTGATTTTGTCGCGCTGTTTGCAACTCCTCCTCGGAAAGTCCACCCTCAGGGCCCACCAGCAAACTGACGGCATTGTCGAACTTCTGCTGCTCAATCCTTTCTGTGCCCCGATGATCCAGCACCAAACCCGGGCTGTTTTCAGCCACCCATTGTTCAAGCGTAGCAGGGGCATTTATCGTCGGGATAGCGTTTCGGCCACATTGTTCACAGGCACTGATAGCCACTTTCTGCCAGTGTTGGTGTTTTTTATCCAGCCGATCTTGCGGAAGTTTCACTTCACTCCTGGCGGTGAGCAAAGGAGTTATGGTGCCGACACCCAGCTCGGTAGACTTTTGAATTGCATAATCCATCCGCTCACCACGGGATAACCCCAAGCCTAGATTGATGACCAGTTTCGGGTCAGCCTTGTTTATTACAGGTTCATTAATTTTCGCGGTCAGCTGACTTCTCTGAATTGAAATGATTTCAGCACAGTACTCACCATCGCTACTGTTAAACAGGGAAAAACCATCACCGGTTTTTAGACGTAAAACGCGCAACAGGTAGTGAGCGACCTCGCCATCCAGATCGATAAGATTTGCGCTGGTCAGTTTTTCTGCAAAGTATATTCGAGAGCTGCGCAACTGGGTGATCCAGGGTTAAATAGGCGAATGTGACTTTTAGTTTTTACCGGGTGACAGGTTAAGATTTTGCCAGATTGTTTTTACGCTTGCATGCTGATTCATGGAATAAAAATGCAAGCCAGGGGCACCGCCCTCCAGCAGTTTCCTGCAAAGACTGGTCACTACCTCTATACCAAATTCGCGGACACCGGCGCTATCGTCACCAAAACCCTCGAGACGCTGCTGTAGCCAGCGGGGAATTTCTGCTCCACAATTGGCGCTGAATCTGGCCAGTTTGGCATAGTTAACAATGGGCATTATTCCCGGCACGATGGGAATATTAATGCCTGCTTTCTCGCAGCTTTGCACAAAGTAAAAATAGGCATCGGGGTTATAAAAATACTGGGTTATTGCTGAGCTGGCGCCTGCCTCAACTTTCTGTTTGAAGTAGGCAATATCCGCATCATAGCTACTGGCCTGGGGGTGTATTTCGGGATAACAGGCCACGTCGATATGGAAATGATCGCCGGTTTCCCGGCGAATAAATTCAATCAGTTCATTGGCGTATCGGTACTGGCTGGCGATCCCCATACCAGAGGGGATATCACCCCGAAGCGCTACCAGCCTGTCTATGCCAGCATCCCGGTAGGCATGCAACATGGCAACAATGTCCTGCTCAGTGGAACCACCAAAAGAAAGATGAGGGGCTACATTTGAACCCAGCTCCTTTATTTTCAGCACGGTATTGCGAGTGCCTTCATG
>JAESQX010000170.1 GCA_016764875.1 Gammaproteobacteria bacterium
CAGCTTCTGGAGGAACAGGATCAACCCGCCACTGAATAATAAAGGATCAAGAATAAAAAAGGGGGTCAGAGTAAATATACAGTGCTTTATGTTTACTCTGACCCCTCTACGAGAACACTTCGGAGGTGACTCCATGCCACGAACTATTAATACTTTCGCGCTAGTCCCTATTTTTCTAATATTGAGTCTGTTCAGCGCTAATGCATTCGCTGCTGAGAACTGCGAGCCGGATGGCGAAATTCAATTTATTTGTGGTACCACCAATCCTGAGGATCTTTACCGAATTCCCGGCACTCCATGGGTTATTGCATCGGGACGGGTGTCTGATGTGGAAGGGCCGATCTACGCGGTTAACATTGATGATCTCAGCGTTCGAGAAGTATTCCCTCAGGGAGCCGCGGCGCCTGAGCATAACAATGTGATCTATGGAGATTGCCCCGGTCCGAACACTGTCTTTCAACCCCATGGACTCACGCTGCGAGAAGGCAATGGTGGCGTACATACTTTATACGTGGTCGGTCATGGTGCGCGGGAAGCCATTGAAGTATTCAAGCTGGATGTGCGCTCAAACGTGCCATCGCTGCAATGGATCGGTTGTATACCCGCCCCGCAAGGCACCAATCGAATTAACTCAATCACTGCCTTACCTGGCGACATCCTCGGCGCAACCAACTTCGATACCAGCGGTGGCGAATTATGGGAATGGCATTCCACTGTCGGTTGGACGGAGGTACCGGGAAGTCAGATGCCTGGGCCCAACGGTCTGGTTTCATCGGCAGATGGTCAGTGGTTCTACATCGGTGGCTGGGTTGATCAGCAGCTGGTTCGGATGTCACGAGGAAAATCCCCGGTACAAATTGACGCGGCCGCAGTAGGATTTAATGTCGATAACGTGCGCTGGGGGAACGATGGTAACCTGATAATCGCTGGCCATGTTACTCGATGTGATGATTCCAGCCCTTGTGAGTTAATGGCTGCGGGCGTTGCCAAGGTGAATCCGGATACGCTTAACGTGCAACACCTGGTGGACTATAAGGGCAATGACTTTTTCAAAATGGGTACTGTGGCTATCGAAATCGGCGACGAAATATGGGTTGGAGGCATACGCGGAAGCATGGCTATTGCCAGATTTTCACGGTAAAGAGGAGGCGAAGTAAATATACAGTAATGTATATCTACTCTGCCCCCTCTTTACACAAACCCTACGTGTTAGTTAAACCGGGCATTCGGCTCGTCCTTGAATCCAGCTCCCCGAACTCCCGGATCGGAGATGTTGCACAGTTGATGTGTTAGAGTATTCTGCACAACAATAAGCCACGTAATTACTGGCCACCCCTCAAGGGTCGAACCATGGGCAATTTTCTAGAAGAGCTCAAGCGCCGCCGCGTGTATCGCGTTACGGCTATCTATACCGTGGTTGCCTGGGTTGTCATACAGGCAGCCGATGTCATATTACCTACTTTCAATTCGCCTCAATTAATAAACCAGGCACTCATTCTGGGATTGCTCGCTGGACTGCCAGTGGTAGTAATTCTGGCATGGACGTTTCAAATAACAAATGATGGGGTGCAAAAACAACAGCCCTTAGCTGATAACGAATTGGTTTCTATGCGCAAGAGAGATTATTTCTTTGGCGCGCTTGTGTCAGTTCTGATCGTCATGCTCATCGCACAACAAGGCGTTTTATTTAACGCGACAAAGGTTGATCTTGCAAATCGCACTGATATTGAATCAGCGAATAATGACCTCCTTGTTCAGATGGAGGATCTGATCGAAAACGATGAGGTCGTCGCTGCTTATTTGTTGGGGTTGGAATTTGATTTTCATAACACCGAGGATGTGGGCCGACAGCAGATTTGGGAAGAGTTCACTACTCATGGATCTATCCTGTCAGAGCCTGAAGCAGCAAAGATATGGATCAGGGATCCGAAAAATTTAGAAACTGATTGGATCCTCGTTGGAGAAACGCCATTAGCAGAATTTCCTCTTCCCAGTAGCTATTTCCAACTGAAACTTGAGAGCGGCCAACACCCTGACTATGAAGTGGTAACCAGGAGTCCTAATTCACGATTCGGCAATTTTCGTGCAAATCAAGTACCTATCCCGTTTGTTTTGCCGCCTGCTAGTCTGGCGGAAAATATGGTGCATGTGCCTACCGCAAGATTTCCAGTTGCTATTAACGGCTTCGCTAGACTGCCGGTGGTGTTAGGCAATTTTTTAATGGACAAGTTTGAAGTCACTAACCGGGAATTTAAGGAGTTTGTAGACCAGCAAGGTTATCAAACTGAAAGCTACTGGAATGGATTGGAATTCCGTGAAGAGGGCTTGCTGTTAGGGAGGGATGCAGCATTGGCAAGATTTGTCGATTCGACAGGACGCCCCGGTCCGGCGGGCTGGGAGTTGGGTGATTATCCAGATCAGGAAGCAAACTATCCCGTAACAGGTATCAGCTGGTATGAGGCCGTCGCCTACGCACAATTCAGAGGCAAGGCGCTACCCACCGCCTATCATTGGGCGCGGGCAGCCTTTGCGCGCGGTGGCGTTAATGCCGGCTTTGTGGAATTGAGTAATTTCGGCGGATCATCAGCTGCAGTAGGTTCAACCCAGGCGATGGGGCCCTATGGTGCTCTGGATATGGCCGGTAATGTCAGGGAATGGACCTGGAATGATACTGGAGAGAACAAGGCGGTCTATGGTGGGTCCTGGGATGACCCGGATTACATGGCGGCGCTGCCCTTCGATTTGCCACCTATGACTCGAGATAGTTTTACCGGATTCAGATTGGCGCAATACCTTGATGGAGAAGGTCTCAGTGATTCTCTTTTTGAGCCAGTTGATGTCGTTTCAGTGGATTTCACTGACTTGACGCCGGTTTCCGATGAAGTATACGAGGTATTGCTGGAATCCTATCGTTACGACAGTACTAATCTGAATCCAACAATCGAAAAAGTCTCAGAGGAAACCCTGGATTGGACTGAAGAGAAGATTTATCTGAATACGGATTATGATTCTGATCGGTTTGCTGTCTATTTACTGAAACCAAAAACACCTGGTCCACATGAGGCAGTCATATTTTTCGGTGGATTGGGGTTGTTTTACAGAAATCGACCTAGCGAAACATATCCTCTTGAACAAATGGATTATATTATGAAATCCGGTCGCGCTTTGGTTTTTCCAGTTTACTGGGGTTCCTTCGAAAGATATGCAGGGTTATTCGAATTGGATCCGACTGGGGTAGAATTTGAAGAATTGTCGCGCTTGCTTACCCATCGCTGGCGATCGGATCTCGGCAGAACCCTTGATTATCTTGAGACCAGAGATGACTTGATCACACAGGAGGGTTTTGATTACTTTGGTAGGAGTTACGGGGCATCGGTTGCCACACCATTAATAGCTATTGAGGAAAGAATCAAAACAGCCGTCCTGGTCATTGGTGGATTTCCCTATATTCGATTACCGAGTTCGGTGGAACCGCTGAATTTTGCTTCGAGAATTACTCAGCCAGTGCTGATGTTAAACGGGAGATATGACAACCTTTTCCCGGTGGAAACCCAACAGCTCCCGTTCTTTAACTTACTTGGGACACCTGCAACGGATAAACAAATAATTCATTACGACATGGGGCACCAGCTACCACCAAGGAACGAATTGGTTAAGGAGATGATTAACTGGTTTGATAAATACTGAGACAACACGATCCGTAAAAATTATACGAACACGTATTTTGTTGGTCGATTGAAATCACTCCTGATTTAAAATGGAAATCGCGCGATTCGATTGCCCCCCGCAATACCGCCAAACCAGATCTCGTCACCTACCTGCAGTGCCACAGTACCAAAAATGAATTTATCGTTAGATGGGTAATTGATCAGTGGTTCCACCATTAGAGTATCCGGATCAACCCTTGCCACCCGTGAAGACACTTCATCACATTCTCCTCGGCTCATACAGCCACCAAGAGATTCCATTTCAAATCCATGCTGCCCGGCAACCAGCAGTGAACCATCCGGGGCCCAACGTACGTTATCAATATGAAAACCCACATGCACCATGGCTCTTTGAACGGGTTCCCGACCTCGTGACAGGCGCACCAGAGAATCGCTGCTCCAGCCACCGATATAAAACCAGCGTCCGTCGGGAGATGACACAATTCCGTTGGGCCCAGCCATGGTACTACCGGGGACTTCGGCCCAGCCACTGACAGGATGCCATTCCCATAACTGTCCTTCCTGGATATTAAAATTAGTAGTGGCAAAGCCGCCGCCTGGCAGTGAGGTAACAGAGTTCAGACTTACATCATCGGGTGCGATAACGCAGCCTACCCAGGTTAATATCGGTATCAAACCGTTCACATCCACGGTAAAAACCTCAACTGCTTCGCGCCCACCATGGGCCACTACGTAAAGGGTGTGATGGCCGTTGGTACCCGGGCGTACGTTGAGCCCGTGGGGACGGAACTCGCTGGTCAATGGGCCCGGGCAGGCACCGTAGGCGGCTGTATCAGGTACTATTTTTGCGGCGGCAGTTGGAAACACCAGGGTTGTGCTGTGGTTGCGCTTATCGGCGATATAAAGATGGCCTTCATTCACCATGCTTGAAACCACCACCCAGGGTGAATCAGGTATGGCCACCAGGTCTTCCGGGCTCACCGGGCCGCATATGAATTGAATATTACCGTCGGAATCACAGGCATCTGCGGCGTAGCTGCCCGGTCCGGGCAGGGACAACATTACAAGTAAGGTTAGGCTTACCAGGTATGGTTTCATGATTTGACCTCCTGTTTAAAACAGTTGCTACTGAATCCCTGGCGAGAAAGGGGATGTCAAAAAAAGGTCGACTGGAATAATCCAACCGGCCTTTCGTTTATCACTTGCTATAAATTCAAGCCAGCTATTGACCAACCACCGAACGCTCTTCTCTTTGTTTGCGCTCAGCGACCAGTTTTTCAAAACCTTCGTCGTCAAGGTGAGTGACAGCGATCCAGGCGTGAGACATTTCATCTCCAGTACGGCTGCCGTCCACCACCCATTGATCAGGATCAGGGTTGTTGGGATTGTTGGCCGTGTTGTCATACCATTGCTTGATTATCAACATGGCACCGGTTGGAAGCAGGGGCGCGAAATCCGACTCGTAGAGATGGCTGTGGTGCCAGGTGGCGCTCCAGTTTGATATCTGGCTCAGCTGTTCAGTACGACCTGTTTCTGGATAGAAAACCTCCAGCGATGCCGCATTCATTCGCAGGTGTCCATGGGGTTGAAAGCTATCGATTCGCACTGGATGGTCAAAGGTATGAAAACCCTGGGTCATGGTGTAACCATGAGGAGGAATAACGAGCGTTCCACCTTCGTAGCCTTCCCGCATAGAATAGCGCTTGAGGTCTTGCTTGTATGGATTAACTTTCTCAGCATAGTCTGGCTCATGGAACCACATGCCAATCTCCACCACGTTATCTTTAATCATTTTGCCTTGAGCTGTAGCTCCGACACCTCCAGGGAAGAAATGAATCCTCCATTCCACTCTAGAATTTGCCGGTAGGGTTCTGCAAACTCCGTCAGGGACAAGCTCACCCCACTTGCCCATGGCATATTCAGTAAGCTCGCTGTAGCGCTCGTATTCTCCATTTTCATTGAGAAAATCGACTGATGAGTTGGCGTGGTGCACAACCGCTCTGGCATCACCTTGAGGTTTAACCTGAATGGCCTTGATGCAGAGATCCTGAGTAGTGCCCGTTGGCATGTAGTGCTTGCTCCACATGTCATTGCCATTGGCGGGTATATCCATTGGGACCGATGGCACAATCAAGTCGGGTTCGCCATAGAGTGTGGCGAATGTCCATGCGTCCGGATCGGGAAAAACGGCAGGAGGAGGGGGGTTATCAGCATCTCCCAGAGGTGCCCCTTGATCTACCCAGGCTACGATGGTGTCGATATCTTCTTGCTGAAGACGCCAGTCACCTTTGAGTTCCTGCACACCGATGCCGTGATCGTAGGCATAAGGAGGCATCTCTTTGGAAGCCACCCTCAACTGAATCAGAGGAGCCCAGGGACGCACCTGCTCATAGCTCTCGAACTGCATTGGGCCGATACCACCCTCGCGGTGACATACGACACAATTTTCATTGATGATTTTACCGACTTCACCGTTATAGGTTACTTGATGAGCCGCATCGCCTTGCGCCAGAACTCCGGTGTGAAAACCAGCCAGAGCAAGTGTTGCCAGGGGGAGCAGGCTTTTGAGATATTCATGTAACTGTCCTCTATCGGTATATGGGAGAAACACAGCCAAGCGCAAAGTATACTCCGGTTAAATTGTACTAAACAGTGGAAATGGCAACAAAAGTGCCTGACTATATTTACTCCATTATCGAACCGGCTGGCTGCATTTTGTAGGCAGGAGCATCAGCTTCAAAGCCGGGAGAAAGCATCATTCGATCGGGTTTCAGGAAACTCCAAAACTACTGTATATTTACCCTGATTCCTTTTATTAGGCCAATTTCGTAAGCAGGTGAGTACCCCATGATAATAATTTCTCGTTTAACCAAACTAACTTTGCCGTCCGGTTTTCGCACTGCAAGCATGAAAAAGC
>JAESQX010000171.1 GCA_016764875.1 Gammaproteobacteria bacterium
ACAGTTTCTGTGCGAATGATTAGTTAATTCGGCTGGTTCTCAACACTACATTGTCATCTTCAGCCATTTTATAAATAGGCCAAACACCTGACAATGAAAACGCATTGAGCATTGGCCAATACAATTAATCAGAGGTTTTCTTGGTATTTTCGCACCATGAATAAGCATCGTGCTGATTACGTTCAGTAAACGACTTGAAATTATGTTCAGTGAAACGGGGCAAATGGCTGAAGATGACAATGTAGTGTTGAGAACCAGCCGAATTAACTAATCATTCGCACAGAAACTGTCCAGGCTATGCTGTCTGAACTCATGGTTCGTGGGGTTCGTATTGAAAATACGGAAAGCGAATTAGCTTGATAGGATGAAGGGGAGAAAGCCGAGTTTTAATTCAGCTTTCTCCCTGTCCTTTATGGGAGGGATCTATCGGTCAGGGTGAGACATTCACCGTAACATAATTATCATCGTAGAGAGCTCCGTCATCGGCTCTTCCCCACAACATGTAGGTGCCAGGCTCATCAAAGGTCACTGTAGCCGAATACATTCCATCTTCTGGAACAGCGGGTGGATCCCACAACGCTCCCCAGGGAGAATTTGCAGCTGGTCTGGTGTCTTCCCACAGTTTTATCTGTGGCTGCTCGAAATGTATACCACTACCTTCACCTCGGTAGACTGCCCAGGAATGAAACAGGCCGTTGAATTTACTGACAGCGGCTCTTCCAGGTGGGCGCATCATACGCTCCATCAGCGGAATGCTTTTGCCAGCCGTGGTTCTTCTACGAGGTTTAGGGATTCCATCATCTGTAATCTTGGTTACCAGGGTCAGTTTTTCACCCACTCTCACATTCCGCACATGTTTTCCATCAACGGTGTCACCTTGTAGTACTGAAACCGGGCCGACATTCGCTCTTGTTTCGGGCGTGGTGCGACCGCCACCTGTAGAGCCGGTTTCCGACGCTATGATGTTGTTGTCAACGACGTAATCGGCCAGCTTCGTAGCATAGGCCTTTCTGGTTTTGCCATTACTGGTGATAGTCCAGACTAATTCGCGGTCACCCCAATCGGCAGGAACAACCACCTCAAAGGTAAAACGATTTCGTCTTGGTAAGAAATGCGTTGGTTGACCCCGATCAAACTCACCAGGAGAAAAGAAATTATTCTCCCCTATGGGCACATCCAACTCTTCATCCCAGTTTTCATTCATGTATCCGAAGAAAAAAGTGGTCGTTCCATCGGAGTTTTCACGCCAGCCTTCATAACCGGCCTCTATATGCTCTCCCTTGGAATAGCCATTGTCATCAGCGTTCACAAGTGGACCGCCGGCTATTAACAGTGCAAAAGTCCCTACAATGGCACATTGCCTCCATAGAGTTGATTTACAGAAAATACCGTATGTGTTCATGTCTAAATATCCTCCGATATTTCGATTTAATGCTAAACATTAATCTAGCGCCGCAATTTGCTCACGTGAAGTGGGAGCAACAGTACCCGTCATATTCGCAAATCAAACAAGAGCAATCAAGTGGAATTTGACCTTGATTCGACAGCGCAGGACTGGCTGTTATTCCGGTGTGGTTTACACGGGCGTTTTTGCGGATACAGTGTCGTTAATGCCTTCCCTTATGTAATATAGCGCACGATAAAGCCACTACCAATCATCAACTGGAAATCAGCCAAAGGCGGGTTAACTATGTTCCCTGTAAAAATGCGTATTCAATCTATTATAGCGACCGCGATAATTGTCATAAGTGGTTCGATATCGGCCCAGCAGTGGCCGGCCGAACCTCCCGCTGAGGCTCCGTCAGACTGGGGGCCGGTTTCCGCTAACTTCGAAGAAATTCCTTATCCTTACCCGGTACATTTTCTGGAACTTAAACGTTTTGGGGAAGATATACTAATGGCTTATATGGACGTTCCACCCTCGGGTCGCAGTAATGGCCAGACAGTATTCTGGCAGCACGGAATGAATTTTTATTCTGAAGCTTATACCCCCACTATAACGAAGCTTTCCCAGGAGGGATTTCGCGTGTTGGCGGTGGACAGAATTGGTTATGGTAAATCATCCAAACCGGTCATCGCCTACAATTTCAATTTTGTCGCGGCGAACATGAAAGCCCTGCTGGATGAACTGGAAATTGAGGAAGTGGCTATAGTCGGTCATTCCATGGGTGGCATGGTAGTCAGTCGCTTCGCGATGCTATATCCCGATATCACCACCCATGTGGTGATGGTGAATCAAATCGGTTTGACAGATATTCGTCAGGGTACGCCCTGGAGAGATCCTTATGCCGCTGATTTAGGTGCGCCAAGTTACCAGCGGATTCTGCAAGGACACAGAAGGTATTTCCCCCAGCAATGGCCGCCGGCGCATCTGGAGTTTATTCGACGTCAGTATGGTCAAACTATGAGTGGTGAATGGCCGAGACTTGCCAGGGTGAAACAGCTTCAATTCGGCATGCTTTACAATGACCCCGTGGTTTATGACTGGCAGCATATAACCAGTAAAGCCCTGGTTCTGGCGGGCGAAGAAGATGGCCTGGCACCAAACTTTCCTGCTTTGGCGAGGCACGTTGCCAGTGAATTGCAAAACTCCGCAATATTACTTTATCCAGGCATTGGTCATGCTCCACATATTGAAATTCCTGATCAATTCCATGCTGACCTGATTCGATTCCTGCGCTCGGATCCGAATGAACCTGCAAGTAAATGGCGCTAGTGGGTTGGGGTGTTTCAATCAGGAAGGGGCATTGAGTCCAGGGCTGTCCATGATTTTAGTCCGGCCATTGAATGACAGTTAGGAGTCTGGCTTTGGAGGAACAATTTAGTTCCTTTCTGATGGGTGTTAAGGTAAAGTTTTCCGGTTTTCCAATATCAAAGAAGGTAATAATAAAATGAAGTCATTTCCTGCAGTAAATAGCCGTAAAATTCGCGGCCTGTTATTAATAATAATCACGGCGGCGACCCTGACGGGTTGTGCCCAGACCATGCGGAATATGCCAGCGGATGCATCGGGATCTCAGGTTCCGGATGGGGTTGCCCAATTTGCCGTTGATCCTTTCTGGCCGAAGCCATTGCCTAATGACTGGATTATCGGTCAGGTGGCAGGGAATGCGGTGGATTCAGACAATAACATCTGGATTATTCATCGTCCCTGGACGGTGCAAGGCACTAACGCCGGTTCTACAACACCTCAGGCAGTGCGTGATCGCAGCTGGGGCCATGAAACCCCACAAGCAACCTGTTGTGTCACCGCGCCTCCGGTAATCGCTTTTGACCAGGAAGGTAATGTTGTTTATGCCTGCGGAGGCAACAGTGCTAACGGTGAATACGAGTGGTTTAACAGTGGGCATGGTATCCACGTTGATCACAATGGTTTTGTCTGGGTCGGTGGTAATGGTGCCGACGACCACCACATAATGAAATTCACCAAAGAAGGTGAGCATATTCTGACAATTGGTGGTGTGGGCGTCAGTGAAGGCAGCAATGACACCAGTTCTGTAAACCGTTCGGCTACTATGGAAGTGGATCCCGAGACCAACGAGTTGTACGTTGCAGACGGTTACGGAAATCGTCGCCTGGTAGTGTTTGATGCCGAGACAGGGAACTATCTGCGCCATTGGGGAGCCTACGGACGACCTCCAATTGACGAAAACCCCGGCCCTTACGATCCTGATGCACCACCGGCCCGTACCTGGCGTACACCGGTTCACGGTTTAGCGCTTTCCAATG
>JAESQX010000172.1 GCA_016764875.1 Gammaproteobacteria bacterium
ACCTTATACTTTGATTCCAGTAATGGTAAACGTTACCAGTTAAATTTAATTGATACTCCTGGACACGTTGATTTCAGTTATGAAGTTTCCAGGTCTCTGGCTGCCTGCGAAGGTGCCTTACTGGTGGTCGATGCTGGTCAGGGGGTAGAGGCCCAATCCGTTGCAACTTGTTATACCGCCATCGAGCAGGGCCTGGAAGTGATCCCGGTACTCAACAAGATGGACCTTCCCCAGGCAGAACCTGAAAGGGTCAGGCAGGAGATAGAAGAAATAATCGGTATTGATGCCACTGATGCTGTCTGTGCCAGCGCCAAGACAGGAGCGGGGATTACGGACATTCTCGAACAGGTTGTGTTGAAGATACCCCCTCCTGAGGGTGATACAGAGCTCGGTTTGCAGGCGTTGATCATCGATTCCTGGTTCGATAATTACCTGGGTATTGTTTCGCTGGTAAGAGTGAAGCAGGGCAGGATCAAAAAGGGTGACAAGATAATCGCAAAATCCATTGGCAAGTCGCATGTTGTGGACGGCGTGGGTGTTTTTACCCCAAAACGCACAGAGACAGACTCGCTTTCCGCCGGTGAGGTTGGTTTTATCATTGCGGGGATCAAGGACATTCAGGGGGCTCCTGTGGGAGACACTATTACCCTGGCAGCCACTTCTGACGTAGAAGCCCTGGAGGGTTTCCGCAAGATACAACCCCAGGTTTATGCCGGTCTTTTCCCGGTATCGTCTGATGACTTCGAAAATTTTCGCGAGGCTCTGGCCAAGCTAACTCTCAACGACGCATCCCTCTATTATGAACCGGAAAATTCCGATGCTCTGGGATTTGGTTTTCGCTGTGGATTTCTTGGCTTGTTGCATATGGAAATAATACAGGAGCGATTGGAACGGGAATACAATCTCTCGCTGATCACTTCAGCACCCACTGTGGTGTACCAGGTTCAATTGAATAACGGGGAAGAAGTATCGGTGGATAGTCCGTCCAGTTTGCCGCCGATTGCCAATATCGCTGAGATGCGAGAACCCATCGTTCAGGCCAATATCCTGGTGCCCCAGAATTATCTTGGCAATGTTATCAGCCTTTGTGTGGAAAAACGTGGCGTGCAAAAAGATATGCAATTCATAGGAAAGCAGGTATCGCTGACCTACGAATTGCCCATGAGCGAAGTGGTACTGGATTTTTTCGATCGACTTAAATCTGTGAGTCGTGGCTATGCTTCACTGGACTATCACTTTATTCGGTTTGAAAAAGCCAATCTGGTGCGTTTAGATATTTTAATTAACGGCGATAAAGTAGATGCACTGGCTATAATCGTGCATCGAGATCACGTTCAATCAAAGGCACGACAGCTGACGGAAAAAATGAAAGAACTAATTCCACGCCAATTATATGATGTGGCCATACAGGCGGCCATCGGTGCTCAGGTCGTTTCCCGCCAAACAGTGAAAGCATTAAGAAAGAACGTCACCGCAAAATGTTATGGCGGAGATATATCCCGTAAAAAGAAACTCCTGGAAAAGCAAAAAGCTGGTAAGAAGCGTATGAAAAAAGTAGGCAATGTAGAAGTACCCCAGGAGGCTTTTCTGGCTGTGCTGAAGCTGGATTCCTGATGGATATGGATTTTGCATTGGTTCTGGTTGTATTGGTAGCCCTTTGTGGACTCATCTGGCTGCTGGATTCCATGTTGCTGAAAAAAGGCAGGATTCAGGCGGTTGAAGATTACCGCCTTAAGAGCCCGGAGAAAAAGAGTCAGAAGGTCGTAGAGGAGGAGTTATCAGCTCTTGCCCAGGAGCCTGTGGTGGTCGAATATGCCAAGTCTTTTTTTCCAGTATTACTGATTGTCCTGATATTCAGATCTTTTGTTCTGGAACCGTTTCAAATTCCCACCGGTTCCATGATTCCCACTATGAAGGTAGGCGATTTTATTCTGGTGAATAAATATTCCTACGGGCTGCGCCTGCCGGTTGTTGGTACTAAAATCATGGAGGTTGGTGAACCCCGTCGGGGTGAAATAATGGTGTTTATCCCACCCCATGAAGATAAATATTTTGTAAAGCGGGTAATCGGTCTGCCAGGTGACAGGATACGCTACGAGGATAAAACACTGTATGTGAACGGCGAAGAAATGCCCCGGGAATTCGTCGAGAAAATCTCCATTAAATACAGCCAGGGAGAATTGCCAGGGTCCCTGTACAGGGAAGATTTAGGCGGTGTTATTCACGATACGCAGTTTATCGATATCGTGGATAACCGAAGTCGAAGGACTTCCTGGATCGTCCCCGATGAGCATTATTTTATGATGGGAGACAATCGAGATAACAGTAGCGATAGCAGGGTATGGGGTACAGTGCATGAGAGCAAAATAGTGGGCAAAGCTATTGCGGTCTGGTTGCATAAGGAACCGGGCTTTCATTTACCAAACTTTTCCAATAATCAGCTGATAAACTAAATATGTGACTATTTCGGCGGTTTTAACTGGCTAATAGTCATATGGTTGCCCTTTGAATTCTAACTTGACACTGTATCAATGGTGAAATTATGACAAATGCTAACTATGGCCCAGCTAACCAGTGGGGTGCATCTAAACTAGGTATGCTTTTGCTGGTGTTTTTTATCGCGGCGTTTCTTACTCTCGGTTTGAAAGTCGGGCCACTGTATATGGACAATTCCATGGTGATAAACCTGGCCGACGACATGGTTGAAGACGGTAGCGCCGATGCTTTGGACCCATCCCAGATCAGGCTGCAATTCGCCAATGCGCTGCGACTTAACAGCATCTATGATTTTGAATTATCGGATATCGAGATCAGCCGTAATAGAGGCAAGACGGCTATAAGAATTGCCTATGAGCGTCGTGTGCCAATGTTCGCTAACTTGGATGTTGTGGTGGCTTTCGATCATATAAGTCAGTAGATGTCGTTTAATCTTGATAGCCTCCATAAGAAATTAAACTATCAGTTTAAAAATCTCTCGCTTATTAAACTCGCTCTCACTCACCGCAGTGCGGGTAAAATTCACAACGAGCGTTTTGAATTTCTGGGCGATGCAATTCTTGGTCTGATTGTCGCCGAAGAGCTTTTCAAACTTTTTCCGGATGCAACGGAAGGCGAGCTAAGCCGTATGCGCGCAAGTCTGGTTAACCGAAAGGTATTAGCGGAAATTGCTGTGGAGCTGGATCTTGGGCATTACCTGCAACTTGGTGCCGGTGAACGTAAAAGTGGTGGGAAACACCGGGCATCAATACTTTCCGATGCGGTTGAGGCTGTCATTGCGGCGGTATATCTTGATAGCGGTCTGATGGCGAGCAACCTGTTGATTAAGGGGATTTTCAAGGATCGATTACAGGCGGATGCCTTTCCGGATCAACAAAAAGACAATAAAACCAGGTTACAGGAATATTTGCAGGCTCGAGGTCTTCCTTTACCGAAATATACCGTCAGCGAAATTGCCGGGCAGGCCCATGATCAATCTTTCAAGGTGGATTGCGCCGTGGTATTAATGGATGAAGTACAAACGGGTGAAGGCAAGAGTAAACGCCTGGCCGAGCAAGATGCTGCAAAAAGAATTTTGACACAACTCGAAAATGAGCCATGAATTCTCCATCGAATAAAGTAAAAAAGACAACCTCACGTTGTGGTTTCATCGCCCTTGTGGGGCGTCCCAATGTGGGTAAATCCACATTGCTGAACCACCTGTTGCGTCAAAAAATCAGTATTACCTCGCGCAAACCACAAACTACGCGTCATCGCATAACAGGCGTTCGTACCATCACCGATACACAGTTTATCTATGTAGATACACCCGGACTGCATCATGAAAGGAAGAAACCCCTGAACCGAATGATGAACGAAACAGTCGAACGGGTTATTCGTGATGTTGATGTGGTGATTTTTATGGTGGAGCGCCTTGTCTGGACTGACGAGGATGAACTCGTATGCAAGGCCTTGAAGGGGGTAAATAAACCTGTTCTGTTGCTGATCAATAAATGCGACCTGCTTGCGGATAAGGAAAAGATACTTCCCCATATTGACATGTTGTCACGTAAGGGCTCATTCGCAGAAATAGTTCCGGTGTCGGCGTTAAAGGGATACAACCTGGATGTAATCGACGAAGTTGTTCGGAAGTACCTGCCCGAGGGCGAGTTTCTTTTTCCGGCTGATCAGGTTACAGACAGAAGTTCGCGGTTTATTGCCGCAGAGATGATTCGGGAGAAAATTACGCGCCAGCTAGGGGACGAGTTGCCTTACGAAACCACCGTGCAAATCGAAAAATTTTCTGACGAAGGTAAAGTACTACACATACACGGACTTATCCTGGTGGAAAAAAAAGGACAAAAGCAGATTCTCATCGGTAAGGGTGGAGGACGGCTGAAGACAATTGGTACTGCCGCCAGGGAAGACATGGAAAAAGCCTTTGATAAAAAAGTAATGTTGAAACTGTGGGTAAAAGTTAAGTCCGGCTGGGGCGACAACGAAAGAGCACTTAAAAGCCTTGGTTACACAGACTATTAATTAATCAGAGGCGCTCACGCCTGCCAGCTCACTATTATGGAAAACAGGGTCTATCTTCAACCGGCGTATATTCTGCATAAACAGGCATTTCAGAATACCAGCTTGTTAATTGATTTTTTCTGTGTCGATTACGGAAGGGTCAGAGCCGTAGCAAGGGGTGGCAGGCGGGCAAAATCAAAATATCGGCCGCTGTTACAGGTGTTTCATCCGCTACTTGTTTCGCTTACTGGCAAAGGCGAAGTGAAGACAGTGGCGGCAGTGGAAAGCAGTGTTTGCGCCATTGAATTGGTTGGAGAGCGATTGTTCAGTGGTTTGTATTTGAATGAACTGATTACTCGATTACTTATGAGTAATATTGAGCATTCGATGCTGTATAAAAATTACCAGAATGCCTTGTTGGAGTTACAGGGCACGGAAGATATCAATACCGTATTACGCCGGTTTGAACTATCGTTTTTAACTGAACTGGGCTACGGCATCAACCTGGAACAGGATTGTGTCAGCACAGAAGCGGTTAAGGCTGACAACATCTATTTGTTTGTGCCTGATCATGGTTTTGAACAGGTGGTCGCTGTGCAGGAGTCGGGTCCGTCTGCGACCAACATTTTCCTGGGAAAGCACATCATGGAGTTACGGCAACTGAAATTTACCGATAAAGAAAGCAGGGATGCGGCAAAACGAATTTTGAGGTTGGCGCTGCAAGCTCACCTGGGCGGCAAGCCCTTACACAGTCGAAGTCTTTTTGCTCATCGTGCCTGAATATCAACTGCAACTTTATGCTGTAGTCTAATCAAGGTAGAATCCCGCGCTTTACAACAACTACTCAGTGACCCATGTCTTATCAAACCATCGACTCTCAAATAGGGAACACGCCGCTGGTAAAGCTGCAGCGTCTTCCGGGGGAAACCAGCAATACCGTACTTGCCAAGCTGGAGGGTAATAATCCGGCGGGTTCCGTAAAAGACAGGCCCGCAAAAAATATGATTCTGCAGGCTGAATTGCGAGGCGAGATCGCTCCGGGTGATGTCTTGATTGAAGCTACCAGCGGCAATACAGGTATAGCACTGGCAATGGTTTGTGCTATTAAGGGTTACAAGCTGATCCTGATAATGCCCGACAACATGAGTGATGAGCGGAAGGCCTCCATGACGGCCTACGGGGCCGAACTGATCATTGTGTCTGCCGATGAGGGTATGGAAGGGGCCAGGGACCTGGCGCTTAAAATGCAGGCTGAGGGAGCGGGCAGGGTGCTGGATCAGTTTGGCAATCAGGATAATCCGAATGCTCATTATCTGAGTACGGGGCCGGAAATCTGGCGTGATACCCGGGGGGAGATTACCCACTTTGTCTCTTCCATGGGAACCACCGGCACCATCATGGGTGTATCACGTTATTTAAAAGAACAGAATCCAGACATTGAAATTATTGGTTTGCAACCAAAGGAAGGCTCTCGTATACCGGGTATTCGACGTTGGCGGCAGGAGTACATGCCTGAAATTTACGATGCCAGTCGCGTTGATCGAATTATCGATGTGGATCAGGGCGATGCTGAAACAACAACCCGAGCATTGGCCAGTAAGGAAGGAATTTTTTGCGGTGTGTCATCCGGAGGTAGTGTTTACGGTGCATTGCAACTCAGTGCTCAGCTAAGCAATGCCACCATAGTGGTTATCATTTGTGACCGCGGCGACCGATACCTGTCAACCGGAGTATTCGATTGAGTCATTCTAATTCGGTTAATTTCCAGTAACCATGTCCCGACGTTCAAGGCGCAGCAAGCAAAATCTTCCGGAACAGGCGATTCAATTAAAAATTGATCGGTTGAGCCATGAGGGCAGGGGAATTGCTTCTATCAGCGGCAAGATTGCCTTTGTTGATGGCGCTTTGCCTGATGAGACAGTCACCGCACGCTATCTGCAATCCCGCTCCAGGTACGACGAACTTGTAACAGAAACTGTGCTTGCTCCCAGCGCTGACCGAACGACTCCGGGATGTGCTTTTTTTGGTCGCTGTGGGGGTTGTTCATTACAACACCTGTCAACCAGTGCACAAATAGAATTCAAACAGCAGCTTCTGCTGGATCAGTTGCACCATGCAATCGGGGTGAGTGAAACCGATATTTCCCTGTTACCGTTTCTACAGGGTGAGCCTTACAACTACCGAAGAAAAGCGCGACTGGCGGTGAGATTTGTGGCTAAAAAAGGGGGAGCACTGGTTGGTTTTCGGGAGAAATACAGCCGGTTTATTACCGAGATGGACGATTGTCGGGTGTTGGTTGAGCCGGTGGCCAGCTTGATCAACCCGTTGCGTGAACTGGTTAGCAATCTCGAATCACGTCTGTTTATTCCACAGTTTGAAGTGGCGGCCGGGGATGCAGGACAGAAAGGGCATCAGGTTGCTTTAGTGATGCGGCATATGCGAAGTTTATCAAACTCAGACCTGGATTTGATCCTGAAGTTTGCCGAACGACACCAATGCGATTTCTATTTGCAACCGAAGGGCGTAGATACCATTCATAAAATATGGCCTGAGGACGGACCCCAGAGACTACAATACTGTCTTCCTGATTATGATCTGGTAATGAACTTTCATCCTAGTGACTTTATACAGGTAAACGGAATTATAAATCGGCAACTTATTCCCCTGGCGATAGAGTTATTGGACTTAAAAGCAGAGGATCGGGTGCTGGATTTGTTTTGCGGTCTGGGAAATTTCACCCTGCCAATAGCGCGTCACTGTGATGTGGTAACAGGAATTGAAGGCAGTGAGGTCATGGTGCAACGGGCTATGGAAAATGCCGAATTGAACCATGTGGGTAACGCTGAATTCCATGTGGCAAATTTGTATGAAGCCATAAGCAATCACCCGTGGAGTGAACAGGACTTTACCAAGATTTTACTGGACCCGCCTCGCTCCGGTGCTATTGAGCTTATAGATTTCCTGGTGCGGCAAGGCGCACAAAAAATAGTGTATATATCCTGCAATCCTGCCACCCTGGTTCGAGATGCTGCCAAATTAATAGAGAAGGGTTACACCTTAAACAGAGTCGGGGTAATCGATATGTTTCCACACACCGCTCATGTTGAGTCAATCGCTGAGTTTAACCTGCAGTAAACGTGCATAACCTCCCAAGGAGATTGCCCCGGTCTATGGTGGGTTGTATTAAGGTGTTCGGTATTTAATTGAACCTGGAGTGAATTAACAACAATGGATAAATTGCTGAATATAGTTGCACTGCTGCGAGATAAAAAATACGGTTGTCCATGGGATCTGGAACAGACCCATACCTCTCTGGTGAGGTATACCCTGGAAGAGGTCTATGAAGTAGTTGACGCGATTGAGACCGGCACCGCGAACCAATTAAAAGATGAGCTGGGTGATTTGCTATTCCAGGTTGTATTTTATGCGCAAATCGCGCAAGAGGATGAGCAGTTTAATTTCGCAGACATTATCGATGCCATTTCGGACAAGTTGTTGCGCCGTCATCCCCATGTATTTCCACAGGGCAAGTTGGAAAACTTTGGTCAGGATCAGAATTTAAATGCAGATGATGTGGTTGTAAACTGGGAAGCAATCAAGGAGCAGGAACGAAAGCTGGAAGGCGAACCAAAGGCCGGTTCGAATTCGGTTTCGGTGCTGGCCAATACACCCACCGCCCTGCCTGCTCTTGAAAGGTCTTTGAAAATGCAAAAGCGCGCCGCTTCCGCCGGGTTTGACTGGGCAAGTTTCACTCCGGTTCTTGATAAAATAAAAGAAGAACTCTCAGAAGTGGAGGAGGCAATTTCGGCAGATGATGCCTCGGCTATAGAGGAGGAGATTGGGGATTTATTATTTGCCGCTGTTAATCTTGCGCGGCATATGAAAATCGAGCCTGAAAATGCTTTACGAAACGCCAATCGTAAATTTGAACAGCGGTTCAGGTACATTGAAGAACAACTACAGGAGCAGAATAAGAAATTAGGGGATGTGGGTCTTGAGAAGCTGGATGAAATCTGGGATCAGGCAAAAGCAAAGGGTCTATAATCAATCAATATTAACTGACCGGGAAACCGGAGGATGAATACATGAGAATTATTTTATTGGGCGCCCCGGGGGCTGGTAAAGGAACCCAGGCAGCCTTTATTTGCAAGAAGTACGATATTCCACAAATTTCAACAGGGGATATGTTAAGGGCCGCCGTAAAAGCCGGGTCGGAACTGGGTTTGCAGGTAAAGTCAGTAATGGCTTCAGGAGGGTTGGTAACGGATGAGATTATTATTTCCCTGGTAAACGAGCGTATTCAACAGGACGATTGCACAAATGGTTTTTTGTTTGATGGTTTTCCCAGAACAATTCCTCAGGCACAGGCATTACTGGAAACGGGGGTACAAATTGACGTGGTATTGCAAATTGATGTAGATGATGAGGATATAGTCAAGCGTATGAGTGGCAGGCGAGTCCACCTTGACTCGGGTAGAGTTTACCATGTGAACAATAACCCACCGAAAGTTGAAGGCCATGATGATGTGACCGGTGAGCCGTTGATTCAGAGGGAAGATGATCAGGAAGCAACAGTCAGGACACGTCTTGAGATATATCACGAGCAAACCAAACCACTGTTAGCCTTTTACGCCAGGCAAGAGCAGGAAAATAATGCTGTACGCGTTATAGAGATTAACGGAGCTGAACCGGTAGATATTATTAAAGCGGAAGTATTTAAAGCGCTGGCATTAAACTGAAAATAGCACTTCATTGCAATAATGATGCTTTAGTAAATTCAGTTCAGGAAAGAAAAATAATCAGGAGGCCCGGTTATTGTAATCGGGCTTTTTTATTGGAAAAATTAAAATAATAAAGTATGGCGGGGCTTCTTGATTACCCACATGGTGGGACAAATAAATTATAATTATTAAACAAGCATGACAACATACGGCTTAAGTGTTTATGTAATCATTGATAGTTAGTGTGAATCAGTAATTATTTTTCAAACAAGGATGTAAAAAATGACCCCGGTTTCCTTAAAGTTTTTTAATCAGCAAGCGAAATACTGAGTGAGTACCAAGGTAGGGTGGTTTTTGTGTTGCTTCAAGAAAAGCGTTCTACTAAAGTTAATGCATAGCTCATTGCTGTAAGGCGTATATTTTTGTGTTATGTTGCCGACGAGTAAGTGTGAATTTGTTGGAACTCGGTTGGCTAATTAGTTTCACAACTTAGGAGAGAAAAGAGAATGGCTAAAGTTAAAGCGAAGAAAAAGGCGGCAAAAGGGAAAGTGACTGCTTTGTCTAAAGCTAAAGCAACCTTGGCAAAAATTCAGAAAGAAGCAAATGCTCAATCCAGGCAAGCTTTAGCTACTAAAAAGAAAGTTGCGACAGCAAAAGCAGCCGTTTCGAAAAATGCTAACGCTGCAAAGAAAATGGCCCTTGCTACTGCCAGCAAAGCATCTAAAATCGCCGTTGGAAAAATGGCAGCAGTAAACGCCAAAGCGAGAGTTGCGAAGTCTCGAGTAAAAGCGCTGCAGGATGACGCAAAAGGAAAAGCCAGAAAGATTGCTCAAATTGCGAGGCGTGAAGCTGAGCTGCTAAAAGCTTTAAAAGTTTTTGCGGTGAAGTGGAACAAGAATCGTGACGGGCAAGAGGCGGCTATAGCCACTAAAGCTGCCAAAAAGGCCGCATTGAAAGCAAAGATTTTAGCCAAGAAGGCGGCTATGAAAGAAAAAGCGACTGCGCGCAAGGCGGCTAAAAAGAAAGCCACACCCAAAAAAGTGGTAGCCAAGAAGAAAGTGGCAAAGAAAAAGGTAGTTAAGAAGAAGGCAGTGAAAACGAAAGTCGCTAAAGAGAAGGTGACAAAAAAGAAAGTTGTAAAACGTCGAGCAATGGCTAAAAAGGCTTCGCCTAAGAAAGTGGCCAAGCGCAAGGCCCCAGCGAAAAAGAAAGCTGCAAAGACGACAGTAGCCAAGAAAAAGGCTCCAGCTAAGAAAAAAGCTCCAGCTAAGAAAAAGGCTCCAGCTAAGAAAAAGGCTCCAGCTAAGAAAAAGGCTCCAGCTAAGAAAAAGGCTCCAGCTAAGAAAAAGGCTCCAGCTAAGAAAAAG
>JAESQX010000173.1 GCA_016764875.1 Gammaproteobacteria bacterium
GACTGTATGGCAATGCCGGCAAAACTGTCAGTGGCCATCAAGCCGAAGCAGGCGCTGTTACGACCGCCGAATGACAGGCCGAGAATGGTGCGACCTTCGCGATTGGTATTGGTGGGGTATTTTAAATCGATTTCAGGAATAAGCTCCCGGGTAAAAAAATCAACATAGTCCTGGTTACAGAAGAACTGTCGATTGCGGCGGTTTTCGCCCAGGTTGTCCGGATTGCGGCTATCCACAAATACCACTATTACCGGATCGATTGTTCCATTTTCTATTTCTTTATCCAGCAGCGTTGGTAGTTCGCCTTGGGAAATGTACCACTGGCCATCGGTAATGTATAAAACTGACAGGGATTCCTGGGACTGAACACCCTCGGGCACGTAGGTGCGGTATTGCAAAGTATAACCAAGCGCCTTGCTTACAATACGCTGGTCATCAGACAGGGTTCCTGTGGCAACAGCGGTGTTGCTCAGGGCCAGCAGGAAAACGACAGAAAATAAGCGAAGTAATTTTCCCATAATTAGTCTCTCCAGGAACTCAAGATTATTACCGGTTAGTTTAGGTAATTTCCTGGCCTTCGACCAGGGTCAAAAGATTTTCGCCTTCAGGCCAGTTTCTTGTACTTCATTCGCACCGGCTGAGCATTATCTCCCAGGTGTTTTTTGTGTTCGGCTTCGTAATCGCTGTAGTTACCCTGGTGAAATACCACCTGGCTGTCACCTTCGAACGCGAGGATGTGAGTACAGACACGATCCAGAAACCAGCGATCGTGGGAGACCACAATGACATTACCTGGAAAACCCAGCAACGCCTCTTCCAGTGCTCTTAACGTTTCCACGTCCAGGTCGTTGGTTGGCTCATCCAGCAACAGTACATTGCCGCCACTTTTTAATAACTTGGCCAGATGCAGACGATTGCGCTCACCGCCGGATAGATCCTTGACAAATTTCTGCTGATCGCCGCCGCGGAAATTGAAGCGGCCCACGTAGGCGCGGGAGTTGATTTCGTATTTGCCAATTTTGATTATGTCGGAACCACCGGAAATTTCCTGCCACACAGTATTGTCGCCCTTCAAATCATCCCGGCTTTGATCAACATAGGCCAGGTCAATGGTTTCTCCCAGTTCTATGGTGCCGCTATCGGGTTGTTCCGCCCCCACCAGCATACGCAGGAAAGTGGTCTTGCCAGCGCCGTTGCCGCCGATGATTCCCATGATGCTGCCCCGGGGAATACTGAAGCTGAGATTATCAATCAGACTGCGATCACCATAACCTTTGCACAGGTTTTTCACCTCCACAACCTTATCGCCCAGCCGCTGGCCGGGAGGAATGTAAAGCTCCTGGGTTTCGTTGCGTTGTTGAAATTCCCGGGAATTCAATTCCTCAAATCGCGCCAGGCGAGCCTTGCTCTTGGCTTGCCGACCTTTGGGATTGGAGCGTACCCATTCCAGCTCAGATTTGACTGTGCGCTGGTGGGCATCTTCGGTCTTTTGCTCCATCTCCAGGCGCTTTTCCTTGTTCTCCAGCCAGTTGGTGTAATTACCTTCATGGGGAATACCGTGGCCGCGATCCAGCTCCAGAATCCAGCCGGCGGCATTGTCCAGAAAGTAACGATCGTGCGTGATGGCAACCACGGTGCCCGGGTATTCATGCAAAAATCTTTCCAGCCAGGCCACACTTTCCGCGTCCAGATGGTTGGTGGGTTCGTCCAATAGCAACATGTCGGGATTGGACAGCAATAGACGACAAAGGGCTACACGGCGTCGTTCACCTCCGGACAGCTTACTTACTTCAGCCTCCCAGGGTGGCAACCGCAGCGCGTCGGAGGCGACTTCCAGTTTGCGTTCCACATTCCAGCCGTCGGCGGCCTCGATAGCATTTTGCAATTCGCCCTGCGTGGCCAGCAGATCATTCATTTCATCGTCACCCATAGGCTCGGCGAAGCGGTCGCTGATGGCATTAAATGCTGCCAGCAATTCCATGATTTCCCTTACGCCTTCCTCAACGTTTCCTCGCACGTCCTTGGCCTCATCCAGTTGCGGCTCCTGTGGCAGGTAACCTATTTTGATACCCGGTTGGGCCCTGGCCTCACCGTTAATGTCTTTATCTATGCCAGCCATAATGCGTAGCAGCGTCGATTTTCCGGAGCCGTTCAGACCCAGTACGCCGATTTTGGCACCGGGAAAAAAGGAAAGGGAGATATCCTTGAGAATTTCCCTTTGAGGCGGCACTACTTTGCCAACCCCGTTCATGGTGTAAACGTATTGCGCCATAAATTTTCAAACCTGGTTTGTTTAAGCGGTATTTGTGGAACGAATTCCGGCGGATAAAATCGCGCGTATTATGGCATAGAAACAAGGGTGTTATTGTTTAACCTTGCGGCTCACATTTTGGGTGATTGGCGCCAGTGGATCAGGTAGAATACGGCCTTCTTTTTCCCCTGCTGTAACGCCTTTTTTGGAGTAGTTAATGTTTGGCAAAGATATGACCATAGCCGGTTTTGATCCTGACCTTGATGCGGCCATCAAAGCGGAGAACCAGCGTCAGGAAGATCATATTGAGTTGATTGCGTCAGAGAACTACGCCAGCCCGCGGGTCATGGAAGCCCAGGGCTCGGTGCTGACCAACAAGTACGCCGAAGGCTATCCGGGGAAACGCTACTATGGTGGCTGCGAACACGTTGACGTGGTGGAAGAGCTGGCCATTGCCAGGGTGAAGGAATTGTTTGCAGCCGACTTTGCCAACGTTCAACCTCATTCGGGTTCCCAGGCCAATGCCGCCGTTTACATGGCGTTGATGAAGCCCGGTGACACGGTGCTGGGGATGAGCCTGGCGGACGGTGGGCACCTGACCCATGGTGCCAATGTGAGCTTTTCGGGTCGTATCTACAACGCGGTGCAGTATGGTCTCAACAGTGAAACCGGAGAAATTGACTACGAGCAGGTAGACGCATTGGCCCGGGAGCATAAACCGAAAATGATAATGGCCGGTTTCTCTGCCTATTCCAGGGTAATTGACTGGCAGCGTTTTCGCGAAATTGCCGACAGTGTCGGTGCCTATTTTGTGGTGGACATGGCTCACGTCAGTGGGCTCATCGCGGCTGGCGTGTATCCCAGTCCGGTACAGATTGCCGATGTTACGACTTCTACCACCCACAAGACCCTGCGCGGTCCCAGGGGTGGCATCATTCTCGCCAAGTCTAATCCTGAGTTGGAGAAAAAACTTAATTTTGCGGTGTTCCCTGAAAGCCAGGGTGGGCCACTGATGCATGTTATTGCGGCCAAGGCGGTTTGTTTTAAGGAAGCTATGGAGGATGAGTTTAAAAGCTATCAGATCCAGGTGGTAAAAAATGCTCAAATTATGGCTGATGGATTCATGCAGCGGGGATACGATGTAGTGTCAGGTGGTACTGACGACCACCTGTTTCTGTTAAGCCTGATCAAGCAGGACATTACCGGTAAGGATGCCGATGCTGCACTTGGCCGAGCCAATATCACGGTCAATAAAAATGCCGTGCCTAACGACCCGCGCACCCCATTTGTAACCAGTGGCTTGCGCATTGGAACTCCAGCAGCAACCACCCGCGGATTCAACGAAACAGAAATGGCCAACCTTACCTCCTGGATGTGTGACATCCTGGATGACATTGGAAATGAAGCGAAAATCGCGGAAGTAAAAGGTAAGGTTCAGCAGTTGTGTGCACAATTCCCTGTTTATCAATAGCAGGGAAAATTATTGCCAGGGCAACCGCTTAACGCCCAGCGGGCAGTAACGAAAATTATCCAGTTCTGAGGGGCTCCTGGCCTCGTTGTAAACAAGATAACGCCCACTATCAGGGGAGTAGAAAATGCACTGTCCATTCTGCAATACGGTAGACACCAAGGTAATTGATTCCCGGCTGGTGGCCGATGGCAATCAGGTGCGTCGTCGCCGTGAGTGCATCACCTGCAGCGAACGCTTCACTACCTATGAAACGGCCGAACTGGTGATGCCTAGAATTATCAAGCAGAATGGAAACCGCGAACCATTCGACGAAGAAAAACTTCACTCCGGGCTGACCAAGGCATTGGAAAAAAGACCGGTCAGTTTAGAAAAAGTAGATGAAGCCATAAGTCGTATCAAGGCCAACCTCCGTGCTACCGGGGAACGTGAAATTCAATCACGGGTTGTGGGCGAACAGGTGATGAAAGAACTACGAGACCTCGATGAGGTGGCTTTCGTGCGATTTGCATCCGTTTACCGCAGCTTCAAAGATCTTGACGAATTCCGTAAGGAAATAGACAAACTCTCCAGGGATAGCTCTTCCACTGACAGCTAGTCGGAAGCTTCTTGCCCCCTGATTAGTCGGCGTGCCAACCCCAAGTCAGGTATACTTGTCAGCTTGATTTAATATTCAGGTATCGATTTTGATCGCCGTCGAAGCTAATGAAATCGGGGTATCTGGCATCGACTATGAGCTGCATATGCTCTATGCGTTGTCCCTGGCCCAGCGGGTACTGACAGCCACGCCGAACCCCAGGGTAGGATGTGTGATTGTGAATGCCGATAACGAAGTGGTTGGCGAAGGTTGGCACCATGCACCCGGTGAAGCCCATGCTGAAATAAATGCCCTCAACC
>JAESQX010000174.1 GCA_016764875.1 Gammaproteobacteria bacterium
ATGATAAGGTTCTAAGTCTGACGACTGACGCAAGGCCGTATAGAATCGGTCGAGCGTGGCTTTTGCTTCTCTCAACCCTTCTTTAGTGAAATCAAACGGAGAGCGATATTGTGCAGACAACATATAAAATCGCAAAGCCTCTCCTGGGAATTCTTTCAAAAGGTCATGGACTGTAAAAAAATTCCCCAATGATTTGGACATTTTCTCATCATCAACCCTTAGCGGCCCATTGTGCATCCAGATATTGGCAAATTTACGGCCACTGGCGGCCTCCGATTGTGCAATCTCGTTTTCATGATGAGGAAACATCAAATCGGACCCTCCTCCATGAATATCAAAATTGTCCCCCAGACATTTAGTAGACATAGCCGAACATTCAATATGCCATCCTGGACGGCCATATCCCCAGGGCGAATCCCAGCCAACACCGTCATCACCCGCGGCCTTCCACAACGTAAAATCCCTGGGATCTTTCTTTAACTCTCCAATTGCCACCCGGGCACCGGCCAGCAAATCCTCCATCTTCTTCTTCGACAACCGGCCGTAATTCGGGAAGCTCTCTACCTCAAAATACACATCACCGTTGTCCGCCCGGTAGGCATATTCTTTCTCCACCAGGGTCTCTATCATTTTAATGATTTCATTAATATGACCGGTGGCTTTCGGTTCGATATCGGGAGGCAATATAGACAGAGATTTTTCGTCCTCATGCATGGCATCGATAAATCTTGTCGTAAGGTCTGAATAAATTTCTTTATTCTCGCTGGCTCGTTGCAGAATCTTGTCACCAATGTCGGTAATGTTTCTTACATAGGTAACATCAAAACCACGCACGCGAAGATGCCGGACTATTACGTCAAATGCCACCAGCATACGAGCATGACCCAGGTGACTATAGTCATAGGTAGTTAACCCACAGACGTACATTTTGACCTTGCCTTCTTCATTCGGGACAAGCGTTTCTTTCCGCTGGGTAAACGTATTGTAAATACTGATATCTGGTTTTTGTATCATAGAAAATAACTACTTGTTCGCCGTTCCCCAGGAATCACGCAGGGTGATAGTTCGGTTGAAAACCAGTCTTTCGTTCATCGAATCTGCCTGATCAATACAGAAATACCCTTCCCGCTCAAACTGGAACCCGACAGCGGTTGCGGTATTTGCTACCGATGGTTCGGCGATACATTGTTGCAATTCGACAAGTGATGATGGATTCAGGCAATCGCGATAATCAGTGATGGATTTAGCTTCCGGATTCTCCGCATCAAACAAACGATCATAAAGCCTCACGCTAACCGGCAGCCCTTCACTCACTGATACCCAGTGTATAACCCCCTTCACTTTCCTTCCCTCGGGACGCTTGCCCAGGGTGTCTTTGTCCACTGAGCAAATGAGCTCCACAACCTTGCCCTGCTCATCCTTGAGAACCTCATTACACCGGACAACATAGGCTCCCCGCAAACGCACCTCCCCTCCCGGGATCAGTCTTTTGAATCCCGGCGGTGGCACTTCTTCAAAATCATTCCTGTCGATATAGATTTCCCTGGTGAACGGTACCGACCTCTTCCCCATAGCTTCATTTTTTGGATGAGCAGCCATCTCTAACTGTGTTACCTGACCCTTTTCAATATCAGCAAGAGTCACTTTTAACGGATTCAATACACACATGACACGTGGCGCCTTGCGATCCAGGTCTTCGCGAATACAATGCTCCAGCATACTAATATCCACCACACCTTCATTACGGGCGACCCCGGCCATCTCGCAGAAGTTCCTGATTGATTCCGGCGTGTATCCCCGACGCCGCATGCCCGCGAGCGTGTTCATGCGCGGATCATCCCAGCCTTGCACGACACCTGTTTCCACCATGTCCTTCAGGTTGCGCTTGCCACCCATGGTGTAATTGATACGTAATTTTGCAAACTCTGTTTGCTCCGGCAGTACATATTGAATATCAGAATCAACCAGATCACTTGCCTGTCTCAATGACTCAAGGCCCAGCGACTGCAGTATCCAGTTATACAATGGACGATGATCGCCAAATTCAAGCGTGCACAGTGAATGGGTGATGTTTTCAATCGCATCGGATATGCAGTGCGTGTAATCGTAAGTGGGGTAAATACACCACTTGTTTCCTGTCTGATGATGCTCAATATGACGAATACGATACAATACCGGGTCGCGCATATTAATGTTGGGCGATGCCATATCAATCATGGCGCGAAGACTGTACTCGCCATCAGCAAACTCTCCCTGGCGCATTCGTTCAAACATCACCCGGTTTTCTGCAACAGGGCGATCCCGGTCCGGGCTATCGATTCCCGGTTCAGTGAGAGTGCCGCGGTGTTCACGGGCCTGATGCGGGCTAAGGCTGCAAACATAGGCCTTGCCTGCCTCGATTAACTCCAGGGCAAACTGATATAAGGGTTCAAAATAATTGGAGGCGTATCTAACCTCCCCGTGCCACTGAAATCCCAGCCAACTTATATTCTCCTTGATGGAATCAACAAATTCCTGACTCTCTTTGGCTGGATTAGTATCATCGAAGCGCAGATTACAGTGACCACCGTAATCCTCGGCCAGAGAAAAATTGAGACAAATGGATTTGGCGTGACCGATGTGTAAATAGCCATTTGGCTCCGGAGGAAAACGAGTTTGAACACGACCTCCGTGTTTGCCGGAAGCCAGGTCCTGTTCAATCAAATGTCGAATAAAGTTTGAAGGAGGCTTTCTGTTATTTCGATCGGTATCGTCACTGGTGACGCTGGATGACTTGGTTTTGGGTTCAGAAGATGTCATGTAGGGTTTTCTGCTTTCTCACGGCTGCCAAAATGATTATTATACCGGGTTCCAACTCATCTCATAAGTCTCAATCCTGCGGTTCACTTTAAACCGGGGATTTTTATAAGAATGACAAGAGAGTGAATTCTGCAAACGATGAACCCAAGAGCGCACAATGATTATACTTAATACAAATTACGGCCCCATCACCCTGGAACTGGATTTTAACAAAGCTCCGATTTCCGCACAGAATTTCCTCGATTACGTGGAAAGTGGTTTTTATGACGGCACAGTTTTTCATCGTGTCATTGACGATTTCATGATCCAGGGTGGCGGTTTCACCCCAGATATGCAGCAAAAATCCACTGGCGCCAACATCGAAAACGAAGCATCTAATGGCTTATCCAACGATGCCGGTACAGTTGCCATGGCACGAACCTCAGACCCCCATTCAGCCTCTTCCCAATTCTTTATCAATGTAAGTGACAACCATTTCCTCAACCACCGGGACAAAACGCCTCAGGGCTGGGGCTATACTGTGTTCGCACGGGTGGTGGATGGCATGGATACGATTAACAAGATCAAGCAATGCAAGACCGGTTCTGCCGGCGGTCATCAGGATGTCCCCCTGGAAGAAGTAATCATTGAATCAGCCCGCTCCAGCGAAGATTCGCCAGCTGATTGAGCCACGCAGGTGAGTCCCTTGCTATTGATTTCAGATCTTCATCTCGACCCGAACCGCGAAGATATTACGCGCACGCTGGTGGATTTTCTACAAGATCGGGCGACCGCATCAAAACGCCTTTTTATTCTTGGGGACCTGTTTGAAGTGTGGGTTGGTGATGATGCCCCTAACCCATTGGCCGACCTGGTGGCGAGGGAACTGACAGCACTGGGCCATAGTGGCACTGAAGTTTACCTGATGCATGGCAATCGTGATTTCCTCATGGGCGAGACATTTGCAGATCGCTGCGGGGCAACCCTCATTGACGAGCCTTATATTGTAAAAACCCCGCAACAACAAATCGCCCTGATGCACGGCGACACCCTGTGTACCCTTGATCTGGAGTACATGAAATTTCGAGACATGGTTAGAAACCCAAAGTGGCAACAGGAGTTTCTGTCCAGGCCGCTGGAGGAACGTCACGAAATAGCACGGCAACTGCGACAACAGAGCCAGCAGGCAACCAGTGCCGCCGACACTGCAATTATGGACGTCAGTCCCGCTGAAGTGCAGCGGGTTTTACAGCAATTACAGCTGACCAGCCTCATTCATGGACATACCCACAGACCTGCTGTTCATACTGTAGCGCTGAAACCAGCCATTAGCGGCGCCAGTGAGGCAACTCGTACGGTACTCGGGGACTGGCATAGCCAGGGCTGGTACGCTGAAATCACCGAGACCAATATTCGTCTGGTGCCATTTCCGCTGCTAACTAATTAGGCCATCTCTTTAAGAGATTCGGAACTGTCAGCACCGCTAGGAGGGGTCATCTATATAGCGTGAAAAATGCGCCTCACAGAGAATCATGATTTCCCTGTCAATCAGCTCGAAAATATCCTTTAAGGGCATCTCCTTATATTCACTTCTTACATAAACGCCGTAGTCTTCGAGATTTTCCAGATCCTTGTGGCGCCTCTTTAACAGATTATGCAACCAGCAATAAGGAGAGAGGGTTTCGTCAAAGGGCACCTTCGAGGTTTTTAATCCTTGCCGCAAACTAGGGACTGAAACAATGCGCAGCTTGTTTTCTATAATCTGGGTATTAAGTTTTTCCACCCGGGACAGTACGGCAAGTTTCTGTTCGTCATCGTAGCTGTTCCAGTTAATTACCTCGAAAGCATACCGCTTACAGCCCCGGCAAATCAGATCACCGAATGAGGTGGTGGAACAGATCCCGATACAGGGGGTTCTAATTTTTTTCATTCATCACATTCCACTACATCTTTGAGACAGGACCATTTACAACGTCCCGGATTTTAACAATAATTTAAATAATGTTCACCCGTCGCCATTAGCTGGAATGAATTTCTTGCCTTGTTTTATCTCCGTAGTGCTAGGCGCCGGACCCGTCACTTACTGCTCAAACCGCCCGCAGCAACTGGATTTTTAGGCTGAAATCCCGTAAAATACTCACTAGTTTCATCGACCTGACGCCGGCTCGATACCCTTCAGAAAACCAGAATTAAAAATCCGGATTGGCTACCGTCCCGTTCAACGATGACGGCTGTGAATTTCGCTGCCAGCGTCGTCGGTCTATTCAAACATCCCTATTATTCGAGGAAAAGTCAGTGCTAGAAGCCTACCGAAAACACGTTGCCGAACGCGCCGAACTGGGCGTCGTCCCCAAGCCCCTCAGTGCCGAGCAGGTTGCGGACCTGATTGAACTGCTCAAGGCTCCACCTGCCTCAGAGGAGGAATTCATACTTGACCTCATAAGCAACCGGGTTCCTCCGGGAGTGGATGAAGCGGCTTACGTAAAGGCCGGCTTTCTTTCTGCCATAGCAACCGGCAAGGACAGCTCTCCCCTTATTGATAAACCACTGGCTATAAAACTACTGGGAACCATGGTGGGTGGTTACAACATCTCCACCCTGGTTGACTTACTGGACGACGCCGAACTGGCCGATGCGGCCGCCAACGAACTTTGCCATACCCTGTTAATGTTTGATGCCTTTCATGATGTGGTAGCCAAATCTGAAGCAGGCAATACCCAGGCCCGGAGAGTAGTACAGAGCTGGGCTGACGCTGAGTGGTTTACCAACATGCCAGCGCTGCCGGAAGTTTTGACGGTAACCGTGTTTAAAATACCTGGTGAAACCAATACTGACGATCTGTCTCCGGCGCAGGATGCCTGGTCTCGACCTGACATCCCGCTACACGCCAAGGCCATGTACAAAAATCCTCGGGAGGGCGTAAGTAACGCAGAACAGCAGATAAATGAACTTGAAAAAAATGGCCATCCTGTTGCCCTGGTGGGTGATGTTATGGGTACTGGTTCGTCCCGCAAATCAGCCACCAATTCGGTGCTGTGGTACATCGGAAATGACATCCCCTACATACCCAACAAGCGAAATGGCGGTGTTTGTATAGGTGGAAAAATCGCGCCGATCTTCTTCAACACCATGGAGGATGCCGGTGCCTTACCCTTTGAATGTGACGTAGATAATTTTAACACCGGTGATGTTATTGATATTCACGTCTATGACGGAAAAGTTACTCGCCATGGCAGTGACGAAGTGCTCAGTGAATTTCAACTGAAGACTAATGTCATCCAGGATGAAGTCAGGGCCGGTGGTCGAATCCCCCTTATAATCGGTCGCGGCCCGACCCAGAGAGCTCGCGAAACACTGAACCTGGAGCCATCCACTGTGTTTCAAATCCCTGGCCACGGCGAAGATTCCGACAAAGGTTTTACCCTGGCCCAGAAAATGGTTGGCAAGGCCTGCGATGTCGAAGGTGTGCGCCCGGGTAGTTATTGTGAACCTAAAATGACTACTGTCGGCAGCCAGGACACCACCGGACCAATGACCAGGGATGAACTCAAGGACCTGGCCTGCCTGGGTTTTTCGGCTGACCTGGTTATGCAGTCTTTTTGCCATACGGCGGCCTACCCTAAACCCATTGATATTGAAACCCAGCATACTCTGCCGGATTTCATTCAAACACGGGGCGGCGTTGCCCTGCGACCGGGGGACGGTATTATTCATTCCTGGTTGAACCGTATGCTGCTGCCGGATACTGTTGGTACCGGTGGCGACTCCCACACTCGTTTCCCCATTGGTATTTCCTTCCCCGCCGGCTCAGGACTTGTAGCTTTTGCCGCCGCCACCGGTGTCATGCCGCTGGATATGCCTGAGTCAGTACTGGTTCGCTTCAGCGGCGAAATGCAGCCAGGGATAACCCTCAGGGATCTGGTGAATGCAATTCCCTATGCGGCCATTCAGGCAGGCGATCTCACCATCGCCAAGAAAGGTAAGAAAAATATATTCTCAGGTCGTATTCTCGAAATTGAAGGCTTGCCTGACCTCAAGGTGGAACAGGCTTTTGAAATTTCCGACTCTTCGGCAGAACGTTCTGCCGGCGGCTGTACTATCCGTCTGAACAAAGAGCCCATTATTGAATATTTCAAGTCCAATATTACGTTGCTGCGCTGGATGATTGCGGAAGGTTATCAGGATGCCAGAACACTGGAGCGACGGGCGGCGGCTATGGAAGACTGGCTTGAGAATCCCCAATTACTGGAACCCGACGCAGATGCCGAATATTACAAGATTATTGACATTGATCTGAACCAGATCAAAGAGCCATTACTGGCCTGCCCGAATGATCCGGACGATGTTAAACCCCTGTCAGAAGTTCAGGGTACAAAAATCGATGAAGTCTTTATCGGTTCCTGCATGACCAATATTGGCCATTTCCGCGCGGCCAGTGAGATACTCAAACAAGTGCAAGGTGGGCTGCCTACCCGTTTATGGATAGTACCACCCACCAAAATGGATGAGCACCAGTTAATTGAAGAGGGTGTATACAATATATTTGGCGTAGCTGGCGCGCGAACGGAAATACCGGGTTGTTCGCTGTGCATGGGAAACCAGGCAAGGGTTGCACCAGAATCTACAGTGATTTCAACGTCGACCCGAAATTTTCCAAATCGATTGGGTCAGGACGCTAACGTGTATCTTGCTTCTTCTGAGCTGGCGGCTGTCAGTGCCGTCCTGGGAAGAATTCCGACTATGGATGAATATCTGGGTTATATGAAAAACATCGATACCATGGCGGACAGTATCTACCGTTATCTGAATTTCAATGAAATCCAGTCCTATATGGAAGCGGCAAATCGCGCCGGGGAAATCCCTGTCACCAATGTTCAAACGGTTGGCTAGCCGGGTAGCCTTTTAACGCCATACCGTGCCAGTGGTCTCTGGCACGGTGGCAGTTATTCAGGCGTCAGCCAGGCTTTTCTCAACCACCTCAAAAGCATCTTTTGACAAACCTTCGCCGGACCGGATTCTGTCCAGTTGCTGTACCATCATCTGCTGCCGTGTCTGATCATATTTTTTCCAACGGGTAAGAGGTGCCAGCATACGGGCCGCAATCTGTGGATTTATTTTGTCCAGACGCAGGATCTGTTCTGCCAGAAAGTTGTAGCCACTGCCATCTCCCTGGTGAAAATTAATGTGGTTCTGCCCGCAGAAGGCTCCGATCACGGAACGCACCTTGTTGGGGTTCTGCATGTCAAAATCCCGGTGTTCCATGAGCGCTCGAACTTTATCCAGGGTTCCCGGTAAGGTGCTTGTGGCCTGAATACCGAACCACTGGTTAACCACCAGAGGTTCATGAGCCCACTGCCGATAAAACAGGTCAAGTACGTTCTGTTTCACCGCCTCTGATACCGCCGGCGAATGTACCAGCAACCTCAGTGCCGCATGTTGATCCGTCATGTTGCCGGCATTGTCAAATTGCAGACGGCACTGCTCGAGAAACTGTTCGTGCCCGGTGCAGCATAAAAAAGACAGGCTCAGGTTTTTCAGGGAACGTCTGGCAATGGCCTGGGCGGTAACAGCAAACTCTCCGGTTTCAGTATTTTCCCGAAATACATCGAAGAATAAATCGCCCAGCTGTTGTGCCAGAGCTGTCAGCAGAAATTCCCTACCGTGGTGAATAGCTTCCACATCGGCACAGTGTGCTATCTCGATCAGATAACCCTCTGCGGGCAGCGTCAATAACTGAGACAGCATGGCCTTGTCCAACGACGGATTGTCCAAAGCGGACTGCAATACCCCGGTGAAAGCCTTGCATAATATCTCAGGCAACTTCAGTTCTGCAGCGATTCGTCGGCTCTCCGTCAACCCATCCATGGCCTTCACGGCCAATTGCTGGGATGCATTCCAGCGGTTAAATCCGTCTGTGTCATGAACCATCAGGAAAAATAGTTCTTCTTCGGTGTAGGTGTAATTAAGCCTTACCGGCGCACTGAAGCCACGGAACAGGGAAGGAACCGGTTCCGCGTCAATATCGGTAAAGGTAAAAGTAGCTTCCGCTGCAATAACGTCCACAACCCGATCTGTCTCTCCCTGCGAGTTAGTGTCACCCTCCAGTTGCAGGTTCAGCGGATTTCCATCCCTGCCAATCAGCCCCATGCGTAATGGAATATGAAAAGGCGTTTTATTGGTCTGACCCGGTGTGGCCGGACAGCTTTGTTTGACGTGCAAGGCGTAGGTTCTGGCCTCAACATTGTACTCGGAAGTAATGTCTACCACTGGTGTTCCCGCCTGTGTGTACCAGTTGCGGAATAATCCCAGATCGATTCCGCTGGCATCCTCCATCGCCTTGACAAAATCTTCCGTAGTGACCGCCTGACCATCATGACGATCAAAATAGAGGTCCGTTCCGCTTCTGAATTTGTCCGCACCCAGGATATGATTGATCATCCTGACGACTTCAGCGCCCTTCTCATAGATCGTAACAGTATAAAAATTTGAAATTTCCATATAGGAGTCAGGCCTGACCGGATGGGACATGGGCCCGGCATCTTCAGCAAACTGGGCTGTACGTAACAGAGCACGTCTTCTATCCGTTTCACAGCCCGGGAACCCATGTCGGCCGAAAATTCTGAATCGCGAAAAACAGTAAACCCTTCTTTCAGGCTGAGCTGAAACCAGTCACGACAGGTGACCCTGTTTCCCGACCAGTTATGAAAATATTCATGGGCTACTACAGCTTCCACGCGCTGAAAGGCTGCATCTGTAGTTGTTTTTGGATTGGCCAATACACAGGATGTATTAAATATATTCAGCCCTTTGTTTTCCATGGCTCCCATATTGAAAGCGTCAACCGCCACAATCATAAATATATCCAGGTCGTATTCCCGGCCGTACACTTCTTCATCCCATTTCATTGCCTTCTTCAACGAAAGCATAGCGTGGCCACACTTATCCAGATCCTTCTGTTCAACAAATATCTGTAGTGTTATTTCCCTGTTGCTCTGGGTAATGAACTGGTCTTCGATATTCACCAGCTTGCCCGCAACCAGTGCAAACAGGTAACTTGGTTTCTTGAAAGGATCATGCCAGGTTACCCGATGTCGATCGGGATTCTCAGGATCGTCACTTTCTTCCACCTTGTTACCGTTGGAAAGCAGCACCGGGTATTTGTCACGATCAGCGACAATGGTGGTAGTAAAAACCGACATCACATCCGGCCGGTCAAGGTAATAAGTGATTCTGCGAAAACCCTCGGCCTCGCATTGAGTACAGAACATATTGCCGGACTTATACAAGCCCTCAAGAGCCGTATTGGCCTGTGGCTCGATTCTTGTGCGGCAGGTCAATACAAAATTATTAACTTCTCCATACAACAGTTCATTGAGCGAGGGAATGGTAAGACTCTGGGAATCCACCAGGTAATCATGCTCCGACAACACTTTATTGTTCAACATCAGCTGCTCAAGCACCAGGTCCTGACCGTGCAACACCAGGGTATCTTTCTCGTTTAAGGCTTTGCCATCAGGTGAATCATTACGCTTAAATAGCAGCGTCGCCTTAACCAGGGCATAGTCTTCAAACAACTCGAAATGCAGATCGGTTTTTTCTATGGTAAATGTCGGCATCTGGTAGTTTTTCAGATACACGGTTCTTGCCTGGGAATCTCTCATCATTCAACTGTCCAAATTCAGGGATTTCTATTAATTCAACAACTCTATGTTATAACCGGAAAAACGACGCAGGTTAATCACGCCGGTATCAAAAATAAGGTACTGCCCTTTAATTCCCATCAGCACACCTTCTATTTCAGCTTCCTTGTCAAAATTGAAACTGCTGATTTTTTCAGGAACCTCAACTACCGGATAGCGGATGCTTACCGGTTCAATACCGTTCAATACGCTAATGGCGAAAAATCCAAATTTTTCCTTTAACTCCTCCAGCTCTTCCGCGCACTTTTCCAGCAACCGCTCTTTTTCCGCCAGCATATCAATCGGCTCAACCTGGGATTTCAACATGACCCGCCAATTCGTTTTGTCACTCACGTGCTGCTTGAACATAACCTCCAACATGCCTGACTGTAACCTGCTGCGCACGCGGACAATAGCCAGCGCCTGTATTGCACCCTGATCAATCCAGCGTGTTGGAACCTGGGTAGCCCGGGTTATACCTACTTTGACGGAAGAAGAATTCGCCAGGTAGACTATATGATCCTGCATGCAGAACTCTTCACCCCATTCCGGCTCACGACAACTGCCCTGATCAAAATGGCACTTTTGAGGATGTATAATACAAGAGTCGCATTGTGCAAGGCGCTGAAAACAGGGGTAGCAATAGCCCTGATTAAAGCTTTTTCTGGTGCTTCGGCCACAATGAATACAGTTTATCTGGCCGTTGAATCGCAGGGTAATTTTTTGCTCAAGCAGTTCATTGGCCGGCACCGCAGAATCTCCCAATCTAATCCGATAATTCACCGGGTTATCCAGACGCGATAGCATTTTTCGAAGTGTTCCTCTGGCAATTGATTGCACTTTTTTTACCTACTTCTTTATGCCGTCAGGCGTATTGATACGATCCGAAGTGATTGTGGCTGAACCCTCGGAAGGCTTGCCGATTTTTGATTTTTTTAGGGCTATATAGCCCACCCGTTGATCCACATGCAGATTGATTTCTTCATAGCCAATAATAGCCTGTACACAATATTCTATCTGCTCCCGGCCAAGTGTTTCACCTGACTCCCACTTGCCAATCTCAACGGCCGTTTTTAACCTCTGATAGGTTTCATGATCTATGTTGTTGATCAAGTCCCTGACCGTTTTCGGTTTACCTTCAATCATCATTGCTCAATTTATCAAATAAAATCAGCGGCTGGATATTTTCCGGATTCTCACCACCGCCGTCAACAACAGTCCGGCAACCAGGCCACTCACCAGACCTCCCAGATGAGCCGCTGTTGCTATCATGGAAGACGCCGCAAACTCCATCAGGACCAGCGCAATAACAAATACCACAAATATAGAATTATTCAGCATCAACCTCTTGCCTGGAACAAAATTGTGCAGCATCCAGGCATAACCAATCAATCCGTATACCACACCCGACATACCGCCAAAATTTGACGCATGACCAGACAGATATTGCGCGGTATTACCGGCGAAAGAGAACAGCACCACCAACAGTAAAAACAACCAGCTGGATTGAATCGTTTCCAGCTGCCGTCCAAAAAACCAGAGCCAGAGCAGGTTAAAAATTATATGTAATTCACCGAAATGGAGGAACATCGGGGCCAGTGTGCGCAGAAACAGCGAAATACTGTCAATGCCCGCCAGCAAGCTGAACAAGTCATCGTAAGGAAGCATTGGATAAAACAGAAAGCCCAGCCTGTAGGCTTCACTGCCAACTTTGGTAAGCAGCGCAACAATGCCACAGATAATCATCAGCAACAAAGTAACCGGCGCAACCGTGAATAGGGAGAAGAATCTGTACAGCAGATGCCACACCCTGTTTCCCAACCCATTATGAGTTGTGCCGCCGTAAGCTTTACCTGCCCCCGCACCTTGAAATTCCTGCAACTCAATGGTCCCGGTGGACAGACCGTCCTGCAATTGTTGTACGTAGCCAAGCTCCTGCTCGCTGGCAATCCAGACCACCTGCTTGCCAGACTCTTCGCTAATCCGGTGCTTGATTCCTTTTTGCCAGAGTAGTTTGCTTAACGGTTGCAGGTTAACATTGATGTCGACGGTAACAGCTCTAATCATCCTTCTTTTCCAGCCTGCTGCCCCACCCAAGCTTACTGCGATAAGCCTGATAAAAACTGTAATCGGGAAGGTGTATCAATTGCAAAGTTTTTGCTTTCTTTTTGACGATGATTTCGTCGCCGGGTACCGCGGTAAATTTAACTTCGCCATCGCGGCTTATCTGGGGCAGTATTGCATGCTTTCTGGCCACCACCAGCCTGATTTCACTATCCCCGTCCACCACGATCGGCCGACTGCTCAGGGAATGGGGACATATGGGAACCAGGGCAATGGCATTCAGACATGGATGCATAATAGGCCCGCCAGCCGACATGGCATAGGCCGTAGAACCAGTTGGTGTCGCCACTATCAGTCCGTCTGATTCCTGGCTGTAGACAAAATCGTCATCAATAAACAACTCAAACTCAATCATCTGAGCCGCTTTCCCCGGATGTAAAACCACATCATTCAAGGCGCAGCCCAGACTGATTCGCTCGCCCTCATGGATCGCTTCAATGTCCAGTAAAAAGCGCGACTCCAGTGAATATTGTCCGGCCAGAACCTGAGCGATTTTCAGTTCGATTTCTTCCGGCGAAATATCTGTCAGAAACCCCAGGCGACCACGATTAATTCCAATTACAGGCACATCCTCGGAGGCAATAATCTGCGCCGCATTCAACATGCTGCCGTCACCACCTACTACAATTACCAGATCACAATTCTTGCCCAACGTTTCCCGAGTGCAGACTTCCTGCTGATGATTCGACAAAAGTCCGCCAGTGCCCTCTTCCAGAATTATCTCAACATCCTGAGAGTCGAGAAAGGCGAGTAATCGCTGCAATGATTCAACAACGCCGGCGTGATCCGGTCTTCCAATAAGACCGATTTTCTTGAATTCGGACATGATCCGCTCACCCAATGAGAATAGGCAAAATTATACCACGCCCACTACTGAAGTCTGACTTCGTCACCGCTTTTGCAAACTATTGCTCGAACTTGGACATGGCTTTCAAGTAGAATTCACCGCAGTTTTTAGCAAATACAACACACTATTTTCCCGGAGCTTATAGCGATGAAAATTCTTGTCACCGGTACCGCCGGATTTATCGGTCATGCCTTGACCCTCAAGTTGTTGGCGAGGGGTGATGAAGTAATTGGTGTAGACAACCTCAATGATTATTACGATGTGCAACTCAAAAAAGACCGCCTGGCACACCTCACTGATCACGATACGTTTACTGACAAGCGCCTCAATCTAGAAGACGAAGAAGGTATCCGGTCTCTTTTTCAAGCCGAAAAACCCCAGCGGGTAGTAAATCTGGCCGCTCAGGCGGGAGTACGGTATTCGCTGGAAAACCCCCAGGCTTATGTCAGCGCTAACCTTACAGGTTTCGTAAATATCCTTGAAGGATGCCGGCATAATGAGGTTGAACACCTGGTGTATGCCTCAAGCAGTTCTGTCTACGGCGCCAACACTAATATGCCGTTTTCGATTCACGGTAACGTGGATCACCCGGTCAGCCTTTACGCTGCCACTAAAAAATCCAATGAACTGATGGCCCATACCTACAGCCACCTGTTCAATCTGCCCACCACTGGTTTGCGATTTTTTACGGTTTATGGCCCCTGGGGGAGACCCGACATGGCTCTGTTCCTGTTTACTCGCAATATTCTGGCAGGCCTGCCCATTGATGTTTTTAATCATGGCAATCACCGTCGCGATTTCACCTATATTGATGACATTGTCGAGGGGGTTATAAGAACCCTGGACAAAGTGGCCGAACCAGATCAGCACTGGTCCAGCGACAAACCGGACCCTGGCACCAGCGCAGCACCTTATCGGCTATACAATATTGGTAGCAATAACCCGGTCAAGCTGATGGATTATATTGACGTGCTTGAAAAATGCCTTGGCAAGAAAGCCACCAAGAACCTGTTGCCGCTTCAGCAAGGGGATGTCCCGGAGACTTACGCCGATGTCAGTGACCTGGTAGCGGATGTAGGTTATCAACCAGAAACCCGGATTGAAGAAGGAATTGCGGCATTCGTTGAATGGTACAGAGGTTATTACAAGTAGTAGGCAATGCTTGCTTGGTACGCTTGCTTCTGGCCATGAAGGGCTAAGGGGTAGTCTGGATTACGGACTGCTTTGAATTTCCAGCACCAGCGGTTGGGCGGTATAAATGACTTCCCCGGTTGCCGGGATCTGATAAGCGATATAAATACTTAATTTTTTTGATATCAAAGACTCTTCAAACCCATAGTCATTGATCAATTTGAAGTGCTCCAGAGTGTGCAGTGGCTGCCTGTCCCGGTAGCCTCTCAGGTTTTCAGTTGTTCCGTCCCAGCGGGTAATATTACCCGTTTCATCAAGCTGCCAGAACTGACCGGGGATAACACTGAGCAGCACATGAATGTATCCATCCAAACCCACATGGTCGCTGTCTACGTGTATATCAACGCTGATGTCAGTCAAATCGGCCGGGGTAACCGTCTCGACATAGCTCAAGCCTTCATCCACCGACGCCGCAATGGCAATGGACGCATCTGTTTCAAATCCGCTGAGGGAAATCACTTGCTTGGTCGGAAGCAGAGGAACCCTGGCAGGAAAGTATTCGGCGATCTGATATTTCACTATATTCAGTGACTGTGCCGCGTCAGCACCGAATTCATCTTCCTCTTCCCTGCCACAGGCATAGCCAAGACAATGCGCCGCCGGGTTTGAAAAAATCGCTATTTTTACATGGCTATTAAATGCCACCGGGTAGGCCATTACTGTTGTAAATTCCGAATCCATGCCATAGCCGGTGCTGAAATTGAAGGTACCGCCAATACCGTCTTCAAGATGGGAATGGGTTAATCCCATGTTATGACCAAGCTCATGGGCAACCACCAGATCCATGGGGCAATCTATCCCGATTTGGGAATAGGCAAAACTTTTTTCTACATCCGCATCAAAATAGCCTTCCGTATTGAGGCCACCCACGTTGGCCAGTCCGCATCTGGAACTGCTCTCGCCCAGGGGCCTGAACAGCATCACCAGATCTCCACCATAAGTTTCCCGCAGGACGTCTACGTGGGCGAAGGCGGGGTCGGTCTTGTAGACAATATCCGACAGCGCCCTGTCCATACCCTTTTCGTCACTGTAATCAACTTGCCCGTAGTACACCGGACGCAGGGTGATCCCCACACCACTGTCAGCATAAATTTGATTTGCGACACCTATCAGCTGGTTGATCCGGTTTTCCACGCTACCAGGATAAAGTTCTACGGCACCTTCAGTGTAAAAAGCCATTACGTCTATGGTTACATTCGCCTCATTCAGTGAGTCCGGATCCAGCGGATCAGTGCCCAGCAGTATCTCGTTAAAGTCGCTGATACCGTCACCATCTGTATCCGTGCGCACGTCATCCACCACGTTAACGAATGCGTCGGCGCGAAGCTCACCCATAATCGCGGTACTGAGGATGTACGGCGTGGATTCATCCGTGGCCAGTACAGAAAAATCCACTGACTTGCTTTGTCCGGGAGCAAAATCACCAAGGTCGCAGTGCAGCACTTGCTGAAAGCTGATGCTGAGGTTTTCATAGCAGTTAACGGGGGCCTCAAGCAGGGAGCTGTCTTCCAGTACAAAATAAATATCCAGTGCCAGGCCCTGGTGCCATTCATTGCCGGTGTTTTCAATTAGCAGCCGAACTTCTATAGCCTGGTTGATCTGGACCGCCCGTTTACTGAAGCGCTGGGTAAATATAAATTCGGAGTTCTTGAGCTCAGCAACGGTTACCGCTGTTGGGTCGTAATCACTACCATCGCCCGGGTTAAGTGTCAGAGGCAGGCTGAAAGGGATTCGGCCATGGGTTTTTAACGCTTTCTCGACAATCAGGGCGCTTTTGTCGGGGATCACATAATCATTCTGTAATTCTTCTCCGGCGAAGGCTGGAGTTACCCCAATGACCAGGGTAAATACTGATAAAACACCGGCAAACCAAGTGTAAACGCTGCCCCCAGATGGCAGAAGGTTCGAACTCCAGCCTTTAATCTCGGTAGCTTGGCTCATCATATTGCCAGATAGTAATGCAAAGTACGGAACCACGGCCTTGCCTGGCTCACACTTTGATAATCATTCTGGCACTTCTGGTTACACGCTATTTTAAGGCATATAACTTTATTAACTTATCACATTAATAATATCTTATATCTAATTGTATTTACTAGTTATTTAACTTTTATAATTAAATATCCAGCACCCCTCCAGTATGTAGAACCACAACCCGGCTACCGCTGGGAATTGTGCCTTTTTGAATAAGATCGTAGAGTCCAAAAAATAGTTTGCCGGTGTAAACCGGTTCGATCGGGATTCCGCTGGATAGCACAAAACTCTCAATAAACTGCTGCAACTCCCGGGTACTTCGGGCATATCCGCCAAAATGATAATCCAGCTCAATATTCCAGCGTACTTTCGCCCCATCGCCCTCAACATTACCAAGCCAGGAAGCTACCTCCTCTCGCAGAAAGCCAGCCCCTTTTAATACGGCTATACCCAGTAACCGGACATCTAGCTGCCTTTTTATCGCACCGCGAATGAGACCCGCCAGAGTGGCCCCTGTGCCGCAGGCTGTCGCGATATAGACAGGTTTTCCATTACCAGCCGCACGCAGTTCCGGGAGCAGAAGGTCTATAATTTCTTCACATCCCTGCACTCCCAGCTCATTACTGCCCCCTTCAGGGATAAGGTAAAATTCGCCGAACTGCCGATGCAGCCCGGTGATAAATTCCCCGGTCTGTTTCTGACGATAGCTACTACGGGAAATGGGGTGCAACAGCATGCCCTGATCCAGCGCAAACTGGAGCACCGGATTTAATGGAGATGGCAACTCGCCCCTTATTACTCCGATGCTCCGCAACCCCGCCAGGGCCGACGCGGCGGCAAGAGCTCGAATGTGATTGGAGTAGGCACCACCAAAACTCAGTAAACAGTCGTAATCACCATTACTTGCCACAGCCAGGTTTTGCTTAAGCTTGAACCACTTATTGCCATTCACCTGCTGGTGAATATTGTCCAGGCGTAAGATGTCCAATTGGATATCGTACTGATTAAGCAATGGGTCATGAACTTGTTCTAGTCGCGGTGCAGTAATGGAAAAGATGTCTGGCCTAAAAATATTATTTTCTCCAAGCAGGGGCTAAATCGCTTAACTATGATTAATAAACTGCTAATCAGCTAAGGGGCTAGAATAACAAGTTTTATTACATTACCCTCTTTATGACCTTAAACTAACCTCAGGATGCTTCCTGAACTAGCATCCAGAATCGTGTGTATTTTTCTGGATATTGGAGGAACAGCTTTGATGAACAAAAATCCGACAACGGCAAGGCACGGAGCAGCCGCCTTATTGTTAATTCTTCTGATTATCGGAGGGCCTGCTTTAATGAGCAATAACCAGACAACGGCGCAGCAAACTACTACCAGTGAGGATGAACATATTTTCATGTTCAATGCATTGTGGTTCAAAGAGGATGGGGGCAAAGCTAAATACCAACAATACCTGCAAGCCGCCGGCCCCCTTGTTGCCAAGTATGGGGGAAATTCAGACGCGTCCTATATGCCCGAGCAAGCTGTGATCGGTGAATTTGATGCTGACCTGGTGTTTATCGTCGAGTGGCCCAACAATGAGGCCTTCACAAGTATGATTCAGGACCCGGCTTATCAAGCTATCAGTCACCTGCGAACAGAAGCAATCAGCGATTCCCTATTGATTCGCTTACGTAAATTGTAAGGCTAGACTTATTATTTCCTCGCTTTTATGCTGCCCTGAAGCAATTCATGTTAATGGAGTGAATTAAGATGAAAGTCCAACTTGCAATAAGGCTGTTCACCCTCCCCTTACTTACTGGAATCATGGGGATTGCGGCGCCTGGACTTATCACCGGTCAAACACCCGCCGAACTCTTCACCCCCTGGGGTGATCCGGACTTGCAGGGCACCTGGTCCTACGCCAGTCTAACCCGTCTGCAACGACCAACAACATTAGGCGACAAAGAATTTTATACACCGGAAGAAGCCGCCCAGGTAAAAATCAGGTCCGAGCAGGACAGCGTCGATATCCCCGGTGATCCTGTTGGCTGGTATGACAAGGGGGAAGTTTCCCCCAATCTGCGCACATCCCTGATAGTCGACCCTCCTAACGGCAGGCTACCGTTAACTGAAGCGGCCCTTGAGCGTCAACAGCAAAAACGCGCGGCCTATATGGAATTTCAGGCGAAATCATGGCTGGATCTCACCGCCTGGGATCGCTGCATTACCTATCACGGGGTACCGGCGATTTCTACCGGTTATAACAACGCCTATCTGATAGTCCAGAGTCCGGATCATGTCGCCATCTATTCGGAAACTATCCATGATGTGCGCATAATTCCGTTGCATGCCCCCTCACCCCTTGACGCAAAAATCCGCCAGTGGAATGGCAGCTCCCGCGGTTATTGGGACGGCGATACGCTGGTGGTTGAAACAAGCAATTACAGCCGTAAAACTGAACTTAGATTTCCGTCATCCCGAAATATGCGGGCTGTCGAACGCTTTACTCGTGTAAGTGAAGACCTGATTGATTACGAATTCACCATTGAAGACCCGGAGGTCTATACACAAATATGGTCTGCAGTTCGCCCTATGCCTGCATTGGATGACTACACAATTTTTGAATATGCCTGCCACGAAGGGAATCGTTCCATGTACAACCTGTTACGTGGAGCACGATTACAGGAAGCCCAGAAGGCAGGTGCAGAGCGTGTCGAAGGTAACTGAA
>JAESQX010000175.1 GCA_016764875.1 Gammaproteobacteria bacterium
CCTGATTTTCAGGTAATTTTAAGCTTATGGTATTCTTAGGGTCGCCAATGTACTGCTTGTAGAAGGGCTGCAAATTGACGGTGCTGACGATTTAATCTCAGTAATTAATATCTTCGGTTATGCGCATTTGCGTGTTGAGGAAAAGCCGTGGGGATATAGAGCTGGTTTGGCAGAGATTTTCTCTATTTGAGACGTTAATATGTCAATATCGTCTCAAGGGCATCAGGAATAACAAATAGAATGCTGGACTTGAAAAAGCCATTCAGACTAATCAGATGGACCATCTTTCCCAATCGTCTTGTGATCGAAGACAATAGCGGAGAAAAACACCTTGAGCCCAAGGCAATGGAAATGCTGGTTTATCTTGCCGAACATACCGGTGAAACCGTTAGCCGGGAAACACTGATTAAAGAGATCTGGCCCGGAACCTACGGTAGTGACGAAGCGCTTTCGCGGATAATATCTATCCTCAGAACCCAGCTTGGTGACGATACAAAGCGGCCCAGTTTTATCGAAACCGTTCCTAAAGTCGGCTACCGCTTGATTTCAGCACCTCTGCCGGTTAGTGCGGAGAGCGAGGTAGATTCATCTTTTAGTATTCGCACTTTTGCTCTGATCATGGCTGTGCCCGCTGTTTTTCTGCTACTTGCTTTCTACACTTTCCATTCGAGCCCGAGTGAACCCGGTGTTGAAAAGCAGTACACCGTTGCTGTTCTGCCATTTCTGGATATCAGTGCAATACAGGAGCAGGCATTTTTCGGCATTGGGCTGACCAACGAGATCATTGCCGGGCTCAATGACTCACCGTTATTGAGAATTGTAGCCCGCCGCTCCCTGGAAAATATGCAAGCTGAAAAGACAGGACCTGAAATTGATTTTTATATTGAAGGAACTGTGGGGGTTGTTGAGGATCGTGTTCAGGTTTACGCTGAATTAGTATCTGGAAGCGAGGGCATGGTCATCTGGTCCGACACGTACCAGAACCCGGAATCGAATTATCTTGAAATCCAGCAGAAACTTTCTTCAGCCATAGTAATGGCGATGAACAGTGAACTTGGTATTGACATTGAAACGCCAGTCGAACCCGATGTCGCATTATCTGCCTATACGTTATATTTGAACGGTATTTTTCTTTCCAAGTTGCGGGGTGAAGAGCCGTTGCGAGCAAGTATCGAAGCGTTTTCCAATGCCCTGGCGATAGAGCCGACTTTTGACAATGCCAGGGTGGGTCTTGCCCATGCCTAGGTATTGTTACCCTATTATTCCAGTCAAAGCGAAAGCGCCGCGTTTGATATAGCCTCAGAACACCTGGCAGCCTTGACCAACAGCAGTAGTGCTGAAGTTGAAGCTATCCGGGGATTCATTGCTTTTCGACGGTGGCGCTGGCTGGAAGCAGAACAGCACTTTCAGCTTTCTCTGGCCAAAAACCCGGACATAGCCACTACTCATGTATGGTATTCGCAGTTTTTATCAGCGGTTGGCCAGCTCGATACAGCGATGTCACATGCACAGACTGCCTATGAGCTGGATTCCGTCTCTGCCGTAATAAATGACAGGTTGGCCACAACTTATCTTTGGGTGGGCCAGGACAAGGAATCAAGATTGCAATTTACAGCGGGTGCAAACCTTGGCTTCGCCAGTTACTTGAACCCAAGTTACCTGATTCTATTACTGAGGTCCGATGGTTTTGAGGCCCTTCGCTTTTCCCTTCACTCATTACATCCGGATGGAAACCTGGAACCTTTAATCGAAAACATACAGAACCTGAAGGATTTGGCTGCCCGGCCAGGTATCATCAAGATTATCGAACAGTCGATTCAGGTGGGAGCGTTAATGCCAAGGCTAGAGTTTGGTATGTGGGTTGTCCTTGAGCAATGGGCACACGCGGCAGAAACTATCGAGAAATTCAGCGCAGTGAGCGAAAACAGTCCGTGATTTCTTTGACGAACAGTTCCGGTTGTTCAAAGGCGGCGAAGTGTCCGCCTTTGTCGAGTTCGTTCCAGTGGATGATGTTTTTATATCGCTGTTCGGCCCAGCGCCGCGAACAGAGGAATATTTCTTTAGGGAAGATGCTGCAACCTGTCGGGATGTGAACCTCACCGGCTGAGAATTCGTTGAAACTTTCCCAATAGAGGCGCGCAGACGATGCCGCGCTCGCCGTACACCAGTACAACATTACGTTGTCGAGCAATTCATCACGGCTAACTGTGTTTTCCGGGTGGCCGTCGCAATCCATCCAGGACCAGAATTTCTCGACGATCCAGGCGAGTTGACCACTGGGAGAATCCGTTAGAGCGTACCCTAATGTTTGCGGGCGAGTGCTTTGTTGTTTGGAATAGCCCGAGTCTATATCCCTGTAATGCTTCATGCCGGCGAGCGCGCGTTTTTCCAGGTCGGTGAGGTCATCCATCGTGGCCGGGTCCGGCGCTACCGAAACCATGTTGATGTGAATGCCCCGACATTGACCTAGATTTTGTACACCAATCGTGGATGTCACAGCAGAACCCCAGTCGCCACCTTGCGCGACATAGCCGTCGTAACCAAGTCGCAACATCAGTGTATTCCAGGTTTCAGCAATTTTCCCTATGCCCCAGCCAGTGCCGGTCGGCTTGCCGGAAAAACTGAATCCTGGCAACGACGGGCACACGACGTGGAAGGCATCTGCCGCCTCGCCGCCGTATGCCGGCGGATCGATCAAACGCCCAATCACCTTTTGAAACTCCACCACCGAACCGGGCCAGCCGTGCGTGATGAGTATCGGCATAGCGTCCGGGTGAGGCGAGCGGGCGTGGTAGAAGTGGATGGCCAGGCCATCGAATTCACTGATGAACTGCGGGTATTGATTGAGCAAGGCTTCCCGTGTGCGCCAATCGTACTCATTGGCCCAGTAGTGGCACAGGTCCTGCGCATACGCCAGAGGGATGCCCTGAGACCAGTCGTCGACTGTTTCCGACTCGGGCCAGCGGGTGTTGGCCAAGCGATGCTTCAGGTCTGACAACACGCCGTCATTTACGGTGATTTCGAATGGCCGTACGGATTCATCAGTCATCTATTCTTCTCCTTATTCTTTCGGTCAATTGACATTTGAGCACTACAAGACCATGAAATATAGATTTATTACAGATTGAATATTATTCTAGCGGTACTTTCCCAGCTGTGGAGAATTTAAATGAAGACCCGGTCCGTCTTGAAAATGAGCCTGTGTGCATTTGTAGCTGTTGCGCTGATACACATTGGAGGCATTTCCTCCGCCCAAACCGACAACGCCCTCCAATCAAGTGGAAATTACAGCAAGACTACACCGTGGGGAGACCCGGATTTGGCAGGTACCTGGTCCTATGCCAGCCTGACTCCACTACAACGCCCTCAAGGTCTGGAAGACAAGGAGTTTTATACTCCCGAAGAAGCGGTGGAAATTTTTGCTCGAACACAGCAGGAATCAACCCGTAGTGCTGATATTGTCGGTAACTATAATTCAGGATGGTTTGACCGCGGAACTGTTTCCGCTGATTTGCGTACATCCCTAATAGTTGATCCAGCCAATGGAAGATTGCCATTGCGACCAGAGACTGTTACGCGGCAGGCTGAAGAAGTGGTCTATCAACGTGAACATCCAGCGGATTCATGGCTGGATCGAACCAACTGGGATCGATGTATCACCTATCATGGTGTGCCACCCATCTCTACAGGTTATAACAACACCTATAAAATAGTGCAGAATGAGAACTATGTCGCGATACTTGTTGAGATGATTCATGATGTCCGAATCATTCCACTGGACGGCCGGCCTCAGCTCAATGGAAAGATCCGGCAATGGAACGGTGATTCAAGAGGGCACTGGGAAGGTGATACCTTGGTAGTAGAAACTACAAATTTTAGTAAGAAAACCCAACATCGGTATCCTTCCTCAATAAGCACAAAAGCAATCGAACGATTCACTCGGGTTAGTGATAATTTAATCGACTATCAATTTACCATTGAAGATCCGGATATTTACACAAGCGCCTGGACCGCCGTACGACCAATGCGACGGCTGGATGACTACACGATTTACGAGTACGCCTGTCATGAAGGTAATTACGCCATGGCGAACATTCTACGCGGAGCGCGTGTTCTTGAGCAGCGAGAGAGAGACGGTAATGATAATTAACAATTTCACGCTGAACTGATCTAATCTAAAATGAGGTGTACAAATTCAGTGGAAAAATAAATAAACGGCATTAAGTTTCCTTCATTGACCTTGAAAGAGATACCTAGAAGGGCAGGATTATTCTCATCTGGGCAATAAACTAGAGCCAGCTCTTTCTTTATTGTAATCACATAATGACTATTTTTGGCTTCGATTAATATTGGGAGGATTCCCATAAGGATGATATGTGTTCGGATTATTTCGGCTTCTGCTGGCAGTAATGGTAATGGTAATGGTAGGGCACCTCTTTTGGATAAGCGACTTTGGTCGCTATGCCGTTTTTGGTTTTTTTATTCTCAGCGGCTACTTAATGACATTTTTAATGCATGAGTCGTATTCATATCAGTTAGACGGCTTAAAAAAATTTGTAGCAAATAGGGTTCTCAGGTTGTATCCAGCCTATTGGGTTGCCTGCGTGTTTAGTATTTTCTTGATACTTTGTTTGGGTGAAGTAAATACTAGAGTCGTCAGCAGATCTTTATCTTTGCCTCAGACGCTAGATATAATTGTCGTAAATTTGACGATGGTGTCTTTTTCACTATTCCCACATGAAGTCGGACCGCGGCTTTCTCCCGCCACTTGGGCATTAACGGTTGAGTTGTTTTACTATTGCTTAATAGGATTAGGTGTTTCAAAAACTAAAACGAGGACAGCCGTATGGCTTTGTCTTTCGCTGACATATGTTCTATTGACTTATGCTTTGGGTTTGTTTTGGCACTCTCGATATTTCGCTTTACCCGCTGGCTCTCTCCCATTTTCAATTGGTGCATTACTCTATTTTCTGCATAAGGAGAACTGGGAACCAAATTGGATAAAACGGCCAATATTAAGTAGTAAATATTTGATGTTGGCACTTATCGTTAATGCGGGTATTGGATCAAAAATTCAGCTGGATGATTCAATGCTTGATATCGTTGAACTTTTCTTCTACGCAAATTTATTAATATGCTCCTTATTGATTTACAGCATTATTCGCGGCGACAGTTTGGTAAACATTTCGAAAAAGCTTGACAAAACGCTAGGGGATTACTCATATCCTATTTATTTAATCCACTGGCAAATCGGTACACTGGCTTCTTTTATTGTCTACGGAAATGTTGTATCGCTAAAATATCAAATTGCACCCATGGCTTGGTTGGTATCTGGGATCTTAGTAATGTTTAGCAG
>JAESQX010000176.1 GCA_016764875.1 Gammaproteobacteria bacterium
CAACGTTTTTCTCCATATACCACGGAGGCATGGCTCCAGCCCTGTCTCGCAGCCCGGTTTTGTATTCGATCAGGCCGGCAAATGGCGCTACTTCTTCGTAGGTCACCAAAGGCATTGGACCAGCACCATCTTCGCGGTGACAACCCTGGCAGGAGCGCTGCAGAATAGGTTCGATGTCTTTATGGAATGTTACCTCGGCACCGGATTGGGCCAGGCTAGATGCAGGAACCAGCATAAACGCGGTAATCGCTGCTGCGCTGATAAATTTAGGAATGCTCAGGATACGCATATTTGTCAATCTCCTCGTGCTAGGTTGGGATACGATTTAAAGTTGCAGGTTTAGATCGCCCTGGCAGCCAGTCCATGTTTCAGACTCAACTGTCCAGAATTGATGAAACTATAGCACTAACAAGGGAACTTTAGTAACACATTAATACTGTGATTCGGCCATAAATTTGTTCGGCCTGACGATTTCCTGTAATAACTGGTTACTAATTTCGCGAATCCCACAAAAACAAGTGGTTAGCGGAATTTTTCACTCTCTGGATCACGCATCATGGAGATGAGATTGCTGCTGCCAAACAGGCTGCCCAGCAGCACGATGAGGGCAAAGGTGAACCATTGGAAGGCATAGGAAAGGTTGGCGTTGACATCAGTATTGGTCACCGGCCAGTGACGGACCAGCATTCCGGGCTGCTCCTGTGTAAGTCGGACTACGTAGGGAAACAAGGGCTCCTGTAAAATAGATTCCAGAATTTCAATCTCGATGCTCCTGATTCGTAATGGCCACTGTCCGGCGTCGATCTGGCTGGCCAGAATTCGCTCACCAGCTTCTGGAACGTAGATCTGTGCGGATAATCGAACAGGGCCGGATATGGGTCTTAGACGTGGCGGCGTATTTGGTGGCAAGATCCCGCTGGTCCAGCCACGGCTGACTAATACCAGGTGGTTGCTGTCTTGCAGGCGAAAGGGAGTCACTACTTCAAAACCGATCTGACCTTCGAAAAATTTCGCCAGCAGTAGAATAGTTCGCTCATTAACATACTCACCTTCGAGTGAAACATGAAGGTTCCGCAGTTCATCATTACTATCGTCTGGACTGATAGCCGGAATATTGTCTATTGGGGTGGCGTTTATTTCCTGTTGTTGGCTGAATTCAGCCTCAGCCGCCATTTTTTCTTCGGCCCTGCCCAATTGCCACAGTCCGAGCCGTACAAAAGTAAGTGCAGTTAGCAGAACGCAAGCCAGAATCAGCCAGTTAATACGAAGCTTGAGTGGACCAATTTCAAAATTTTTGCCAGGGCCCATAATATTCCTGAGTTGTTGTTTGCCATACAGCGAAAAATGCGAGGTGAGACTAAAGCAGATTAGTGGCTAATACAACCTCCATCTTGGCGGGATAGCGCCGCTTCGATGGTACTAAAAAATACTGGAGGGGTTGAGGACGGGGAGATCTCTTCCCCTCCAGTCAGCGCAATTAGAAATTTGGCAGGGGGTGGCCAAAAATCTGGAACATGCCTTCCGCGAATTTTTGCGATGGCACTAGACTAGAACGGAAACATGCCCGGTCTCTTTCATCGCGATGATCGGCAGGAAGGTGAGGAAAGGCGCCAGGCATTTTTAAAGGTATTTAGAGACACCACCAGCACCAGTGGTAAGGTGGTCGATAATAGGTGATAAGCCGGCCACCTATAATCACCGTGGCCCAGCAACAAAGTGACACTATCGCCATTACCCTGGCATTGGCAGGCGCCTTGAGTAGGCTGTTGGTGGTTTTAACTTCCGCCATTGCTCTGCGATAGAAAACCATCATGTTCAGGCCGGCCAGCAACATGAATAAAATCTTGGTTTGGAAAGCAGGGTTGTACAAATATTGATCCGGTGCTGAGGTTAGAAACATAACACCGCTGGTGAAATTCAACAGAAAACCAAATACGCCAATTGGCACCAGTTTGTGCAATTCTGCCATCGGTATGCCTGAACCAACACCCAGCATACGCAAATCGAAAACTCCCACTGTTCCTATTAAGAGACACATGCCTAGAAAGTGAACTGATTCCGCAATTGGCCAACCCCAGGCTGAGTTCATGAATTCATAAATTCCAGTGCTATGGGAAAACCAGAGTAGGACGTCAATAATCATGGCTGTTTAATAAAAGCTGGAGGCAAGTAGTATTGAATTGGTATAGGCGAGGAACCTTCCCGCGCCGATGCTGCTTATCCACAGGATAAGCGCTATGGCCGCCAGAGTTTTTACCCGATAATCTACCGCTACCTCGCCGGTTACCGCTTCATTAAACAGGGTTCTGGAAAAGTGCCGAGTGATCATAAGTGCCGCAATAATGGCGCTGATTTTCAGGTAGAACAGGATATTGGTTAGAGCCTTGGCAGGATAGGCGATTAACAATGCAGTGCCGGAGATTACCACTACAACCAGCGCGAACCACATAAGCGGTAAAAATCGACCCATAAGTCGTATTGGTATCCCCTTGGCGACACCCAGTAAACGAAAGTTGGTGGCCAGGTTGATACCCACCACCAGCGCCAGTGCCAGGGAGTGCAGGGTTAATGAGGTAAAAAACCCCCAGCCAGACTCTCGGATCCATGTGCTGAAAGCGGTTTCTTCAATGCGAGCAAGAAGGTACATTGTTAATTCCAGCCGGTAGATAATTGCATTTTTGATTTTCACATCCTCGAGTCATAAGTCAAGCCATGGTCCCCGGGTGAAAGACCTGGCATTGCCCAATCATCCCGGTGTAAAAGCAAATTACCTTCGGATGACAAGGATCCATATTCCTGTGCTAGAATCACGAAGTCTGCCCGGGCAGATATACAAGCAAGTAATTGGCGCAAGAATAAAAATTTTAAAAGCGAAGTAATAAAATAGAAAAAATAAGAAGGGGTGGTAGCAATGGTAAGATTTACTTCAATTCCCAAGGCCATAATTACGGTGTTGGCACTATGGGCAACATCAAGCTTTGCGGCCGAGAATTTTTCACCACCGCGTACCGCTGATGGCAATCCTGATTTTAACGGTATCTGGCAGGCCCTGGGATCAGCTAATTGGGATGTAGAGCCCCATGCAGCGGATTTTCCAATTTTGCCCCAACTTGGCTCATTTGGTTCAGTACCCGCCGGGCTCGGCGTGGTGGTGGGCGGGGAGATTCCCTACACCGCAGAGGCGAGAGCCCAGCAACAGGCTAACCGGGCAGATTGGCTGGCTCAAGATCCCCTGGTGAAATGTTATATGCCGGGAGTACCCCGCGCGAATTATCTGCCATTTCCCTTTCAAATAATTCAGTCACCTGATCATGTGATTATGGCTTATGAATTCGCCAGTGCCAGCCGCATTGTTTATATGGCCAGGCCCGATTTTGAAGCACCTATTTTAAGCTGGATGGGTCATTCCAGAGGACATTTCGAAGGAGATTCACTGGTGATCGATGTGACTGATCAGGTGCCGGATACCTGGTTGGATCATGCCGGCAACCATCATACAGACACACTGCGTGTTACTGAGCGGTATACCCACGTGGGACCCAATACTCTAATGTATGAAGCAACACTTGTAGATCCCAATGTCTATACCGAGCCATGGACAATTAAGTTTCCGCTGTATCGAAGGCTGGACGAAAACATGCAGCTACTTGAATTCAAGTGCGTGGAGTTTGTTGAGGAAATGATGTACGGGCATCTTCGTAAAGAGCCGTGAAGTACAAATGGTAAGGGAAAAACCCGCTATAAGCGGGTTTTTTTTATGATTATTTTAGTGTCTAAGTTGAAGAAGTCTTACTGTATCAGGTGCGCCATTATCGGTAGCAATCAGCGACAAACCACGAGCAATTAAAAATTCACCGCCGACGCTTTGCGAGACCGCTAAACAATGTGGCCTACCCAGCGGCCCGAAAGCATGACACCAGCCCACAAAATGAGAGAGCTTGCTCCAAAGGTTTTTATTTTTGCCGGTATTTTATAGGCCGTGTCCCACTGATTGATTTTCCGGTATACACCGAAATGAAACATCGCCATGTTCGCGCCCGCCAGTACCAGCAAGGCCATTTTCCATTGAAATGCCGGGTTAAGAACATGGGAAGCCGCGCGGGTAATGAACATGCCAACACCGGTGATTGTGGCCACCACAAATGCGCCCCAGCTCCAGGGTGCCAGTTCCCGTGACATGGTGCTGATGGAGTAGTGTCTGGCAGCAACTCCCAGTAGTCTCAGATCGACCATGAGGATACTGCCCACCACCATGGCTGCAGCAATGACGTGTATTGATTCGAGCAGGGGAAATAACCAGGTGCCACCGATTTCCCAGGCAATGGGCATGTTTTCAAGGTTCAGCCAGAACTCATGGTTTAGTATTTTATTCAATGCTTCAGTCCAGCAACATAAATGCCTTGGTAGCCACCGTAATCTCTGGCGGTGGCTGGGGTATTAATCCAGTTAGCGACATAGGCGACTATTAACACGCTAAAAATTCTCCGCAGGAAAATAAATATACTCTGAGTAGGCGATCCAGCGACCCGCCATGGGTACCATGATCCACAGGACAAGTGAGAGCAACGCGATAATTTTTGCGGTCAGTGCACGCTGGCGACTGGAATTCCAGAAGTCGGGTTGCTGCCGACTCATGTAATGAAAAAACAGGGTTAGCAATATGGCTGGAATTAGGAAGGTAAACTTCCAGCCAAATACAGGGTTGTTCAAGTAGCGATTGGGACGAGCAAACAAGAAAACTGACCCTGATATGGCATTGATCACCAGGGCAGACCATAGCCATGGCATAAGCCGTTGCGTCATTTCACTGATATTTTGACTGGGAACCGCCAGCCCAAGAACGCGCAAATTGAGCATGACGATAGACCCCATTACCACTGCAATACCCAGGATATGTACGGTCTGGATAATCGGAGGAAAGCCGGGCACGGTACGCAACAGGAAGAGGGAGGCTTCCTGAAATATACTATCGGAAATTAATTCGGCCAGACCAGAGGTAAAAGTATTCATTGGTTATTTTTGTTTTTCAATTCTACGGGTTCACCCGCATGGTGCTGCGGTAATTAATTGGAATTCACAGGTACTTATCGGTGACAGCACCTTCGGAAGCCGATGAAACAGTCTTCGCATACTTGCCCAGCACTCCACGAGTGTATCGGGGGTCTGGCCGCTGCCAGTTGCTCAGTCGCACACTGATTTCTTCATCGCTTAAATGTAAGGTGACTTCACTGGCTTCGGCGTCGATAGTGATCCGGTCTCCGTCTTCGACGATGGCAATCGGGCCGCCTTCGATGGCTTCCGGGGTGATGTGGCCCACAACGAAACCATGAGTGCCTCCGGAGAACCGACCGTCTGTTATAAATGCGACATCATTGCCCAGACCTTTGCCCATGATGGCGGAAGTAGGGCTCAACATTTCTCTCATTCCGGGAGCACCTATAGGCCCTTCGTAACGGATTACCATTACGTCTCCGGCTACTACGGTTCCGTCAAGAACTCCTTTAAGGGATTCTTCTTCGGAGTGAAAGACCCGGGCATTACCCGTAAATTTCAGGCCTTCCTTGCCGGTAATTTTGGCTACTGAACCAGTAGGTGCCAGGTTGCCATATAAAATAACCAGATGGCTGTCCTTTTTTATCGGGTCATCGAAAGAGTGGATGATATCCTGTCCCTGGGGGTACGGCTGAACATCAGCAAGATTTTCAGCCAGGGTTTTCCCGGTCACGGTCAGGCAACTGCCGTCAAGCATGCCGGCATCGAGCATGGATTTCATCAGTGGTTGAATGCCACCGATTTTGACCAGCTCCGACATCAGGTATTTTCCACTGGGGCGTAGGTCCGCCAGCATGGGAGACGTCTTGCCGATTCGGGTAAAGTCATCCAGGGCCAGTTCCACCCCTACGGTATGTGCCATGGCCAGCAAATGCAGCACTGCATTGGTTGAGCCTCCCAGGGCAATTACTACCTTGATAGCATTCTCGAAAGCTGCAAGGGTCATAATGTCAGACGGTTTGATGTCTTGTTCGATGAGATGCAAGATGGCTTCACCGGCGCGTCGACAATCGTCCTCTTTTTCTTGCGATATAGCATCCTGCGCCGAGCTGTTGGGCAGGCTCATG
>JAESQX010000177.1 GCA_016764875.1 Gammaproteobacteria bacterium
CAACCCTGCGCCGGCGCACTAAAACTGCACATAACGCGTTTGCTAGACGATTGTGGCTACAGGACTTAAAAGACTGGGATCAAATGAAGCAAGATTCAATCGCTCGGAATACGTCACTGCAATCGGTGGATCTGCCGCAAATTAGCGATGATGAATTGATCGCGCATTTGGATGCCTGCTATCTCAATGCCAAGGAAATGGTCTATCGCCATCACAAATTCTCTGTGGGTTCGGTTTTGTCCGTGGGCCGCTTCCTGGACGTGGCGACACGTAACTCAGGTCTATCGCCGGCGCAAGTGGTGCCGTTATTAAAAGGCTCTACACCAGTGTCCAGGGGCATAGCTTCAGAGGAGCTGGTTAAACTGGCGGCAACAATTGAAGCAGCCGGCATCTCCAGGGCTGATCTGAATGCCGTGCCTGCAGAAGAGGCACTGGCGATACTGAATAGTAAACCGGAAATAAAGGAGGCACTGGATGCCTATCTGGCTATAACCGGTCACATGTTAATCGGTGGTTATTGCATCTCGGAAAAAACCTTACACGAGTCACCAAACATCATCCTCGCGCGTATTGGCGACGCTCTGGCACCTAGAACAGAAACTGATGTTGATGAAGCCTTGCAAAAACGGGTTCGGGATCAGATTCCATCGGCAGATCTTGAGGAATTTGAGCTCAGTCTGAATGATGCACGGGTAACCAGCCGCATGCGAGACGAGCGTGGTGTCTACAATGATATCTGGGCAGCAGGAGTTTCTCGTACAGCCATCCTCGAAGCAGGACATCGCCTCAAGCAGAATGGGATGTTATCGAATCATGAATTAGCGCTGGATGCATCACACGCAGAGCTGCTCGGATTACTTCGCGGAGAGGGTCCGGTAACCCAGGAATCCCTGCAGGAGCGCAGAAGTTGGCGCCTCAGCAAAAATATCGATGAAGTGCCGGAGTTACTGGGCACGCCACCTGTCGATCCTCCTCCCCTCGATTGGCTACCCAAAAAAATTCAACCCACTATGAGTGCGTTTGCCATGAGCATGGGCAATGTGTTTGACGATCCTGAGGCAGGTAGTGCAGAAAAAATAACAGGCCTGCCTGTAAGTCCAGGCATCTATGAAGGCACAGCGAAGGTGATACTGAGCACGCGGGATTTCGATCGACTCAACGAGGGCGATGTGTTGGTGACGAAAAATACCTCAGCAGGCTTTAACGTGGTGCTACCAATCATTGGTGCCCTGGTGACAGATAGAGGCGGCATCCTGAGTCATGCCGCCATCGTCAGTAGGGAGTACGGAATTCCTGGTGTGGTGGGCACAAAAACTGCTACCCAAAAGATCAATGAGGGGGATCGAATCAGGGTCGATGGTGATAGCGGTGAGGTGACGGTGTTGTCATGACTGGTCCGGTTCATCTTAGAGATGCCACTGAGGAACGGCTGTTTGGGGGTAAGTGTGTCAGCCTGGGCGTGGCATTAAGAGCCGGCCTTCCAGCACCCGACGGATATGCGCTAAGTGTGGAGTTGGTGGTGCAGATAACAGCGGCAGATGAGCCTGTCATCAACGCCGTGAAATCCCTGTTTGCGGAACTGGCACCGGCTGTGGCTGTTCGTTCCAGTGCGGTGGGAGAAGATTCTGAAGCAGCGAGTTTTGCCGGCCAGCATGTCAGTGTACTGAATGTGATGACGCCGGATGCCATGATTATGGCAATTCGGCAGGTATATGATTCCGCTGCAACACCCGAAGCCCTGGCTTACAGGAAAAAGATGGGCATCGCTGATGAGCCTGCTATTGCAGTGGTATTGCAACAGCAGATACAAAGTGAAATCTCGGGAGTGATGTTTACCCGTCACCCTCTTAGCGGCGACTCCGAACGTTATGTGGAAGCCAGCTGGGGCCTGGGAGAAGCCATCGTGGCGGGGCTGGTGGTTCCAGATGGTTTCAGGATCGCCAATGACGGATCAATAATCGAGCGAATAGTTGGTGAGAAGGACATCAAGCTCGTGTCCACCAGCACAGGTGAGGTGGAGGAAGTGGAAGTAGACACGGATAAAGTCGAAGCACTGTGTTTGAACGATCATCAATTATCTCAGCTGCACGAATTGGCCACCGCCTGCGAAGACATTTACGGTCGGAATATCGATATAGAATGGGCTTTTCATGCAGGGAAATTGTACTTGCTGCAGTGTCGGGCAATTACCCGCTAGCAAGCAGGCCACGATGATTTTTACATCCATGCCGAATCAAGGAGCTAGATGTGGACGAATCCAGTGAGCGAAAGGCTCCAGGTGTGGGGCTGAACTGAATGAAGTCACTAAAGAGCAGGATATAGTGGTGGCTGATTTCACTGCTGGCATTATTTGCCGTTACCGCCCAGGGAACCGAGCGAATCCTCTCCTTTGATAGTGATATCGTGGTGGCCGCCGACAGCTCCATGACCGTGATCGAGACCATAAGAGTACAAGCCGAAGGCACGAGCATACGTCGTGGTATTTATCGAGACTTTCCAACCCGCTACAAAGATCGGTTAGGCAATCAAATCGTGGTGGACTTCGATGTATTACATGTTACCAGGGATGGCCAGATCGAACCCTGGACTGTGGAAAGGAGATCAAACGGAGTGCGGGTTTACATCGGTGATTCTGATGTATTTCTGGCGCCGGGTGAGTACAGCTATGCTATCCGTTATCGTACCAATCGCCAATTGGGTTTCTTTGATGATCACGATGAACTGTACTGGAACGTTACCGGTAATGGATGGTCCTTCGTCATCGACCAGGCCAGCGCCAGGGTTACTCTGCCAGGCTCGGTTGCCGCCGGTGACATTACCCTGGAAGGATTTACCGGCCGCCTTGGCGAAACCGGTCAGGCTTATATCACGACCGTCTTCGATGGTGGCGCTACTATACAGACAAGCAGTTCTTTGCTGAGCCAGGCGGGATTGACCCTGGTGTTGAGCTGGCCTAAAGGCGTGGTGAATGAGCCTTCTCTCACTACACGTTTTGGCTATTTGCTGGCTGACAATCTTGGGTTGCTGTTATCCCTGACTACATTTCTTCTTATTGCAGGGTACTTGTTTGCCGTGTGGTCTCACTATGGCCGTGATCCGGCGGTAGGGGTCATCTTTCCCCACTATGAGCCACCAAAAGGATATTCCCCTGCGTCAGCACGTTATATCTCGCGGATGGGCTATGACACACAAACATTCAGCGCCGCCGTAGTCAATCTTGCCGTAAAAGGGTATCTGAAGATTGAAAATACGGATAAGAAATATACCCTGATTAAAGAATCATCAACCGGAGAACTGGCAGCGGGGGAAAAAGTTCTGCTTGAAAAGCTTTTCGCAGAAGGACCGGCTTTGGAGCTTGATGACAAGAATCACCTGGTTCTGAGCAAGGCCAAAACGGCCCACGCCAAGGCACTGAAAAATAATTATCTGAATATTTATTTTCGAAAAAATACCGGCCTGCTGTTGCCCTGTGTCGTGCTGTTGGTAATCATGTTAACGGCAATCAAAATGTTCGCTTTTTTTACCCTGATGGTTGCAGTAATAACGGCGCTAATTCTGATTGTGTCAGCTGTATTCGTTTTTTTACTGAAGGCACCCACCGTAAAAGGTCGTTTGCTGCTGGATAAACTGGAGGGATTCAAGCTGTACCTTGAAGTAGCTGAAAAAGACGATCTCAATATAAAACATCCGCCCCAATTAACTCCAGACCTTTTTGAACGCTATCTGCCTTTCGCCATTGCACTGGGTGTTGAGCAGCACTGGGCTGAGCAATTCACCAGAGTGTTCACAAGGATTCAGGAAAAGCAGAACGAGACATACCAGCCGCAGTGGTACAGTGGCCGCTTCAGTCATCTTGACCTTAATGGTTTTAGCCGTGACGTGGGGAATAGTCTCTCGTCAGCCATTTCATCCGCATCTACGGCCCCCGGTTCAAGCGGCGGTGGTGGATCCTCAGGAGGAGGCGGAGGCGGTGGTGGTGGAGGCGGTTGGTAAGCGGCTGCCTCAGTGCATGAAACAGTAATAGTAACAACCAGGACAGAGACTAATGAACGATCTTGACGATGCGGAAAATAAGACGGAAAAAGTCGAGGATAGTAAGGGGGCGGCGGTAAAAACGCCTCCGCCACTGGTATTTATAA
>JAESQX010000178.1 GCA_016764875.1 Gammaproteobacteria bacterium
CTCCAGCAGGGACGTCAGTTGCTTCTTTCTGCTTTTACACAGAGCATCAAATTCCTTATTTGTCTTGTCCCCGGCTGGAAACACAATATTCTTGTTGACGCTCAGGCGCCATCTACCGGTGTCAGTTAGTAACATCCTAACCAAAAATCTCCAGTAAGATATTGAAGTGAAGTTTGTCATTGGCAGGGTTTGCAGCGGAATAAATCCGCTGATATCTAATTGGTCATGCTGGGCAAGGTTTTCTGCGGAAAAATTCAGCAGTTCCACCAGAGATTGTTCATAGGGCAACAGGCCGGCTATGGCTTCTTCCAATGATTCCCGGATTAACTGTTCCAGACTTTCTCGCAGGTAGTCTTTGTCGATAAGACTCTCTGATTTAATATCAAGAGTATGGGGCAGCCACTGGTCACGTTTATAAAGCATACCGATCAACAGGTTCTCAACCTTGCCCACATCGTTGTCGAGGTGTTGCAGCAACAGAGCGATGTCCTCCGATGTGGCTCCATTACTGTCAAGCTCTGACAAAGTGTTACGTATGGCATCTATAAACACGTGCTCGACGTCTTCGCTTATCTGCGCGTGTCCGCCAAGACGGGATTGAATCGGTAACTGACTTGAAAGGTAGTGGCAGAAACTGTCTATTGTTTGTACGCGAAGGCGGGATGGATTATCAAGGATATGCCATTGGAGCCGGTTGCTCTGCTGTAGTGCCGCATTGGCAATTTCGAAACGCTGCAACTCGAAATCACTACTGAACTGATGAGCCTCGCCCGCTTCAATGCTGGCGGCCCAGTCTATTGCCTTGATAATGCGATCGCGCATCTCGCTGGCGGCCTTGCGGGTAAAAGTAATGGCGAGCACCTCCTCGGGTTGCTCACTAATACTCAGCAGTTTTAAATAGCGTAGGCTAAGCAGCTCTGTTTTCCCGGAACCGGCAGGGGCCTGCACGCTGAAGGATCGGGCGACATCCAGCGCCTGATTACGATGGGCCTGATCAGCAAGCACCGCATTGCTCACGTTTGATTCTCCTGTTGATCCGCGCCGGCCATATCGAATTCACGGTCTATTTCCTGTATCCGGCAAAGACCCTGCAACCTGCAATAGCGACAGGTTTTCGAGCCATTTACCGGTGCAACCGGCGCTATTCCCTCTATAAATTCATCGGCAAACTGCTCCATCTTTTGTTGCCAGGATCGGGTTAAATCACTCCAGTTCATATCCCCCTTGCCATCGGCGTTGAATGGCTTGATAGAGGCGTGGAAACTGTCGCTGGATGAGGTGCCGGTATAGGCAATTTTCTCCACATTGACATGGCCTATGCTTACGGTACTTACCGCCTGTTGCTGCTGACTTGAGACCACGGTGTAATACACCGGCAGTTGCATATCCTCAGGCCGATCCTCCAATAGTTTCTGTACCGCGTAGGAGGTCTTGCCGGTTTTGTAATCGATAACCGCCACCGAGCCGTCATCAAGGCCATCAATACGATCAACTTTTAATCTGATTTCAAGCGGGCCCTGTTGCCATTGGTAATATTGCTCTGTGGCAATAACAGAAAAGTCGTGGCGTTGCTTTTCCAGTTGTAGAAATCGCCCCAGCAGGGTGCTGATTCGTTGTCGCTCTATTTCTTTAAACCCTGGGGTCATTATGCCGGGGTATTTGCTGACAAGGCGGTCAATAGCTGTAGCGGTGGCCTGATCTGTGAGTTTCAATTCTTCGGGTTCCGACAGGGCAAGGAGTTTCTCCCGGGAGTCGATATGACTGAACACATGTTCCAGGGCCAGGTGGATGGCTGTGCCTCTGGCCCGGCTGTTGAGACCGCTGGCAAAATCTTCCAGGGGTTCGGCCTGCAAGCGATGTTTTGAGAAGGCGCGAAAGGGGCAGCTGGACTGGTTACTGATTATGCCGTAGCCACCTCGTGGATTCTCGTCTTGCAGCAGAGGAAAGCTGTTGCAATCATCCAGTTGCTCAATCTTGTAGCTTGCAAGGTTGGATGTCGCCAGGGCGTTTAACGGATGACCGCGGGTTGGCTCAGTTTGTGATTCAGTAAAAGGTAGAATAAAACGGCTGGGTCTCAGTTGCTGATCAGCGTCGTTGGTGTGATAGCTGGCAACGATGCCGGTGGACACGCTGTGGCAAAGCAGTTCGAATGTTTCCCTCGCCATTTCATATTGCACGTTGGCGTGGCTACCGGGAATTTCGGCCTCCTGTTGCAGAGAGTAGGGAAGGAAGCTTGAGGGACTGGATCGTGGAGGCCAACTCTGGTCGTCAACCCCAAGCATCCAGACATAATCAAATTTAAGGCCCATTGCCTCGTTGATAGTATAAAGGGACAGTTGGCACCGACGATCAAAGGGTGCTTTTAAGCGGGTATGGGAGCAGGCCGTTGCGAGGCGTGAAAGGGCACTGGACAGACTCAGTTTCCCCAAGGCAACAGTTGCCTGTGAAAACAAAGCCATAGCCTCCTGCCACTGTTTAAGCTGTGTTTTTTCGGTGGAGGTAAGGTCGGTCTGCGTTCCCGGCCAGCCCAGTATCTCCAGCTGTTCGCCAAACAGGCTGGCCCAGGCTGATGCGCTGGCCAATCGAGGGGACTCTCTCAAACGGGTTCGTGTTTTTAAAATAGCACGGGCAAGTTCAGGGCATTGCCAGGGTTTTTCTTCCTGCGACATGTGACGCACAAATTCGGCTACCGTGCAGGAGGCAGCCAGGTTTTTGCGCATAAACAATTCCAGCTGTATTCGTGCTTCCTTTTCTTTTTCATAAGCAATGCTGTGGGGCGACTGCAAAATCCGGCAAAGGCTGTTGCTTTGTTGTTGCTCATTATTCAGTCCCAGCAACATCAATGCTTCGTATACCAGGGGAGTATCAGACAGGCTCTGGTTTGATCTTGTGGTATTAAAAACGGGGCTGTCAGTGGCAAGATTTAAAATCGAGAGAGGATCGAGCGAATCCGCGAACAAACGTTGCAATCGTGAACGTTGGCGGTCGTCTGAATTAAATAAAATTCCGATGTGACTTTGGGGCTGGTTCCTGATGATCTCTTTTGCCCAGGCTATGCAGGCATTAATCTCCTGGTCGAGATCGGTAAACTCTTCCCGGGTGCAGCTGCAGGTGGAATCACTGGCGTTACAGGAAACAGAACGGATACTTAGCTGCCTGCCCAGGGCGTCAAACAGGTTTCTATAAAGAGGCGGTGGTTGGGAAAAGTTGGCCAGTACTATTTTTTCGGGTAGCAAAAATGCAAGCTTATCAATTTCTGACACTATCTCGTGAATACAATCTACCAGGGAGATGAGCTGGTTTTTTTGACATAAACGGCGGTATTGCTTTTTCCAGTTAAGAAACTCCGCAATATCAGGAATGCCGGAAAAGCTCTGGAGCTTTTCGTTGTCTGACTTGTCCGGCAACCACTGCCGTAGTTGCTGATAGGCGTGATTTACTTCAACAGCGGTTTCATCCGGATTGATGAGGGGAATTCTATCCAGGGATTTTTCAATAATGCCGGTCCATATATAAAGCTCTTCGATACGGCCAAGCAACTGCTGATGAGCGAATGGTGGAATACCCTGGGCTGCGCCCGAATCCCATAACTGCTTCAGCCAGATATCAATAGCGAAAACCAGGGGCGTGCGCCAGGTTTTAACAGAAGATTCCTTGCTGTAACTGTCAACAATGGCATCCCGGATTCTATGATTCGGCACCAGAATAACAGCCCCCTCATCTAGCGCAGAACGAAGAGGGCTGATATCAAATCGACTAATTGACATTCGTTTTCAGTTCGGGATTTCTCAGGTACTCGAGATGACTTGCCCAACTGGCGAATTCATCACGGTTACCGCGAAAGATTATCTTGTTGATCTTTTTATTCAGTTGATATTCGTACATGGGGTCGTAATAATTCTGTAATAATTTTTCAATCCAGATTTTATGTAGCTCAATATTGTTATCGCGTTGATGGACGGCGATCGCTGTTTTCATATCGGCGAAAACTTCATCGTGTAGTACCGCACCCAACCGCTTTTTGATGCGGGTCAGGCTGGAAAACAGGTAGTCGCTAAAATACTTCCCGGCGTCCTCGGGATTTTGTTTTTTGAAGTCCTGGTAATTTGCCCCGATGTAATCATTCAATATGATGTCGGCCCGGTAATTCATATCCTGCTCAATAACAGCGATGGGTGCCTCTTTCATTGCGGTGTAAAAATTCAACGGTATAGACACTGAGCCGATGGCGCGGCCTTCATCTTCGAGTATCAGGCGTCGGTAGTGTGTATAGGGTAGTTTTAATAATTCAATAGCCAGATGATTTTCGAAATCAATTTGAGTGGGCTGCGGTTGAACCCGGTTGCCGAATGCGGAACCCCGGTGATTGGCTATTCCTTCAAGATCAAGTCGATTGGGGAACTGGTTGAGCAACAGGGTTTTACCGGAACCGGTTTTGCCGCCAATCAGCAAAAACTCACAGTCCCTGGCCGTCGCGTCTATGGCGTCAATGAGGAAGCGGCGCATCGCTTTGTAGCCTCCGGCCACGCGTGGCACCGAATAGCCGGCATCGGCAAGCCATTGCTGGGAGGTAGTGGAGCGCAGGCCGCCGCGAAAACAGTAAATGGCGGCATTGGGATGCTGATCAAGAAAAGCTATCCATCCCTGCAATCGTTGTTCGCGAACATCCTCATTCACTAATTTATAACCAAGGGCGATGGCGGCTTTCTGCCCCTGCTGTCGGTAGGTTTTACCTACTGACTCGCGTTCGGAATCACTGAGAACGGGGAGGTTTGCGGCATCTGGAAATGCGCCCTTGCTGAACTCGATGGGGGCGCGAACATCCAGTAAAGGGATTTTTTCAACGAATAAATCGCGGAAGGATTCTGCGCGTATGAGTTGGTTCATTCAGTTCAGGATAATACCCGGAGTCATCTGGGAGATGTCTTGATTTAATGGTTAAATTGTAGCACCTGAATCAAGGTATCAATAGGAATGAAAATAACCACGCCGCTTTATTACAGGTTGCCCGGGGCTTACTATTGCGGGGAATTGTGTTTGAGCAGGGAATCCAGGTTAAATGTCAAAAATAGAATCGGGAAACGCAGTGGGTCCTCTAAATCCAGAATCCCTGGTCAGGCATATCGAGCAACAAACAGCCGCACCGGTGCATCTGTGGGATCCGCCTTTTTGCGGCGAAATGGATATGCTTATCGCTGTTGATGGAACCTGGTATCACCAGGGGCAGCCAATTCGTCGGCCAGCTATGGTGCAGCTTTTCTCCTCTGTTCTAAAAAAAGAAAAAGGACGCTATTACCTGGTTACCCCGGTGGAGAAGGTGGGTATACAGGTTGAGGATTGTCCCTTTGTGGCTCGCACCCTGGAAGTGTCAGGCAGGAACGATTCACAGCAGCTGAAATTTACGTTAAATACCAAAGAGCAGATTACGGCCGGCGCTGAACACATGATCACAGTGCGCGAAGATCCCCTAAGTGGCGAACCCCATCCACTGATCCATGTTCGTAATGGATTGAACGCCCTGATATCAAGAAATGTGTTCTACCAGTTGGTGGAACTGGCAGAGCATCGGGAAAGATCAGGCGTAACCAGCACTTTTGTGCGCAGTAATAAGCATTCATTCCAGTTGGGCAGTTACCAGGGGTAGTTCCGGACATTGGACTTGCCCATAGTGTGGGCTCATATTGACCTGACAAAGCAAAACCGGCATTATTAGCGCCCTTTTTTGACCGGTGGTAACCAGGGAATTACTGTCGATCCGGACAAACCATTCATTCCATTCAGCATTTAATCTGGAGAATCCATGAAGATTCTTGTGCCAATCAAGCGCGTCGTTGACGCCTATGTGAAGGTTCGCGTGAAGTCTGATAACAGTGGCATTGAGCTAACCAACACAAAAATGTCCATCAATCCTTTTTGCGAGATTGCCGTTGAGGAAGCTATTCGGCTAAAGGAGCAGGGAAAGGCCGACGAGGTGATTGTTGTTTCGATTGGAACGTCAGCTTCCCGGGAGCAGATTCGCACGGCGCTGGCTCTGGGCGCTGACCGGGGTATTCTGGTGGAAACCGAGTTGGAGGCTCGACCTCTGAGCGTGGCTAAAATTCTTAAAGTGCTGGTTGAAAAAGAAGGTATCGACCTGGTTATTCTAGGCAAGCAGTCTATCGACTCCGACAATAACCAGGTAGGGCAAATGCTTGCAGCTCTCACCGGTTTTCCCCAGGGCACCTTTGCCTGCAAGGTCGAAGTTGATAATGGAAGTATCGTGGTTACACGGGAGATTGATGGTGGGGAACAAACGGTATCCTTAAAACTACCAGCGGTGGTAACCACAGATTTACGTTTGAATGAACCTCGTTATGCCTCGTTACCGAATATTATGAAAGCAAAGAAAAAACCTATCGATATCGTTTCACCTGAAGAGATTGGGGTTGTCGTTGAATCGAAGATCAAGACCCTTCGCGTTGAAGCTCCTCCGCAAAGAACGGCGGGTATCATTGTGGCATCAGTGGATGAACTGATTGCAAAGCTTAAATCCGAAGCCAGGGTTATATAAGGAGGCCGGTATGAAGGTATTAATAGTAGCAGAACACGACAACAGTTCACTGAAAGCCTGCACTTTAAATACGGTTGCGGCCGGGCTTAAGTTACATGATCAGGTGGATGTGCTGGTGGCCGGTAGCGATTGCCAGCAAGTGGTTGATCAGGCTGCTGTAATACAGGGAGTCGATAAAGTTATTGTTGCTGATAACCCCGCCAATGCTCACCAACTACCTGAAGCTATTGCGCCGCTGGTTGCTCATATTGGCAAGGATTACAGCCATATACTGGCACCCGCCAGCACCACCGGGAAGAATCTTATGCCCCGTGTCGCTGCACTGCTGGACGTTGGGCAGGTATCAGACATCATTGACATAAAGTCTTCGGACACCTTTGTGCGTCCAATCTACGCAGGCAACGCCATTGCTACTGTACTTAGCGAAGAGGCCATTAAAGTCATTACAGTAAGGATGACAGCCTTTGACGAAGCAGCTGAGGGTGGTAATGCTGAAGTAGTGTCTTCGGATTTTGTGGTCAACCAGGAATTATCCACTTTTGTCGGCGAAGATCTTTCCGTGTCAGAACGGCCTGAATTAACAGCGGCAACCGTGGTGATTTCAGGTGGCCGCGGGATGCAGAATGGCGAAAATTTTGTCCTGCTGGAAAAAATCGCCGATAAACTTGGAGCCGCAATTGGTGCCTCGCGGGCGGCTGTGGATGCCGGATTTGTTCCAAACGACATGCAGGTAGGGCAAACAGGTAAAATCGTTGCTCCTGAGTTGTATATCGCCGTGGGTATTTCCGGTGCTATTCAGCACCTGGCAGGCATGAAAGAATCCAGGGTTATCGTTGCCATTAACAAGGATCCAGACGCGCCTATTTTCCAGGTGGCGGATTATGGGTTGGTTGCAGACCTATTTCAGGCGTTACCTGAACTGGAGAGTAAGCTGTAGGTGCCGTTTTAGACAGAAGTCTAAACGGCACCTACCTGAAGTCCTTATACCTTTTTGTTGGATTAATCCGACTTCTCTTGTTCCGGCTTCTGTCTTCGCTTTACTTCCCGTGGGTCATTAGACGCTCGAACAGAAGAGTCCGACGCAGCCTGACTGGTATCAGCCGATGCGGCCGGGCGAGATTCTACCGCTACGGCTGGTTCAGCGGGGTTTTCGCTGACATCCTTTTTAGATTGTGAAGGAATATCCTTCTTCGCAGGTTTTACCTTTTCCACCAGAGCCTCTTCCACCGCCGCATTAAATATGTCCTTGGTTACCACTGTGCTGGGCTGCTGGTTATCAGTGATAATTCCTATTTCAGGTTCTGCAACAGCCTTGGGTTTCTTGGGCCGAGGCTTCTTTTTCTTGTTAGCGGAAGGTTGGGTGATGTCAGCTGCCTGAGCGGTGTCTGGCGTGGCTGGCACAGCAGAAGGCGCGGATTCTGCTTCCTCAACCTGTTTTTCCTGTTTTGCAGGCTCTCTCGTCTTTGGCGGTTCGCTTTTGACTTCGGTAGAAGTATTTGTCTTCTGAATTACTTGTTCTGTCTTCGCCATGCTGATGTCGGTGGTGGCTGTATCGGCCTGAATATCAGGTGCTACCGAAGGAGCTGGAGCGGGTTCGCGCACAGGCTTTTGTTGCGGTGCAGTGGCTGGAGATTGCTCTTCTGCCGCCGTGGATTTATTGGCACTGGCATCTGCTGCTACCTTCTCTGGACGAGGCCCCCTGGTTCGTGGCGTGGTGTTACGGGGGCGATTACCACCCGGACGTTTTTGCGGATTACTGCGTTTGCTGGTATCACCGCTACTCTCTTCACTGTGCGTTGCGGCACGTTTATCACCCTGCTGCGCGTTCTGTCTTCTTGCCGGCCGCTGTCCTTTGCCATCCTGATCCCTGCGGGGTCCGCGACTGGTTTCCCCGGGTTTGCGAGAACCTGTTCTGCGTCCTTGCCCTTGCCCCTGAGTCTGTTGTTTCTGGTCTCCTGAAGTAGCAGGTCTTCCGCTACGGTCGCCACCAGAGCGCCTGCCTTGCTGGCCGCGCGGCTGTCGGTTTTGAGGTCTTGATCGGCCCCGGTTTTGTGGTGTCCTGGCAGGTTGTGATTTCGGTTCTTCCTCTTTCTCTGAGGAACTGAACAGGCTGAGTATATAGGCGATAAAACCTTTCTTCGGTGGTGTAGTACGTTTAACCGGAGCACTACCGACAGTTGGCGCTTTTACGGCCGCTTCTTCGGGCTTCTCCACCTTGGACGCAACTACCGGGACATCGGCATCAGTAACAGAATCAATCTCGTAACTTTCAGCTTTCTGGTTCAGCCCGGTGATTTCATAGTGAGGTGTTTCCAGCTCGGGTTTGGGGACGATAATGATTTTTGTATTGCTCTGGGTTTCGATGCTGGTCAGAACACTACGTTTTTCATTCAATAGATAGGAGCTGATAACCAGGGGAACGATTGCAGTGAGCTCGGTGCTCTTCTGCTTGTTGGCCTCTTCCTGCAGGATGCGCAATATGGACAGGCACAAAGATTCAACATCGCGAATTGTACCCTGACCACTGCAGCGAGGGCAGACAATGGCATGGGTTTCTCCCAGTGACGGGCGTAGCCTCTGACGCGACATTTCCAACAAGCCAAAGCGGGAGATGCGGCCAATCTGTACTTTTGCCCGATCACTTTCCAATGCATCGCGCATGCGATTTTCAACTTCGCGCTGATTTCGGTTTGAGGTCATATCAATAAAATCAATAACCGCCAGGCCACCCATGTCCCTGAGTCGAAGCTGACGTGCTATTTCGTCGGCTGCTTCCAGGTTGGTGTTCAGGGCAGTTTCTTCGATATCGGCACCACGGGTAGCCCGGGAAGAGTTGATATCAATGGATATAAGCGCCTCAGTGGGATCGATTACCACCGAACCTCCGGACGGTAGTTTTACTTCGCGCTCGAAGGCACTCTCGATCTGACTCTCGATCTGGTAATGGTTGAAAAGAGGAAGCTTATCCTGATACAGCTTGATGCGATTTTCATACTGGGGCATAACCTGTTTAATAAAATTAATCGCTTCATCATAGGATTCCTGGGTATCGATAAGTACTTCACCGATGTCCCGGCGCAGGTAATCGCGGATGGTGCGAATGATGACATTGCTTTCCTGATAGATTAGAAAAGGTGCCTTGCGGTGCTCACTGGCCTCCTGAACGGAGTTCCATAGAGCCAGAAGGTAATCCAGGTCCCACTGCAATTCTTCCTGGTCTTTACCGACGCCAGCTGTTCTCACAATCAGGCCCATTGCATCAGGGATGTTCAGGCTGCGCAGTGCCTCCCGGATCTCTGAGCGGTCGTCGCCTTCAATACGCCGGGAAATGCCACCGGCCTTGGGGTTGTTTGGCATTAAAACCAGGTAGCGACCAGCGAGGCTGATGTAGGTGGTCAGCGCGGCCCCTTTATTGCCTCGCTCTTCCTTTTCAACCTGAACCACCACTTCGGTGCCTTCAGGTACCAGGAGTTTGGGGTTGGTGCGCTCGCCTTTAACCATGGCTGGCCTGGCGTAGTACTGCTCGGATATTTCTTTCACCGGCAAAAAACCGTGCCGTTCGGCGCCAAAATCCACAAAAGCGGCTTCCAGACTTGGTTCAACCCGGGTGACTATGCCTTTGTAAAGGTTAGCCTTTTTTTGTACTCGTGTACGATTTTCAATGTCCAGGTCGTATAATCGCTGCCCGTCTACAAGGGCTACTCTGAGTTCCTCTTCCTGAGTCGCATTGATAAGTATTCTTTTCATAATGTTTTCACTTTTCGGTGTAAACCAGAGAAGAACAACAGCAGATTTAAATCAA
>JAESQX010000179.1 GCA_016764875.1 Gammaproteobacteria bacterium
TAAAGTAAAGCGCAAGGCTTTACTCTAACCTCAATCGTTTTCTTCTAAACGCGCCATCCCTGGCGCGGTGTCACAAGTACCTTAGAAGTCGTAAGTGGCTCGTACATAAACTATACGACCGAGTGGATCCTGCAGTTCACCAACTACGCCGGCAATCATACCGGTTTTCTGCGCTTCCCTGTCAAACAGGTTGCGGGAACCGACAGTCAAGCCTATCTCGCCGCCTATCCCCGGTAATTCAAGTCCGGAATAGGTATACATAAGATCGGCCTGGGTCCAGGCTCTGATCTTATCGGTGAATCGCCAGTTATTAAAGGGAATGCTCGCATGAGTGGATCTCTGATTCGCATCAAACCTTACATCGTCGATATAACGTGTGGTTAATACCGTTCGATGAGGGCCCATTGCCCAGGTAAGAACCAGGTTGGCCTTAACCTCTGGCAGTGGGGGAGCTGAGCCAGTTCGATTGTTTTGCCAACCAATAGCATCCACTACAGGACTACCCGGAAGTTGCTGGAAGGTATATTTGTCCATGAACATGGCGGTTAGATTAGCGCCGAAATCCCCGTAATCACGAATAGAGAATCGGTAATTAATTTCCACATCATAACTGGTGACAGATACTTTAGCTGCATTAGAATCACCACGATTTATCCGGATTATCTGAGCGGGATCGCCCGGCGTGCGTATTATACGTGGGTCACTGTTGGGGCCTTGTGCCCATGCATCCACCGCGGCTAAGCTGGGGAGAGGCATTGCATCGGTGGGCGTGAAGCCAGTGGCTGCCTGAAAATTCAGAAAGTCCTGCTGTGCAATAAAGTTCTGATCAGTGGCTACGATTCTGTCTTTAAAATCGGTTTCACTCCAGTTAAAGGATATCCTCAAATCGTCTATCAGATTTAAGTCAATCCCGAATGCCGTAGTCTCGGAAGTTTCAGAAACCAGCCCCGGGTTACCCTGTATACAACCGAATAAGAAGCCGTCAAAAGTTGTAAATGGATCGTTTAAATCCGCACTGCCGCATCTCTCGGGGGCACTCAACTGGCTAAGGGTAGGTGCTATAAATGCCTCACCCAAGGTGGCTCTAACGGCTAACCAGTCGGTAGGTTCATAGATAACGCCGTATTTTTCCACCGATGGTTCCTGACCACTACTGAAGTCTTCTTGACGGTAGGAGGCACTGAATTCAAGGTTCTCCAGAATTGGAGCACGAACTTCAACAAAGTAAGCGTCAACGTCACGGGACCGAGAGAATGGGTCTATCTGGCGAGCAGTAAAGGCGTTGCCCGATATCACATCGGCACTGGGAACGTTTTTCACCCATTCCTCACGCCGTTGGTAGCCAAACGCTGCACCTAATTCCCCGCCAGGTAATTCGAAACCACCCAGAGGGATGGTGCCATTGGCAACAAACTCGAAAGTTTGCAACTCGGTGCGATTATCTTCGTTGAAATTGGTGGCGATGGCCCCGTATATTTCAGGTCTGTTAATAGATTCCGGTACTCCTGGTATGGGAGCGAAGGGATTGTAACAGGCATCTATATCGTTAATGGGATCGCATGCCAATCCCTGTGCCAAGGCGCTGGTGCTAAAAGATCGCGGATCAGAATCCAGATCATGATGTTGCATGATGGCGTAGGTGGCTTTTCCGTCCCAATCTTCCAGTACAGGCATTTTGAAGTCAGCGGTCAACGCAAAGCGGAAAGTGCGCTGATCAGATTCCTGCTTCATGGAAAGATCGTCATTGTGTACTCCGCTACCGATCAGAGTGGGATGGGATCGACCAAAAGTTCGAGTCCGGGTGAAATTGACATCCTCATTGAATGCGATACCGTTAGGATCGAGAATCACATTGCCACTGGCATCACGGTCGGGGTATTGATCGCCATCTGAATCACGTGCGAAAAGGTTATTGCCATTGGAGTCAACTGCACGAAAGGGGTTAAAGGGTAATATTCCTCGAACTATTGGCAATTTGGTGATATCTAATGACGCGCCCGATGTGGAACCACGGGGTTGCGCGTTATAGCGCGAATAGTTAAGTTGAGCTTTTAATGTTGTGTCCTCAGCCACATCCCAGGTTAAGGCTGTGTAGTAACTAGCCGTCTGTTGTGGGTTACGAAAGCTGCGGTTGGCACCATAGTCGTAGCGACAAGCTCCACCAAACAAAAATCCGTTCCTGTTATTTTCCCAATAGACAGGGTCTTCCCGCTCACCACAATTAGGATCCGGACGAAACTGGGTGTCACCAGTAAGGATGCCATTTTCGTCACGCAGGGGCACCAGAAAATTACCCGGGTTGCTATTGCTGGACCAGGTCTGCCCAGCTCTCATTAAATCGCGTCGGTCAGTATATTTCAGCTCACCCTGATCCCGATAGGAACCAGCAAAGACAATATTGGCACTTGCACCTATTTCAGTGCCTCCCAGGAATGAGAACTGGGTATCATCGAAATCAAGCCGGGAATCCTGTTCGTGGTGTACTTCCATTTTAAAGCCTTCATAGGAAGTATAAGGAATGTAGTTAACTACCCCGGCAACTGCATCGGTACCGTATAATTGAGCCGCACCATCCCGGAGTATGTCCAGGCGCTGGATGCCAATGGTTGGCATCATCCAGTTGGTATTGTTGGTGGGCATGCGAATGCCGTCCATCAAAATCAATGTGGCACTGGGGCCAAGACCACGTAAATCAAATTGCGTTGTCTGGTCCGATGGCACGGCGCCCCCGGTGACCTGGATAGTGCTGGTGGTGGATGAGGCAAGACCGAAATTGAATACGCTGTTCTTGACTACATCGCCGAAGTTGGCGGAGCCATAATCGGATAGATTATCGGCTGTTATCTGGGTTACTGGCGAGGCAACGCTGAACCCCTCGGTTCGGCGGATCAATGACCCTGTTACAATTATTTCTTCCACCGCTGCATCTTGCTGAGCTAATGCCCCCTGACTGGCGAGGGACAGCAGCGCGATGGACACGGCCGTAGAAACTGACGTAATGGTTTTAGAAGGGGGCTTTTTTAATCTAGATCTCGGCCCGGATTGGACAGTACAACTCATCTTGGTATCTCCCTTATTTTTGTATGTGTATAGAAAAGTATAATTATTTGCTCCTTTTAAATCTATCAGCTACTTTCCCTAGTAGCCGTTCTTGCCAGGTCTGACGACAAACTTTGTCAATCACTTACAGTGCTTGACCCGGATTTTAACGCGGGCCAAGCAGGGTTTGGTATCTAATTCATACGTCCTTAATTTGGCAGCTTGAAGACATAAAGCGCATTGTGATCATTGGGACTGATTAATTCCGGTGCCAGAAAATTTCCAATACGCCAGGGGCTGCCACCTTGCCTGCCAGCGGTAATGGCAATGTATTGCTCGCCGTCAATGGCAAATGAGACTGGAAAACCCTGCACTGAAGTAGCCAGGCGGGTGCTCCATAATTCCTCACCATTAGTTACGTCATAGGCGTGAACATAACGATTGAAGTCACCGATAAACACCAGGCCGCCAGCTGTTGTAAGGGCAGCGGTCAAATAAGGAGCACGTTGTTCAACACTCCATTTCTCATCAAGACTGGCCACATCGTAGGCGGCTAATTTGCCAAAATTACCATTGGTGCCGGGCATCTCCTTCCAGCGACGATCTCCCAGTGCGCCTCCTGCGCCAACTTCAAAGCTGGCTTCCCGCGGGGACATTTCCATACAGGATTGGCTCAGGGGGATAACGAGTTGTTGAGTAGGGGCATGGTAACTACTGGCTTGCCAATTATGGCCGCCGGCCGTAGAAGGGCATACAGACAGCCATTCACCAAATTGCATGTTTCGTATATCGTCACGATAGCGCACATCGCCAGTTTCCAGGTCCACTTCGGAATATACGTTCTGGAATACAGTTTCTTTGAGTCCCAGGAATTCACCGGTGCGGCGGTTTAATTTCCATAGAATTCCGCTTTTGCCGATGCTCAAAAGATAAGGTTCATCAAACAGGTCCACTAGCACCTGCTCGTAGGCCTCATCCATGTCCAATGATTCCCCGGGGACATGCTGCCGATACCACACCAATCGACCATCATTGGGATCAAGGGCCAGGGTAGAATTTGAATACAGGGCAGCGTCGTCAGTGGTGAGACCACGGCTGGCCGCCATCCAGGGTTTTGCCTGCGCCGTGCCGAAATAAACCAGACCCAGTTCAGGGTCCCAGCTTCCGCTCATCCACACGTCAACTCCAGATCTGAACTCAAGGGGTAAACCTCCCCAGGTATCGCCCCCGGGTTCTCCAGGTCGGGCGACAGTAAAGGTTCGCCATAGTTCTTTGCCGGTACGGGCGTCATGACCGGTGATAAAGCAGCTCTCTTCATAAAACCGGGTACAACCCGCGATGCCGTTAATAACCTTGCCATCGGCGACAATAGGGCCACTGGTGTTGGAATAGCCCAGACTTTCATCAGCGATTTCAACATCCCAGCGTACGGCCCCGGTGCGGGCATCAAGAGCAACCAGGTGAGCATCCGTGGTGGCTACATAGATTAAATCTTCCCAAATGGCCAGGGTTCGAAGATGTCCACCACCGCGACCACCCTCGGGAAACTGCCGGCGATACTCCCAAAGCAGGGTGCCATCTTTCCCGTCCAGGGCCTGCACAACATTGCCAAAATTAGGTAAGAAAATTATGCCATCTCGAACCAGTGGTGCTGGCTGACTTCGCCCGGGCTCCATTCCCCATACCCACGCCAGGCTCAGATTTTTGACGTTATCAGTATTTATTTGATCCAAAGGGGTAAAACCTTGGCTCTGCGGGGTTCTACGCCAGTATGTCCAGTCTTCATCAGATGGATTGGCCAGTTGGCTGTCGGTTACGTTATGAAAACCTGTGATCTCCCGGAAAGAGCGTGTAATTGCCCGCTCACTGCGGTAAGTGGTGCCGAAGTCGGGCACTCTGTTAACGGTATCGGGAGAGGGAACAGTGCCGGCTCGGCCGGGAACCGGAAACCGGACCACACTCTGCCCGGTGCTATCCCTTGATTCATCAACAAAAACAAAGCCGGTGGAGTTAATAACCAGGCTACGGGTGCTGGCGGCGATATCATTGGAATCCAGCAACAAGGCAACCACATTCACATATTCCTGATCGGATAAGGAAGCGGGTGCTTGCAGAGGCATGGTCTCTTTTACCAGGGAAACCAGGTCAGCAACACTGGTGTTGGTCCAGGTATTTCTGAAGTTACTTCCGGTCAGGGCGGGTGCTTCAAATGAGCCCTGCATATCAGGCAGATGGCAAACCGCACAGTTCTGTTCGTAGACGGCGCGCCCTGATTGCGCCTGGGCTTCAGTAAAGCTTGCCTGACTTGAATTCTGCCCCGAAACACCGGGTGAAAGTGTAATGCTTAATAAATAAAGAGAGCACACAACTCCCCGGCGAGTCTTCGCGTTTATCATAGTCTGTTTCTTATTCTTGTGGTTTTAGTGACAGAGTTTCAGTAGCAGCTCTCCTTTCCGCTATTGCTTGTTCGTACTGTCCTTCGTTTATATAAGTCATGCCCATCCAGGCATGGCTCATTTCATCCACTCCACGTCGGCCAAATACAACCCACTGATTGGGATCTGGGTTAAGTGGATTATTGGCGGTATTGTCAAACACAGAAGTAAACTGCAACACCGTGCCTTTTGGCAATATGGGTTTTACATCATCCGCATACATGTAGGATATCTGCCAATTGTGGTTGTACTTGTTTACCTGGCTCAATACTTCCTTACGACCATCAGGGTAGATGGCTTCCATGGACATGGTTTTGCCGCGCATATGTAGATGAGGGCGATAACTGTGAATAATGGCGGGTGACTGCAATACATGGGTGCCAGTCAAGACTTGGTAGCCATGGGGTGGAATCAGGATATCCTGGCCTCGTGCCATACCATTTAAACCATCCACTCGAAATAGCTGTTCACCTCTGGTTTCCAGGGCCGGCTTCTCACCTTCGGGGTAAAACCACAAGCCAACCTCAACGACATCGTCTTTGACTTCGGTTCCCACCGGGAAGTAATGCAGGTTCCATGCGATATGGCCATTGGCAGGTACAAGCATGCCGGTGCCTTCGGGATACATCTCCCAGGATTTTCCAACACCGTATCTGGCTAGACCAATTGAACTGCCAAATGACCCGTCGGAACCCTCCGGGACCAAGACGGCATGACCGTGATGAACAACTTTTTTACCCAAGGGGAAAGAAGGTTTAAATTCAGCAGCCCGCAGCCAGCGATCCTTGGGCATGCCGTCAAATTTGACATCGGGACCCCACCATTGATCCTGGCCGTTGGCGAGCACATCGTAGGGAGACGACTTGATAATGACGTCGGGTGGGCCTAATTGCGCCTTTAATTTCCATTCGGCACCGCTGGTTATTTCAATAGGCTCGGGAAGGTCAGCCGGGTTGCCCTCGGGCGCGCCTGCATCCACCCAGTCAGCTATGGAATCGATTTGCATCTGGGAAAGCGAGGCATCGTTCTTGAATTTTTGAATCCCGGTGGTAGGGTCGTTATGCCAGGGGGGCATCATTCGTGCCGTTGTTCGCTCCTTGATGATGGATGCGAACGGTTTTACCTGTTGAAAATTCATTAATGGCATAGGGCCTATGCCATCGGGGTTATGACAGGATTGGCACTTCTGCTGCAGAATGGGGGCTATATCCCTGGAATAGGTAGGCTCCGCCGCATGTACAGATACTGAGGTGGTGGCAAATGTGGCCAGTAAGCAAAAGCTGGTCAGGTACAATTTGCGGCGTTGCAGGTTATCAGGCTTATTCATTTGAGGCTCCTTGATGTAAGAAGTTTATTATCAGATTAATTGGTTATATCAATAGTGTAATAGGCGTTGCTGTGACAACAGATAAATTCAAAGGACGCGATGTCATCGATCGTTTGCATGCGGACAATATAACGGCCAGGTTCGGAAAAGGTTGCCTGGACCTGAGTCGGGTCACCACTGGAAGGGAATTGGTATTCCTGCTCGCTAAATTCAACACTTCCTGGTCCGGTATGCTTCGCCCAGCCGATCCAGACTTCATCTTCTGGATGTTCAATCCAGGCACTCAACTGTAGCGGCGTGTTTACTTTGCCTTTGATAGGCATGTCGTTATGGATGCCAATACGCCCGCGAACACCGGCGTCGCCTTTATTCAGCTTTATCAGTGGAGCAATATCACCACGCCCATTAGAGACAGGCTCGTCAAGCACATAGGCGGGCAGGATATGCCCCGGAACGCTCAGGGCGTCTCCGGCTGTAGTAAGGTGCCATTCGACGGTTTCGTCGCGGCGAAAATCTGCTGGTACGGTCACCGTGAAAACGCAGAACTTGCGGCGATACTTTGGTGGTAGTGGGTCAAAATGGGTAGGTAGCATGGCTTTGAATCGACTATCACTGAGGTAATTATCCTCCCCCGTTGGCACAGTCAGTGACTGTTCAGTATTCAGGTTCAGATAACCAAAGCAGAGCGAGTGAGTGCCATCGTCGTTTGTAAACCAGCCTTCGAACAGCGGGATCACCGGTTGACCACTTGGGCGAATGACTTCCGCTGACCAGGTTTGATTGGAAATTCGAATCTGTTGAGCAAAACCGGTGGAGGCGAAGAGAGTAGAAACCAGGAGCGCAAGAAGAATTTTTACTGGCGTTTCCTTCCCAATTAGCGATTGTACTTTTTTCTTTAGATCTTGAATCATAGAGATAACTACCAAGATAAGTTGAGGGATCAGGAGTCCTAATAATATCCCCGAATTACGTGAGAAATCAAGCGACAGGTATCTATATAGGGGGTGATAATTGCCTGATGCAACCTGGTTCGGTAGAACCGGTAATGAGGGAAACAAGGAAGTGAGAATACCGCGAGGATATCGAAACAGAATGCAACAATATGTGTCTATTTGTGACGCTTAAATTGCCGTGGGATTACATACCTGAAGAAGTCCCTCGTCCTCTGCCCTTGCTTCTAGACCCACAAAAGTTCGTGTTAGACTAGCGTGAATCCTGGCGCACCACCCAGGGTCAACTGAGAGTCATAATAAAGGGTAATTCTCAATGAATATGAAATGGTTCCACCCAGGCACATTGATGTGTTTGTTGCTTGCA
>JAESQX010000180.1 GCA_016764875.1 Gammaproteobacteria bacterium
TGCTATTGCCAAATCGAGATACCGGTTATTTACCTGGCATGGAAGGGGGTTCGACTTACGGCTTTATAAGAAGTTGAAGCATCTGTCAGGATCTGCAGGCAATTTCGGGTAAAAGACATCATCGTTCACGATTCGTCATTTTTTTATAGTTTAATCAGGGATTCAGAGGAAAATGTTGAAGAAAGGGCGGAAGAAGTACGGTAAATTTCCTCACATGTAGCGTCGTTACTCACATTTCCTTATTTCCGGTAATCTTTATTACCGGAAATAGCAGAATATTCCTTAAATCAGTGCTCAGCGTGCTATATAACGTCTATCACCTTGATATCTCACTTATACGTGAGACTTACGCTTATTGCGCATAGTGACAAACTCTTCCGCCAGTGTCGGGTGAATACCAATGGTACGGTCAAAATCTGCTTTTGTTGCTCCGCAGTTTAATGCAACGGCAAATCCCTGCACCAATTCACCAGCCTCCGGGCCCACCATATGCAAACCGATCACTCGATCATCCTGGCAGTTAACCACCAGTTTAAGCATTGACAGCTCATTCCGGCCGCTCAGCGTGTGTTTAAGCTGTTTTACTTTGGCGCTGTATACGTCGATATCCAGGCCTTTGTCCCGTGCCTGTTCCTCGGTTAAGCCCACAGTAGCCAGATTTGGATGGCAAAAGACTGTCGATGGGATGTTTGTATACTCAAGCTGAGGTTTATCACCCGAAAACAACGCTCTGGCGACGATTTGTCCCTCGGCCAGCGCCACCGGGGTTAAAGCAACTCGATCTATTACATCTCCTACGGCATAAATACTGGGTTCTCCGGTTTGAAACTGCTCATTTACTATCACAGCACCGCTAGTGCTGGTTTTTACAGCTACCGTTTCCAGTCCCAGCTGCCGGGTTAAGGGTTGGCGTCCGGTCGCACTGAGCACGGCCTCACTGCATATTTCATCTCTCGTATCAAGAGTTAGGCGTAACCCATTGCTATTTCTATCTATTTTTACTGGACTCGCTTCTAGCTTAAGGTCCAGAGCCTGACCTATTTCCTCGGTAATGAACTGCCTGATTTCTTCATCGAAACCTCTCAACAGTTTGTCGCCTCGATACACCAGAGTTGTTTTACAGCCCATTCGCGTAAAAATACTGGCGAATTCCACTGCTATATAGCCGCCCCCAATCACGGTTATGGACTCTGGCAACGACTCCATGGAGAAGATCTCATTAGACGTTATGGCGTGCTCACTGCCTGGAAATTCGGGCACCCAGGGCCATCCTCCCACAGCGATGAGGATATACCGGGCTGTAACGGTCTTGCCCTCCAGCCGAATTTCATGCGGGCCTTGAATTACCGCTCGTTGCTCAAATGTCGTAATATTATTGTTATCAAGTATTGAACGATATATACCTTTTAACCTGTTGATTTCTTTGTCTTTATTTCTTTTTAAGACGGCCCAGTTGAACGCTATATCAGGTGTTACCCAACCGAATCCACGGCTGTCTTCAAAATCATCTCGATAATGGGCAGCGTAGCTGAACAGCTTCTTGGGCACACAACCTACGTTTACGCAGGTTCCGCCAAAATAACGCTCTTCGGCAACAGCCACACTCGCTCCAAGGTTGGCGGCAACCCGGCTGGCCCGCACACCACCCGAACCCCCACCGATCACAAAAAGGTCAAAGTCATATTCCATATCTATTCAAAGCTCTCTTTAATTGTCAGCAAGCGGCTGTACAGCCCAGACAGGCATAGCATTATGCCCACTTCATGCTTTTTATAAACTGTTACCTTAAATTCCAGACCAGTTGTGCTTTAATCGGAATTTAAGCACTGTCAAAATTCATGCAAACTGACCTTTTCCCGGTAGAGAATCCTGTCGTTCATCAGCTTAAGGATGCATCCATAGTGGAGTATCCAGCGCTGCATTCTGCTCAGGAAACAGAGCGCTATTTTGATTTGCTGACCACTATAATCCCCTGGAAGCAGTCATCTATCAGGATAGCCGGCAAACTGATCCCTATTCCCCGCCTGCAGTGCTGGATTGCTGATTCGGGACTCTTCTACACCTATTCCGGGCTTTCTCTCCAGCGAAAGCCCTGGCCAGAACCAGTTCTGGAGCTGAAAAACACCGTGGAACGGGTCAGCGGCCACCGTTTTAATGCGGTATTGGCAAATTACTACCGCGATGGCAATGATAGTGTGGCCTGGCACAGTGATGATGAGCCGGAATTGGGGCCTAATCCCGTGGTGGCATCACTTAGCTTTGGAGCGCAAAGAACCTTTGAACTCAAGCATAAATCGTTACCGGAACTGGAGAAAGTTCGCCTTATGCTGTGCAGTGGCTCATTGCTTATCATGGGCGATACTGTGCAAAACAACTGGCTGCATCAGGTTCCCAAAGAAAAACACCTTAAGAATCCACGAATTAATTTAACTTTTAGGCTAATCACTGACTGAATTTAAGGCCAGTTGTGTCGACTATTTGGTAAACTTGTCAGTGTTCTGCCCAAAACCGTTAATTTCCTCTGAGTTTATAACCATGCAATACAGCAGACTGCTAAAACAAATCACTGTCATATGGCTGGCAACTTGTCTACTGGCCACACAGGTTTTTGCCAATACGGTGACTGGTGAAAACGGCGCTGTAGCCTCCAGGTCGGCCATTGCGTCCGAAGTGGGCGTGGAAATTCTTAAAAAAGGCGGCAATGCAATTGATGCGGCCGTGGCGGTCGGTTTTGCCCTGGCGGTAACCTATCCCTCGGCTGGGAACATAGGTGGCGGTGGCTTTATGATGATCAAGCTAGCTGATGGCGAAGTTATCGCCCTGGACGCCAGAGAAAAAGCCCCTCTTGCAGCTGACCGGGACATGTTTCTTGACAAAGATGGTAGCGTCAACCGCCAGCGGGCAATGGTCAGTATCCTTTCCGCAGGAGTGCCAGGGTCCGTAGCCGGTTATCTGGACGCCCTACAGCGGTATGGCACACTATCGCGGCAGGAAGTCATAGCCCCCGCTATCCGGCTGGCTGAGGAAGGCTTTGACCTGAATCAGGATCTCGCCGGTCAGTTTCAACGCAACCTGAGTCGAATGGAGAACTACCCTGGCTCCTTGGCTGTGTTCAGCAAAGATGGCCAGCCATATACGGCAGGTGATCGCTGGATTCAAAAAGACCTGGCAGCCACACTGAGATTAATTTCTGATCAAGGCAGAGATGGCTTTTACAAAGGCACCACGGCGGATTTATTAGTAGAGGAAATGCAAAGAAACGGAGGGCTGATAACCCACCGGGACCTGGAGCAGTACCAGACAGTCTGGCGCGAACCTATCCATGGTATTTACCGTGGCAACGATGTCTGGTCAATGCCCCCGCCCTCCTCCGGCGGTATCGTTTTAATGCAAATGCTCAATATGCTGGAACCCTATGACATAAATGCCACTGGCTGGGGCAGCAAAGACACAGTACACCTGATGGTGGAAGCGCAAAAGCGGGCCTATGCTGATCGGGCCAAGCACCTGGGTGATTCTGATTTTTATCCGGTACCCATTAAGCAACTGATTACCAAACCCTACGCCAGCCAGCGATTTGTTGACTTCGACCCGCATCGAGCTACTCCCAGTAGTGAAATCCATGCCGGAAATTTCCCAGCGGAAAGCACCCAGACTACCCACTATTCAGTATTGGATAGTAATGGCAATGCCGTGTCCGTCACCACTACACTTAATAGCGGGTACGGGAACAAGATTGTGGTCACCGGCGCTGGATTTTTGCTGAATAATGAAATGGGGGATTTTACTCCTAAAGCAAATACGGCTGGTGGTTACGGCTTAATCGGCGAAGAGGCAAATCTGATTCAGCCCGGCAAACGCATGCTCAGTTCCATGACGCCAACCATAGTAATGCGGGATGGTCAGACAGTACTGATAACAGGGTCTCCAGGAGGCTCAACAATTATCAATACGGTTTTTCAGGTAATGATTAACGTGTTGGATCATCAAATGGACCTGTCGGAGGCCGTTGCAAAACCACGCTTTCACCACCAATGGCAGCCGGACTCTATTCGTTTTGAGGAGGGTGCCTTTGCAAGCGGTGTGCAGCCAATACTGGAATCTATGGGGCACCAGGAACTGCGTGGGGCAAGGTTCGCTATCGGCGATGCCAACTCTATCTACTTTGATGGCAGCATCATCAAGGCAACATCCGATCCCCGTAACGTTGGCGGGGCATCCGCCTGGTGAAGATCCGCTGCTAGTACCTGACACCCTTCTATCTCCAGAGAAAAGCTTTGGATCACTTTGACGTAGCCATTATTGGTGCCGGCGCTATCGGGCTGGCCATAGCCCAGCGATTAACAACGGCTGACTTTATGCAACAGCGCAGTATTGTCACGCTGGAGCAGGAAGCAACATTTGGCCAGCACACCAGCAGTCGCAATAGCGAGGTGATTCATGCCGGCATTTACTACAACCCCGGATCACTGAAAGCCCGCCTGTGTCGGCGTGGAAAAAAACTCATATACGAATACTGCCAGTTACACAACGTGCCGTTTAAACGCACTGGCAAGCTCATTGTGGCTGGTGAAGATGACTTCGCGAAGCTGGAAGCCTTGGAACAACAAGCCAGGGCCAATGGCGTGGTGGATTTGCATTGGATCGATGACACAGAACTACGAAACCTGGAGCCCGCTATACAGGCTCACAGTGCGCTATTTTCAGCATCGAGCGGTATTATCGACAGTCACGCCTATATGCAGAGACTGTTGCAGCAGGCGGAAGCAAACGGCGCATTATTTTCTCCTCGTTCACGAATACTGGAGATTGGCAGAAAAGGTGACAGGTTTTTGCTTGACTGCGAAATTATCGCTTCCGGTGCGCCGATTCAGAAAGACATTTACCGGTTCAGTGCCAGCCATATTGTAAATTGTGCGGGATTAAACGCTACAGAAATTGCCAGCAGAACCGAGGGCATAAGCCCTGCTTCAATTCCCCAAATACACCTTTGTAAAGGAGACTATTTCACGTACCGCAGGAAAAGCCCTTTTAACCACCTCATCTACCCTGTTCCTGATGCCAATAACACCGGCCTGGGCATCCATGCCACCCTGGATTTGGCTGGACAGTTAAAATTCGGCCCTGATGTGCAGTACGTAGAAAGCGCCCGTTTTGATGTCAATCCGGATAAGGCCAGGGATTATGCTTTAACTATCGCCAACTACTTTCCGACTATAACCACCGATGACCTCTCACCGGGTTACGCTGGTATTCGGCCCAAGCTCTCGGGGCCCGGTGAAGCAGAAGCCGATTTATGATTCAGGGCAGCTCTCATCACCAGGTGCCTGGGCTGGTGCAGCTGTTCGGTATCGAGTCACCTGGATTGACCGCCAGCCTCGCAATTGCAGAAGAGGTGGTGGAATTGATTCGGGCAGATATCCATTAAAGATCCGGCAAATACCACAACCTGTCCCCTACGCTGTGAACCGAAATTTCAGAAAAACTGGCTAAATCGACAATCTGAACCATACTTTTGATGAGACAGCGACATGCCCGTTTCTGTCTCTGCTACATCGGGAGCAAACACTGCTTTCGACCCCATTGTGTTAGACCAACTGGTCTTTGCCTGGAGTCCGCGATGGCTCCAGGCATTTTTTTTGTGAAAATATTTCGTGTTTGTACAGTAAACACTCGGGCACTGGAAAAGTGAAATAAAGCAGTTTATACCTTGCTGCTTCCGATTAATTACAGCAAATAATTACAATGTGTGGGTTCGTTGGCTGGAGGCATCAAAGTCACTACCGATAAATTTCTCCAGAGTGATGCGGGCAAGCTTGTCTGAACGCGAAAACTGAACACCAATGCCCGGCTTTCGATAACCCTGGGGACGTTGCGGGGTAATCCAGACAACCTTGCCGGCCACAGCAATGGATTTTGAATCGGATGTATCCTCACCCAGCTGTATTATCAGGAAAATTTCACTGCCAAGGGGGAAGTGTCTATCGGTGGGAACAAACAATCCCCCATCCTCAATAAAGGGCATATAGGCCGCAAAAGCGGCGGCCTTACTCTTAATGATTAATGAGAAAATGCCGCTTGCTGCCATGGCTGAATTCCGTTTCGAGCTTGCTCATCTGGCTTGTTACAGACAATCTATGTCTGTCTCAGCCCCGTGCGTTAATCCTGGCCCAGCGCCACATCATGCTTTCAAGCACCAGTTGCCGATTTGGATTCGACATACCGTTTAATTGCCTTCTCGCGTCCTCAGCCGAGCGATTCAATTGCAGCAACCTGGCAAGGCAATCATCTTCTGATCCGCCGCGCTGTTGCAGTGTATTAACTATAGTACGAATCTCGGAACTCACCAGAAAACGATCATCCTTGCACAGTAAATATTTAATGATCAACGCCGTGGTTTGCCACAGGTATTCCATTACTGATCCGACATCAAGACTTCGGCTGGTGGCGGCAAAGTCCAGAGGCTCAAGCTTACCTTCAGATATTTGCACAAATGCGCGAATAATATTCAGCCGTTGCTCCAGCTCACCACTTTCAAGAAGTTGCTGCACCAGAGGCGGTTTACCACCCGCCAGGTCAAGCAGCACAGGTAGGTCATCGCGGTCATTAATTACTTCCCCCAGCCAGGCAAGGGCAGTGGCAGAATCAGGGGTCGTGAACAGAATTCGCTGGCAACGGCTCCTGATAGTTGGCAGCAAACTACCAGGGCTATCACTTAACAAGAGCAATACGGTATTGCCAGGAGGCTCTTCGAGGATTTTCAGCAGTGCGTTGGCGGCACTGATGTTCAGTGCATCCGCCTGCTCCATAATCACCACCTTGCGCCCGGCACTGTGACTGGTTTTGTCAACAGTGCTGATCAAGGCCCTGATCTGATCTATTTTTAATACTTTACTACCGTCCTCCGGTGCTATGCGCAGAAGATCTGGATGAGAGCCGTTTTGCCCCATCAGACATTGTTGGCAACTTCCACAGGCTGACTCTGCAGTGGGTTTGTCGCATAACAGCAATCTTGCGGCCGCCTGGACAAATACCTGCTTGCCAAGGCCTCGTTCTCCGCACAGCAGATAGGCGTGACCAAGCCGCTCTTGTGCCAACTGGGAACAGAGGCGGTTCCAGATATTTGCCTGCCATGGGTATGGGTTGCCCGGTAGAGATTCAGTCAATGCTGTCACAGAGCGCCTCCATGGCAGCGGCGACGCTTGCTTTCACCTGCTCAAGCTCATGGCTGGCATCAATAATCACGCAGCGATGAGGCTCCGCAGCAGCTCGTTGTAAATACACTTTTCGTACTCGATCAAAAAAATCCAGCTGCTGTTTTTCAAAGCGATCCAGCTCGCCACGATTTGTAGCCCGCGACAATCCCACCTGTGGGTCCAGATCGAGAATCAGGGTTAAATCGGGTCGTAATTCTTCCTGCACCAGATTCTCCAGCAGCGATATTTTGGCACTGTCGATTCCCCGACCCCCACCCTGGTAAGCGTATGTGGCATCGGTAAAGCGGTCGCAGATAACCCAGACACCTTGGTCAAGTGAGGGTTTAATCACCTGGTTCAAATGCTGGGCACGGGCAGCAAAAATGAGCAGCAACTCAGTCTGCGAAGTCACATTTTCATCCTGATCCTTAAGCAGCATATCCCGTATCTCTTCGGCCAAAGGTGTGCCACCTGGCTCCCTGGTTAGAATAAAATCGATCCCGCGCTGTTCAAGAACTCCCCTCATGGCATCAATATTGGTAGTTTTACCGACGCCCTCCACCCCTTCCACTGTAATAAATTTTGCCGGCAAATTTTTTGTTTCTGTCATGGGATAAATTTTCTCGATCTGTTGAAATCAGTTGCTGACATTTTTCTGAAAGCGCCTGACGGCCTCATTGTGTTGTTCCAGCGTGTTGGAAAAATAATGGCTGCCATCTCCTTTTGCAACAAAATACAAATATTCCGATGGCAGGGGGTTCAGGCTTGCTTCAATGGACTGCCTGCCAGCCAGTGCAATGGGTGTAGGAGGCAGGCCGTTAATGCGGTAAGTGTTATACAGTGTTACTTCATCCAGCGACGAGCGGGTGATATTTCCATCATATCGTTCTGCCAGACCGTAAATCACCGTCGGGTCAGACTGTAACCGCATGCCCCTTTCCAGGCGCCGCACAAATACACCGGCTATGTGTCCTCTCTCACTGGCTTCGGAAGATTCCTTTTCAATAATTGATGCCATGATTAATGCTTCATAGGGTGTTTTGTAAGGCAATGCACCAGCTCTCTCACGCCAGAGCCGCTGCAAAATATCCTCTAGCCTGATTTGGGCCCGTTCAAGTATATCGGTATCAGAGGTGCCCCCGCTGTAGTAATAGGTATCAGGGAAAAACAATCCCTCGGCATGGGCATATTCCAGCTTAAGCGACCTTGCTATTTCGGTGGCAGACACCCCTTGCAGCGATGGAGAAATTCCCGGGCTGTCCCATATAAGCTGTAACGCCTGCTGCAGAGTCCAGCCTTCCACCAGAGTCAGCTGATACTGCTTGATTTCACCCGCCACCATTTTGCTCAATAACTGCCGAGGTGATGTTGTTTCAAGCAACTCATACTCACCAGCTTTGATCTCACCGGCACGGCCGGTAAAGCGAGCCCAGTTTATGAGCAATCCCGGGTTCGCCAGGTAGCCCTTGCTGACGAGACTATTACTTATTTGATTCAGGGAAGCCCCTGGAGGTACTTCAAAAATCTCAGCGCGGGTGACGTTCATGGGGGAATTCAACTGCTGCCAATAATAACCGACCGCAACCAATAACAACGCAAAAACAATGGCGATTCCGTTAAGTAGGCTTCTCGGAAAAAATACTTTAATAGAGGCGAAACTCTTCATCCTGAAATTCCAGCGCTAGACCTGTTATCGAACCAATCTCCAGCTTGAGAATCTGATTCTGGCTTACCAGTTCAACCACTGGCCACACGCCAAACACACTATTGCACAGAAACATCTCCGACGCATTGGACAAATCCTCCCGCTCCAGATCAAGTTCCTGAACTGGATTGCCGGTAGATGCAAACCGCTCCATCAGATATTCACGCATCACCCCAGCAACGCCAGCGTTACGAAGGTTCGGAGTAACAAGTTCCCCATCTATCACCGCAAACAGGTTACTCCTGGTTCCTTCTATCACCTGCCCGGAATCCGTAGTCATGATCCCTTCATCAAAGCCATCGTCTAATTCCATGCTTGCCAGAACCAGATCAAGTCGCCCCAGATATTTCAGACCACTGAGGGTGCTGTTTACAGATAAAGGCTGCTGACAGAATTTGACCCTGATTCCGTCTGCTGTGGGCCCATTGTTCGCGGGAGGTAATTCATGAAATTGCACGATACGGGTCGTTGCGGATGATAAGCCGGGCGCATAACCGCGCCCCCCAGAGCCCCGGGTAATGATTATTTTTACAATGCCATTGGCCGGAGATTGAGTAAGCAACTTATCAAGATCGCCCTGCAGCGCTACCAGGTCCAGAGTTATAGCAAGAAGTGTGCAGGCATTTGCCAGCCGTCTCTGATGCAGCGGCCAGAAAGACAGCTGTTTATTGATTACACGAATTGTCTCGAAGACACCGTCGCCGTAGTGAAAGCCACGATCACTGACGGGAATGGTCTGACCTGGCTCACCATTTATTAACATAGGTAACACACAGCAAACTGTTTAGTGAGAGAAACCCTGATTAATCAGGGTTTCTCAGTTAATACTGTCTATCTCAAAGGATTGTCGGTTAACGTAATTTCGAGAACACAAGGCTACCATTTGTGCCCCCGAATCCGAAAGAATTGCTGACTACGGTATCAACGGCCTGATCGCGGCTATGGTGAGGTATATAGTCAAGATCACAGCCCTCATCGGGGTTATCCAGGTTAATGGTAGGAGTAACCACCTGCTCCTTGATGGACAGTACCGATACGATTGCTTCTGCCGCCCCCGAGGCTCCCAGTAGATGCCCGATCATAGACTTGGTTGAGCTGACACTAAGCTTGTAGGCATGGTCTGCAAATACTTTTTTGATGGCTTGTGTTTCAGCAATATCTCCTGCCTGGGTAGACGTACCATGGGCGTTGATATAATCCACCTGCTCTGGGGATATGCCGGCACTTGCCAGCGCATTTTTCATACACAGTGCCGCTCCGGCACCGCCTTTTGAGGGGGAAGTCATGTGGTAGGCGTCTCCACTCATACCAAAGCCAATAAGCTCGGCATAAATCGGTGCCCCTCTTTTTTTCGCATGCTGGAGCTCTTCCAGCACCATAACCCCCGCACCATCACTTAATACGAAACCATCCCTGTCTTTATCCCACGGTCTACTGGCCTGCTCCGGCGCATCATTTCTTGTGGATAACGCACGTGCTGCGCAGAAGCCTCCCAATCCCACCTGGGAGCAGGACATTTCTGCACCACCGGCCAGCATGGCATCGGCCTGATTGTTAGCGATCATGTTGGCGGCTATGCCGATATTATGGGTTCCTGTCGAACAGGCGGTGGAAATGGCGATATTCGGGCCCTGGAAACCAAACCGAATTGACAGGGAGCCACTTATCATATTGATAATGGAACCTGGCACAAAGAAAGGCGATATTTTTCGAGGCCCGGAAGTACGAACCAGATAAGACGTCTCCTCGATTGAGGTAATGCCACCAATACCCGAGCCAACCGCCACACCGATACGCTGCGGATCTGGATCCGAATCCAGAATGCCGGAATCATTGACCGCCTGAATGCCCGCTGCCATGCCATATTGAATGAACACATCCATGCGCCTGGCTTCCTTGGCCGGCATGTACATCGTGCAGTCAAACTCTTTCACAGAGCCGCCAAAGCGGGTGGAAAAATCAGAGGCATCAAAATGATTAATGGCATTGATGCCACTTTTACCATTCTTGATAGCGTCCCAGGAGGTTGCAACGTCATTACCGACAGGAGTAAGAAGTCCTAATCCGCTAACAACGACTCTTCTGCCATTCAATTGAGGCGCTCCGAAACATCAAGTATTGTGAAAGGCCTATAAAACAAAAGCTACTCCGGAGTATCGCCAGAGTAGCTTTGATTTCGTTCAAGCTGATGATTAAAGATTATTGTTAATATAATCAATGGCAAACTGAACAGTGGTAATTTTTTCAGCTTCTTCATCAGGGATTTCGGTTTCAAATTCCTCTTCAAGGGCCATTACCAGTTCAACGGTATCCAAAGAATCAGCGCCTAAATCTTCTACAAAAGATGCTGAAGGTTTTACTTCGTCTTCCTTTACGCCAAGCTGTTCGCAAACAATTTTTTTAACGCGCTCTTCGATGCTACTCATAACTGTTTTTAGCTCCTGATTTTACTAATATTATGTGGCTGCTTTGATTCAGCTGGTTACAATTTAACCTCGCCCATAAACGAAGGTCGCAATTTTACCCCTATTTTTAATTGGTTGTAATCTCTTACTGGTAAAAAAATAAGGTGAAATTTGGAAGTCCCTATAAATCAATGGGATAAGTAAATATTGCTTAATTAGCCCATATACATGCCACCGTTAACATTAACGGTCTCACCGGTAATATAGCCGGCCATTTCAGAGGCCAGAAAACCAACCACGCTGGCTATTTCTTCCGGCTTTCCCAGCCTGGACAAAGGGATTTGTGCCAATAGGGTCTCTGTCTGCTTTTCGGGCAGAGAACTGGTCATGTCTGTGTTTATAAAACCGGGAGCCACGGCATTTACAGTTATTCCCCTGGAGCCAATTTCCTTCGCCAGTGCTCTGGAAAAGCCCTCAATTCCCGCTTTGGAAGCGGCATAATTGGTCTGACCCGCGTTACCACATGATCCTACTACCGAGCTGATATTAATAATTCTGCCCCATCGTGCTTTTGTCATGCCTCTCACGCAGGCTTTGCACACCCGGTACATGGAATTTAAATTAGTGTTTATAACAGTGTCCCATTCATCAGATTTCATTCGCATAAGCAGATTGTCCCTGGTGATGCCTGCATTGTTCACCAGAACCAGTGGAGTGCCAAATTCATTCTCAATGCCCGCAATACAGTCAGTAACCGCCTGGTCTGATGCCACATCCAGCACCAGAGCACCACCGGAGATACCTTCCTCATCAAGGTATTTCTTAATACCCTCCACGGCACCGGTGCTGGTGGCAGTGCCAATAACCTGTAATCCCTGCCTGCCAAGTTCCAGTGCTATAGCTTTGCCTATGCCCCGACTGGCACCAGTTACCAGCGCAATGCGTGCTGCATCGTTCATGTATTTCTCTCCCTTAATGATTCTGCTTCTATCAACTTTTTCTTAAGACCCATGGACATCACACCATTACTTCGTCTTTTGCCTGAACGAAGCTCTGAGCATCATCACTGCCAAAACACGCCATGTCCGGCTGAATTCTTTTTATCAATCCACACAACACTTTGCCTGGACCGCACTCTACAAGCATCTGAATGCCGGCCGAATGCATCAGGTTGATACTGTCGACCCACAATACCGGCTTATAGAGTTGCTGTAACAGATTTTGCTTAATCTCATTCGCATCCGTGGCTATCTGGGCGCTTACATTTTGCACTACCGGAATTGTCGCAACGGAAAAATCCACCACACCCAGCAACTCTTCTAACTGATCCGCTGCCGGCCTCATCAGGGCACAATGAGAAGGAACACTGATTTTTAGAGGCAGAGCACGCTTTGCCCCTGCTAGTTTGCATGCTTCCATGGCACGCTTTACCGCTTCGGCATCGCCCGCAATAACGGTCTGGCCGGGGGAATTAAAATTGGCAGCAGCAACGACTTCACCCTGGGCCACGTCATCACAAATTTCCTGTATCCGATAATCATCAAGGCCAACAATTGCGGCCATGGCTCCCGTTCCGCTCGGTACAGCTTCCTGCATAAACTCACCGCGGTGTCGAACCAGGTTGATCGCATCCTTGAAACGGATAACATCCGCGCAAACCAGTGCCGAATATTCACCAAGGCTATGGCCTGCCAATATGGCTGGTTTGGGAGCCCCCAGTTCACTCCACAAGCGCCAGATTGCAACAGATGCCGTCACCAATACCGGTTGGGTGATATGGGTCTGATCAAGACTATTGCCGAAATCCTGCTGTGATATTTCCCAAAGGTCATTGCCTATATATTGGGAGGCTTCATCGAAAGTTTTGAGGATTGACGGGAATTGCTCCGCAAGTCCCTTTAACATACCCAGCTTTTGAGAGCCCTGGCCGGGGAAAACAAATCCGAAATTTTGCATAACCTTCCTCTTCAGTTGCTTTTATTTAGCCGATAGTTAATGCCCGCTGTTCTTTCCCTTACTCAAGAATACTGCCAACCTTATTGGCGATCAGGCCGGGGACATTATTTTCTGCCTCCATAATCGCTTGCTCAATGGCATATACAAATCCTTCAACAGTGGCATTACCGTGACTTTTTATAATGCTTCCCTGCAATCCCAGCAAACTTGCTCCGTTGAACTGGCTTGGATTAACGTGTTTACGTAACCGCTTCAACAGCGGATATGAGGTCAGTGCGGCCAGTTTCATTCGCCAGTTTGTTTGGCTATGGGCATCAATGAAATTATCAATTACATGCACCACACCAGCACTGGATTTTATCGTGACATTGCCAACGAAACCATCACAAACCACTACATCAGCCCGGCCTTCATACAAAGCGCTGCCTTCGATAAACCCTATATAGTTGATAGATTCACATGTCTCCAGTAAATTCGCTGCAAGGCGCACTTGCTCACTGCCTTTATACTCTTCGGCGCCAATGTTCAGCAGGCCTACCCGAGCACATTCCAATCCATTCAAAGATTCAGCCAGCACCGAACCCATCACCGCAAACTGGAGCAGCTGCTCAGCTTTACAATCGACGTTAGCCCCTACATCCAGCAAATAACAGTTTGAAGTTGCCCCCGGAATGGTGGCGATAATGGCGGGTTTATCTATTCCAGCAATAGTTTTGAGCAGATGCCTTCCACAAAGCAGAAGTGCGCCGGTATTGCCTGCGCTGACACAAGCCTGTACCTGGCACTTTTGCACCAGATCCACAGCCATAAACATGGAAGATTTGCTTTTTTCGCGGAGAACCTTGCCAGGCTTGTCGCTATTGGTGATCGTACACTGGGTATGTACGATGGTTACTCGCTGTAGAATTTCCTTGTTTTCAGAGCCCGCCAGAAATGGTTTGATGCACGCTTCATCGCCAACCAGATAAAGCTGCAAGTCATGATGCAAATCAAGAGCCAGAAGCGCCGCAGGTACCGTCACTGACGCTCCTGCATCACCGCCCATCACATCAATTGCAATTTGCCTGTTACCACTCAAGTTTACTTGCCACGGAAATCCCGGGAGCAATCGAGTAATTAATTACTCAGATGATCCCCGCACTTTTTTGCCCTTATAAAAACCGTCCGCCGTTATATGATGTCGCACGTGTACTTCCCCTGATACCTTGTCAGTGGACAATGTTGCGTCCGACAAGCTATCGTGCCCGCGGCGTTGGCCCCGCCTGGAACGGGACACCTTACTCTTTTGAACTGCCATTTCAGTCTCCTAAATTTGCCTGATTCTGTATCGACAGGCCCGGGTAACTACCTGGGGCCTATTACTTTTTTAACGAAGCCAGCACTGCAAACGGACTCTTGGCTGGATCATTACTATCGACCGCTTCTCCATCTGATCCAGAAGCGGTGCTAAAATTTCCTCGCTCGCTACAAGGTCCGCTGCGATGATAGTTGACAATGGGCATGCACAATACCAGTTGTTCATCAATCAGGTTAGCGAGGCTTATCTTTGTATCTTCGTTGATCCATGGGTCGAACTGTTTATCGAGGGTTTTAGCCGCCTCTAAATCAGCCACCAGGACCAGATTAATATCGTCTTTAAGCATAATCTGCAATGGTTCAAGACAACGCTGACATTGAACCTGGAATTGCGCTTCAAGCATTCCGCCGATCCTTCGACGACCTGCATCATCCACTGAAAATTGAATTTCTGCCCTGACGTTACCTTCTTCGCCAGCCAGGTAGTTCTTTATCCTAATCAGCCGTCCGATCTCAATAGAACCGGATACGGACCCCTCGTTAATAAATATCTTCCGGGTGTCGACGTACTCTGGAAGTGGGCAATCTGACATAGGCGCGCAATAATAGTGGCAGAGGCTCTTACTGTCAAAAAAAACTGTCTTTTTCGCTCCTGAAACAACTGGTTTTTACTGCGATCTCAACAACTTGAACTGCGCTTCCATAAACTCATCCAGTGGCGCCTCGAATTTAAACATCTTTCCACCGTGTGGCGCCTCAAACTCGATACTTGCGGCATGCAGGCAAAGTTTCTTAATGTCTGGACGCGATCCGGGCTGCCCCGGGCAAGCGTATTTGGGATCACCCAGGATAGCGTGTCCCGTCGACTGACAATGCACCCTTATCTGGTGGGTGCGCCCGGTAACCGGCATGGCTTTTATCAGGGTGGCGCCCCGCCCAAAGTGCTCTACTGTTTCAAATCGGGTTAACGACGACTTGCCGGATTTATCCACCCTGACCACCCGTTCTCCGGAGCGAAGATAATTTTTCAGTAAAGGCGCATCCACCTCTATCAGCTGATCCGGCCAGTAACCCTGTACCAGGGCCAGATAGATTTTATTTACACTTTTCTGTTTAAGTTGTTGGTGTATCTGCCTCAAAAATATCGGGTCTTTCGCGATGATCATACAGCCCGAAGTGTCGCGGTCCAGCCGATGGGCCAACTCAAGTTCCTTCCACTGAGGCTTCAACTGACGCATTGCCTCAATCAGACCCAGGCGTACACCGGAACCCCCGTGAACAGCGATACCGGCGGGTTTGTTGATGACAAGAAACAGTTCGTTTTCAAACAGTATTCTCTTCAGCAGGAATTGGGAAA
>JAESQX010000181.1 GCA_016764875.1 Gammaproteobacteria bacterium
AACAACATTTGCTGTTTTTCGACCTACGCCTGGCAGCGCCTCCAGTTCTTGCCGCGTGTGGGGAACCTGGGACTCATGTCGCTCAATTAATGCCTTGCAGGTTTTAAAGACATTGGCTGCTTTGGTATTAAAAAGACCGATGCTTTTTATGTATTGCTTGATGCCCTCTTCGCCAAGCTTGGCCATGGACTCTGAGTGTTGGCCTTTTTGTAGAGAGTGGCTGTGGCTTTGTTAACACTGATATCGGTAGCCTGGGCAGACAGGATAACGGCAATCAGAAGCTCAAAATCGGATTTGTAGTTAAGCTCAGTTGTGGGTGTTGGATTTTCTCTGCGAAGTTTTGCAAAAATTTCTGTGCGCTTTTGCCTGTTCATATCTGGCCTATTCGTTCTTCTTTCAAGTCAGTTGTATTAATGGCGGATTTCGCGAGTGCAAAAGTGGTCGATGAGAGGAACACAGAAATTCCCTATCAGTACGGCAAAAGCTATTGAATCAAGATAACCTCCCCAAACCCGAATGCTGTAGACACCGCAGCCTATTATTACCCCGTAGAGCAGCTTGCCTTTAGAGCTGGCGGCGGCGCTTACCGGATCGGTGGCAATAAAAAACGCGCCGATCATAGTGGCAGTGCCAAACAGGTGAAGATAGGCACTGCCATTAGTGGAAACGCCGCTATCAGCATAGAAAAGCAAGGACAATAACAGGATTGATCCAATTATGCTGACGGGTATGTGCCAGCTTATGACCTTCTTCCACATCAGAAATAGTCCGCCAACCAGAAAGCCTGTATTAACCAGCTCCCATCCTGTTTCAGAGGCCCGATCCAGTATCGCTCCCAATCCGCCATCAGCATCCAGTACGGTTTTAATGGCACTGTGTCCTGCTAAATTTTGCTCGATCAACGGGGTTGCCATGGCCATGCCATCGGTAAAACTGCTGGCATGGCTTGCAGAATCGGGGGCCAGGGTAGGGAAGACCAGCTGGATGCTACTTAGCAGGCTGTCAAAGCTGAGAGGGCTGAAAAGTTCGTCACCGGATAATGCTACCGGTATGTGCCAGCTGGTCATCGCCAGAGGAAAGAAAAGCAGCAATATTACATAGCCACTCATGGCCGGATTGAACGGATTATGTCCCAGTCCGCCAAACGCATGTTTGGCGATCACAATGGCGCAGAACACGCCGCTAAGGGTCAGCCACCATTGTGACCCTGGAGGCATGGTAATACCAAGTAGCACGGCAGTCACCAGTGCGCTGTTATCGGAAAGATGCAAGCGAATATCTTTATCGCGGAACTTCAGTACGGCCGATTCAAGTAGCAGTGCAAAAATTGCCGCCAATCCGATATTCAGAAGCGTACCTATGCCAAAGAAGTAGGTGGACATGAGCACGGCGGGGACACAGGCTGCCATAACCAGTAACATAATCTGGCCAGTTGTGGTTTTGCTGAATTGCTGGGGTGAACAGCTAATCACAAGATTTGATGGCGCTGGAGTCGTCAAGTCTTGTCCTCGCTATTTTTTTTATTTTTTCTGGCTTTAACCCTGGCGACTGCATCAGCGATTTCAATACTGGCCTGCTCTCTGGAAAAATTCTCCAATGCGGTATCTGTTGTTTCAATAATTTCTGGCCGGGCCAGGGAGCGGTGCCTGTTACCTTGTTTGCGCTTTTCATTTTCCAATAGTCGATGCTGGCGATATTCAAAACGACGCTGCCATTTTCGACTTTGCTCATACCTTACATTTTGATCTTTCAGTTCAAATTTGGCGTAGCGGTAGTACTGAACCAGGGGAATATGGCTCGGGCAGATATAAGCGCAGGCACCGCACTCTATACAGTCGTCAAGACCTTGTTGTTGAGCCTTGTCTGTCATACCGGCACGAATGGAATTATAAAGCTGTTGCGGCATTAATCCGACAGGGCAGGCGCTACTGCAAAATCCACAGCGGATACACTCGTGTGCTGTTGGTGCAGAAGGGAATTCCTGTGAGGAGCCAGCGATAAGGCAGTCAGATGTTTTAATTAAAGGAGTGTCCAGGTTGTTCAGAGTTATTCCCGTAAGAGAACCACCCATCACCACGCGTGACAGACGTGAATAATCTATTCCGCATAACTCGAATAAAAAGGCAACAGGTGTCCCTATTAAGGCCCTGAAGTTTTTCGGGGTCTTGAGGGTGTCCCCACAGACAGTGGTTACTCGCGAAATAAGTGGTTCGCCACTAATAATGGCATTGTGAATTGCGGCGGCTGCGGCCGCATTAATGATGCTCACGCCGATATCTTCGGGACGTTTGCTGGCAGGCACTTCTTTTTTTGTAAGAACCTGAATCAATTGTTTATCACTACTGGCAGGATACCGTGCGGGTACCAGGTTTAATTCAATAGATTGATCCTCAAGAGCAGGTTTGAGCGCATCAATAGCGTCAGTACTATTTTCTTCGATAGCTATAATGCAATGTTTTGCCCGATAAATTTGAAGTAGTATTTTTGCGCCGGAAATAATGTTTTCAGGGTGCTCTCTTATGAGGGCCTGGTTACAGGTAACATAGGGTTCGCATTCTGCCCCGTTAATAATCAAGGTATCAATTGGTTCGCGATTGGGGAATTCTCCGCTGCCGGCCAGGCTGATAATTCCGGCTTCGCGTATCTTTTTGATTAGTTGCTGCGCGCTAAGTGTATGAAGGTCATCTTCCGGCTGTCTTGGAATCCAGCGATCCAATCCGTCGGTTTTGATGCATAGGGCGATTGCATCGCTGCCGAATTCATCCGGGTACGGGTGACGAGAGATGGCGGCTACCATTCCCGATGTAGGAGCATGGACGGGCACGCCGAATTCATCGCGGGCTTCTGCTATTTTTTGACCTTTTAGTACTTTATCTCCGACATTAACTATGGGCCTGGCATCCAGCCCGTTGTACTGCTTGAGTGCCAGGTAAAGGTAATCCGGTATGGGTGTTTCCATAATAACCGAGCGCAAACTACTGGCCTTGTTTGCTTCGGGCTGTATCCAGTTACGTGTACCGTGGGATTTCCTGCTGCTGGAAACTGTGTTGGAAAACGGAAATCTCATCGGATCTCACCTGCGTTCGATGGCGCCGTTGACGTACCGTTCATCTGTGGTAGTTGCCAGTGTGAAGGTCGTAATGGGGCAGGTATAATGTCAATACAATCCACCGGGCAGGGCTCTGTACAGAGATCGCATCCGGTACACTCAGCGCTGATAACCGTATGCATTAATTTTGCCGCACCGAGTATCGCATCAACAGGGCAGGCCTGAATGCACTTGGTACATCCGATGCATTCTTCTTCCCTGATTACGGCTAGTGCAGGCAGTGTGTAGTCGCCACAATCAGGGTCAAGTTCCATGGCTGGTTTATTCATTAGAACAGCAAGAGTGTTAATCGTATTTCGTCCTCCGGGCGGACACTTGTTTATGGCCTCACCATTGGCTATGGCCTCAGCATAAGGACGGCAGCCACTGAACCCGCACTGGCCACATTGGGTTTGCGGTAGCTGAAGATTGACCGCGTCCACCAGGGGGATCATCTGATAACT
>JAESQX010000182.1 GCA_016764875.1 Gammaproteobacteria bacterium
AAAGCCTGGGAAGTCCAGTTGCAGCAGCGGACGAAGAATCAGAAGATGTTGTAGTCCAGCTTAAAGATGAAACAATCGCTCAAAGTCAAGAGCTAATCAAAGACAAAGTCGTCTCTCTTGCTCCAGATGAGATGGAAGAATTAGTAGCCGCAATATTTCGAGCAATGGGCTATAAGTCTAAAGTCTCACCTAAAGGGCCGGACCGTGGTGTAGATGTGGTTGCCTCACCAGATGGCCTGGGATTGACTCAGCCAAGAATCAAGGCCGAAGTTAAACATCGAGATGGCTCTATGGGTGCTCCAGCTATCCGAGGCTTTATTGGCGCCCTCAGAGAAGGTGATTCAGGGTTATTTATTAGTACTGGGGGTTTTAGCCGTGAAGCACGCTACGAAGCGGAACGTTCGACATTTCCTCTGACTTTGGTTGATCTTGATGACTTGGCTGACTTAATTGTTGGTCATTACGAGAACTTCGATTTGGAAGGTAGGGCGCTTGTGACATTAGTTAGAATTTATTGGCCAGTGGACTAAAAATATGGCGAAATCTATCGACGATTCTGACTTTCCATTTCCGCCTGATGAGCTGGAAGATGAAATTACATTGTCTAGCATAGACTATTGGAGGCTTTGTGATGACTTGAATATTGTTCAAGCCTGTTAAATTGCACCGAAAAGTGACCCACCATTTGCACTGAAAACTGACCCACCCAATCAAGTCGGATTATGGTTCATTTCTTCGGTTTTTACCTGGTTTTTTCTCCTTATTGCTAGTTGAGTTTTTAAAGCGATAACTGTCATTCCCCGTTTCTATGATATGGCAGTGATGAGTCAGTCGATCAAGCAGTGCCGTCGTCATCTTTTCATCACCAAAGACATTGGGCCATTCAACAAAGCTCAGATTGGTGGTGATGATAATACTGGTACGTTCGTACAGCTTGCTGAGAAGATGGAACAACAAGGCGCCTCCTGCCTGACTAAAGGGGAGATAACCCAGTTCATCCAGAATCACCAGGTCCGCGTGTATCAATCGGTTGGCCATGCGTCCCTGCTTACCAATTTGTTTTTCCTGTTCCAGCAGGTTGACCAGCTCAATGGTCGACAAGAAACGAATACGTTTATGGTGGTGCTGGATAGCCTGTACTGCAATGGCGGTGGCCAGGTGGGTTTTACCGGTACCAGGTCCACCGACAAAAACAACATTCTGCGCTTCTTCCATAAATTCACAGTGATGTAGTGAAGTAATCAGTGTTTCGTCTGCTTCGCTTTGCGTAAAGTCAAAGCCCGTTAGATCACGGTATGCCGGGAAGCGTGCCACCTTCATTTGATACTGGATGGAGCGCACTTCTCGTTCAGCCACTTCGGCTTTGAGTAATTGCTGCAGTATGGGTTCTGCTTTACTGTAAGCAGGTGACGCTTGCTCAGACAGCTCGGCAATGCTTTGCGCCATGCCGTGAAGTTTTAATGACTTCATCGTTGCGATCGTGGCATCAACGGACATGGTGTTTCTCCCGTAAGTGATCATAACGGCCCGTGTCGGCCTTGGGTTCCTTGACCAGTGTCAGCTCAGGGTGAGGCTTGAGCAATGCCGGTCGCGGCTTGTCCAGCAAGCGGTTAAGGCAGTTAATGACATGCTGTTTAGAAGGGCTGCCACTGGTCAGTGCCGTGATAATGGCCTGTTCTACCTTGTCTTCATCATGTTGCAGCACCAGTGCCAGCACATCGACCATGTCCCGATCCCCGCCAGGGTACTTGAGCAATTGCTTTTGTAGTTTACGGAAGCTCTCCGGTAGCTCCAGGAACGGGGCCCCGTTACGCAATGCGCCGGGCTTGCGCTGCAGTACCGACAGGTAATGACGCCAGTCATAGAGGGTTTGCCCCCGTTGGCTGTGGTCGCGTGTGAACACACGCGGATGCTCTGCAATCACCTTCTCCTCTGCCACCATTACCAATCTATGCGCATAGACATGCAAGCTGATGGGGCGATTGGCAAAGGAAGCAGGCACACTGTAGCGGTTACTATCAAACGTGATCAGGCACGTAGATGAGACACGTTTACTGTGTTCTATATAGCCGTCAAAGGGTGCAGGAATAGACATCAGGCAAACTACTTCATCTTGCCAGACATCGGCAACCATTCTGTCTTTGTGCTCAGGGTGACGGATCTCTTTCCATAACGTTTGACAGCGCTCCTCCAGCCAGATGTTCAACGCATCAAGATCAGAGAATGCTGGCGCCTGATGCCAGAGGCGATAGCGGGAGTCTCTGACGTTCTTTTCTATCTGGCCTTTCTCCCAACCTGCCGCTGGGTTGCAAAAATCAGCCTCAAACATGAAATGGCTAACCATGACCTCGAAGCGGGCATTCACCACACGTTTCTTCCCGCGACGGACCTTATCAACAGCAGTTTTCATGTTGTCATAGATGCCACGCTCAGGCACGCCACCGAGCACCCTGAAGGCATGGTTGTGCGCATCAAAGAGCATTTCCTGGGTTTGCAGGGGGTAGGCGCGCAGAAAGAATGCACGGCTGTTACTGAGCTTGAACTGAGCAATCTGTAACTTGGTGCTCTTGCCGCCAAGAACAACGTAGTCTTCACTCCAATCAAACTGAAATGCCTCTCCAGGGGCGAAGGCCAAGGGCACATACGTACCGCTACTGGCTACGCGTGAAGACTCCTGCTGTTGTTCCCGCCAATCTCTGGCAAAGGCGGCAACACGGTCATAGGAACCGGCATAACCAAGGGGCACCAGGTTATAAAATAGCTGTTTTACGGATAATCTTTGTTTGCGCTTACGTCTGGCCTCCCGATGCAGCCAGCTAGTCAGCGTGTTGGCATAGTCATCCAGCTTGCTCGGGGCTTTAGGCCTTGAATACTTTGGTTCGACCGCACCATTAGCCAGATACCTACGGACAGTATTACGGGAAAGTCCTGTTCTCTTGGCGATCTGTCGAATACTGATTTTATCGCGGTGTCGCCACCGTCTGATTACACTTAATAATGCCACGTCTATCACTCCTTTTATCTCCTGCTGGTTCGTCAGCAGGACAGGGTTACACGTGGGTCAATTTTGGGTGCAAATATCGGGGCTTAGTGGGTCACTTTTGGATGCAATTTAACA
>JAESQX010000020.1 GCA_016764875.1 Gammaproteobacteria bacterium
GACTTCCTCTAGGTTGCCGGTAATGTTTCCAGTATCCTCAAAATAGACCCGTCGTATGACCAGATCTTCCGACGCTATCAAACTGTTTTCGCCGAGAGTCATGCTGATAGCAACAGACATAACTATTTCATATTGTGCGGCTCGAGCCGCCGGAGTTACTGTAACCGGTTGAACATTAAGTCGTTCGTCACTGACGCTTAGAACCGGGGTAATCGTTATTGCCCCAGAAAAGGGACTTTCCGCCAGAGATACGTTTGACCTGGACAGCGAGCGTTTCAGGTTTCTGGCAAATTCCCCGTTGGGTTGCTGCAGGTTTAAATACAAAGAAGAAAATTTAGATGAGATTACATCGTTACTGCGCAGACTGAAACCACAGGATGTCACAGACATTGCTATAACGATTAACAGCGCCGGGAGTGTTGCTTTTTTTAATATACCCTTGCTCATCTAAACCACCACAATGTTGACCAGGCGACCGGGGACAACAATAACTTTTTTAACTTCGCCATTGCCGGTGTATTTTTGTATGGATTCATGATCCAGGGCGAGTGTCTCCAGAGCGGTTTTATCTATGTCTTTGCTCACGTCGACTCTAGCCCTGACTTTACCGTTGACCTGCAACACGATCAATACAGTGGATTGGGTGAGGGCAGACTTATCTACCTGTGGCCAGATGGCATCGATAACGGCTTCATCGTGCCCTAAATGATTCCACAACTCATGGCAGGTATGGGGGACTATGGGTGCCAGTACCAAAACGGCGGTAGAAACTGCTTCGGTAATCACCGCTGTGTCGATGTCACTTTCGCTGTTTTCGGCAAACTTGTAAACATCGTTGATCAGGCTCATTACCGCTGCAATGGCTGTATTAAAAGTCTGTCTGCGGCTGTAGTCATCGCTTACCTTTCCAAGGGCACTGTGGGTGCTGAACCTGAGCTGCTTTTGTGATTCATTCAATTCGGTGCGCGCTAAATCCATCCCGGCGCCTGGTTCATGATTGGCCACAATTTTCCACAGGCGCTTGAGGAAACGATAACTGCCTTCCACACCGCTGTCGGACCATTCCAGTGACTGTTCCGGTGGCGAGGCAAACATGGTGAACATGCGAACGGTATCGGCACCGTATTTCTCAATCAAGGATAGCGGGTCAACGGTATTACCCTTTGATTTGGACATCTTGCTGCCGTCTTTTAACACCATTCCCTGAGTTAGAAGTTTGGCAAAAGGCTCATCCGAGTTTAACAGCCCCTCGTCACGCATAAGCTTGTGAAAAAACCGGGCATACAGAAGATGCAATATGGCATGTTCAATCCCACCGATATACTGGTCCACTGGTAACCAGTTGTTGGCGCGTTCATCCAACATGGCAGAATCCTGATCACGGCATGTAAAGCGCGCGTAATACCAGGACGATTCCACGAAGGTATCGAAGGTATCTGTTTCCCGCTCGGCGGCACCACCACAACGGGGGCAACTGGTCTGGTAAAATTCAGGCATTTTCTTCAGAGGCGAGCCACTGGCATCAAACTCGATATCAGTAGGAAGCAACACAGGCAGGTCCTGCTCCGGAACCGGAATAGCTCCACAGGATTCGCAATTAATAACCGGAATCGGTGTTCCCCAGTAGCGCTGGCGAGAGACGCCCCAATCACGAAGACGAAAGTTAACCCGTTGCTGACCTTTGCCCTGATCCCGTAAAAACTGCTCTATTTCAGTAAATGCCTGGTCAAAGTTGAGTCCATCGAACTGTCCTGAGTTAATCAAGATGCCTTTTTTTACAAAGGCAGCCTGTTCCAGATCACAATTTTCCTGGTCACTGGCGGGTTGAATCACCTGGCGAATTTGAAGCCCGTATTTTTTGGCGAATTCCCAGTCGCGCTGGTCATGAGCGGGTACCGCCATTACGGCCCCGGAACCATAGTTCATCAAAACAAAATTTGCGACGTAGATGGGAAGCTGTTCCGAGGTAATCGGGTGGATGGCTTTCAAGCCGGTATCCACACCCCGTTTTTCCATCGTGGCCATGTCAGCTTCCGCTACTTTAACGTGGGCCAGGGTGTCAATAAAATCCTGCAGAGCAGGGTTGTTCTGTGCTGCCAGTGTTGCCAGTGGGTGTTGCGCCGCCACCGCCAAATAGGTGGCCCCCATTAACGTATCGGGGCGGGTCGTATAGACTGACAAGTTACTGAGTTGATCGTCGCTTTGACCGGCTACGTCAAATTGCAGCTCGATCCCCACGCTCCTGCCAATCCAGTTGGCCTGCATGGTCTTGACCTGTTCCGGCCAGCCATCCAATCCATCAAGACCATCAAGTAACTCCTGGGCATAGTCAGTTATGCGGATAAACCACTGGGGAATCTTTCGTCGTTCCACCAGGGCTCCGGAACGCCAGCCGCGACCATCAACCACCTGTTCATTTGCCAGTACGGTCTGATCCACAGGATCCCAGTTCACTTCGGCTTCCTGTTTGTAGACCAGGCCTTTTTTCAGTAGTCGGGTAAAAAACCATTGTTCCCAACGATAATATTGTGGATGGCAGGTAGCCAGTTCACGATCCCAGTCGTAGGCAAATCCCAGCTGCTTGAGCTGGGTTCGCATATAGTCAATATTGCTGTAGGTCCACTGGGCTGGCGCTACCTTTTTTTGTTGGGCCGCGTTCTCAGCGGGTAACCCGAATGCATCCCAACCCATTGGTTGCAGGACATGTTTTCCCTGCATGCGCTGAAAGCGGCTTATAACATCACCAATGGTGTAATTGCGGACATGGCCCATGTGCAGGTTGCCGCTGGGGTAGGGGAACATGGCAAGGCAATAGAATTTTTCCTTGCCGGGTTTGTCGCTGGCCTTGAAGCTATCGTGATCAAGCCAGTACTGTTGTGCACGCGCTTCAATCTCTTGAGGCGAATAATCTTTATTGATGCGGCTGCTCATGTGGAAGTTCGTTGGTTAGTGATCAAATACGGCAGTATTTTTTTGCAAATCCTAGCATAACCCAGACATGACGTGACATACAGAGGATACGGGCATTATTCCTCTGACGTGCCGACATTTCCCCCCGTTGCATCTGTCTGGCTGGTAGTCACCTTGAGCAGTTTGATTTGCCGGCTATCGGCATTGAGTACAGTGAACAGAAAGGGCCCTATGTTAATGGTTTCATCACGTTCGGGGATGTGGCCAAAGTGCTGCAGTAGCAGTCCGCCGACAGTTGCAAACTCCAGTTCATTGAATTCAGTTTCGAAGTGTTCGTTAAACTCGTCCAGTGGTGTAAGAGCCTTGACGATATGATTCTGATCATCGAACCGTTTTATATAGCTGTCATCATCAACGTCGTATTCATCCTCGATTTCGCCAACGATCTGTTCCAGCACATCCTCAATGGTCACCGCACCACAAACCGATCCGTATTCGTCTATAACGATAGCCATATGGTGGCGGGTTTCCCGGAGCTCTCTTAACAATACATTGAGCCGCTTGCTTTCTGGAACAAAGGTGGCAGGACGCACTATATCTTTAATGGAAAATCTGTTTGTGTCATTCTGGCGCAACAGAGGCAGGAGGTCCTTGGCCAACAGGATGCCCATAATGTTGTCGATGGTTTCTCCCACTACGGGAAAGCGTGAATGAGATGCTTTGCTCACCAGTTCAATTATTTCCCGGGCAGGCAGCTTGGCAGAAACAGTAACCAGTTGGGAACGAGGGATCATTATTTCTCGTACCTGCATTTTTGAAACCTGCAGAGCACCCTCAATGATGCTCAGTGCATCGGCATCGAGAACCTGGTCCTGCTCTGCATTGCGTAGTATTTCAAGCAGGCTCTGGGTGTCTGTGGGTTCGTCAGAAAAAATCTGGGCGATTTTATCAAGCCAGGATCTGGGTCTTGGCTTGATGCTGGATGGGTCGTCAGTCATACCTTGGGTATTTCTCCAGTTGTTGGTTCGCAATGACCTGTCATTAATTAATTATATAAGGATTGGGAAAGCCCAGGGTGTCCAGGATGGCTATTTCCAGGGATTCCATTTCTTCGGTACTGGATTTGCTGTCGTGCTGGTAACCACTTAAATGCAGAAAGCCATGGGTCAGTAAATGGGCCCAGTGGGCATTAAGCGCTTTACCCTGCTGTCTGGCCTCGGCTTCCACCACAGGAGCACAAATCGCGATGTCGCCCAAGGGTATGAACTTCAGTATGTCAGTCATGTCCGGAGGTAATTCACTGGTGAAGGACAGCACGTTGGTAGGTTTATCCTTGCCTCGATACTGTTTATTCAGTCTGGCGGAATCCTGTTCTGAGATTACTTTGACACTAACACTGATCTCCGGCATATCCCTGGCGATGGACTCGTTTGCAGAATTAAACCACAGTGCAATGTCTTCCGCCGCCGGTGCCCAGTGCCCTGGACAGTCGTGTTCCAAATCAACTGTCACGTTCATGGGCTGAGCTACTGTCCTGATTCAAATTGGAAATATTCTGCCGGTCGTGCTTGTCATAAGCTTCAACAATTTTCTGAACCAGGCGGTGACGCACTACGTCGTGCGAGTCAAAATAAGTAAATCCGATACCCTTAATGTTTTCCAGTATCTTGCTGACCTGTACCAGGCCCGAGCGGGTGCCTTTGGGTAAATCGATCTGGGTAACGTCACCGGTAATAATGGCCGTTGAGCCAAAGCCAATACGGGTAAGAAACATCTTCATCTGCGAAGCCGTAGTGTTCTGGCTTTCATCCAGAATAATGAAGGAATTATTAAGGCTGCGCCCCCGCATGTAGGCCAGTGGTGCCACCTCGATGACGTTTTTTTCAATCAACCGTGCAACCCGTTCGAATCCCAGCATTTCGTACAGCGCATCGTAGAGGGGGCGCAGGTAGGGATCAATTTTTTGTGCCAGATCACCAGGCAGGAATCCCAGTTTCTCACCTGCTTCCACCGCAGGCCTCACCAGTAACAAGCGGTTTACCCGCTCCTGCACCAGGGCTTCCACTGCACAGGCGACTGCCAGATATGTTTTTCCGGTTCCAGCGGGCCCAATACCAAAATTGATATCGTTCTGCTGGATTGACTGCACATATTGACGCTGGTGTTTGCTGCGGGGTTTGATGGAATTACGCGGTGTGCGAATGAGCCCTTCGTCTTCTGCCTCTGTTTCCGCTATTGGATCATTCTTGTTCAGGGTTTCCCGTAAAGCCAGGTGAACCTGGTCGGGGCTTAGTTGCTTGCCATGATCGGTAGACAGATACAGGGATTCCAGTAACTGGCCCCCATCAGAAATGGCCGCTTCGGAACCGGAAAGCCTGAACCGGTTGCCTCGTTGCTGGATTTTAATAGCCAGAGACTGTTCGATCTGGTTTAAATGCTCGTTTAACCGCCCACAGAGATTTGCCAGGCGTCGTGCATTATCGGGGTGAAGGCTAATGCTTCGGGAGTGAATCTGATTGACCATAAAGTGAGAGTCGGAACCTCGCAGCTACTGTATTGTCATTAGTATAACAAGCTGATCAAAATTGTAAGCATTTTCCTGCCGGTTTGTGGTCAAAATTCAGGGTCCATCAATCGTGAATTTCCATAGACAGAATACACGTGGTTTCTACAGTTGGCCGCGCAGGGAATTGCTGTAGGCGTCAACGATATTTATATCGGTAAACTGACCGATCAGAGCGTGATCATCACAGTGAAAGTTAACCACGCGGTTATTCTCTGTGCGCCCCTGTAGTTCTCCAGGATCCTTGATGGAGACTCCGGTTACCAGCACTCGCTGGATGCCACCCACCATGGCTTCGCTGATGGCTTTAGCGTGTTGGCTTATCTGTGACTGTAGTGTGGCGAGGCGATGTTTTTTCTCCTGCTCGGGAGTTTCATCTTTCAGATCTGCCGCTGGAGTGCCAGGCCGGGGACTGTAGATAAAACTGAACGAGGTATCGAAACCAATCTGGATGATCAGGTTCATGGTGTCTTCAAAATCTTTGTTGGTTTCACCGGGAAAGCCAATGATGAAATCAGATGACAGACTTATATCGGGCCTCAGTGCCTGGATTCTTCGAATGATGGATTTGTATTCCAGGGCGGTGTGCCCGCGTTTCATGGCTGAGAGTATCCGGTCAGATCCGCTCTGGACTGGCAAATGCAGATGGTCAACCAGTTCAGGCACTTGCGAATACACGCTGATCAGGTTGCTGGTAAACTCCACCGGGTGGGAAGTGGTAAAGCGAATTCGATCAATACCGTCTATGCTGGCGATATAGTTGATCAGCATGGCCAGGTCAATAATCTTGCCATCATGGCTCTGGCCCCGGTAAGCATTCACGTTCTGGCCCAGCAAATTAATCTCCCGGACTCCGTGTTCTGCCAGGTGTACGGCCTCTGCCAGTACATCGTCCAGTGGACGGCTGACTTCTTCGCCCCGGGTGTACGGCACTACACAGAAGCTGCAATACTTGCTGCATCCTTCCATTATGGTGAGAAAGGCCTGACAGCTATGAACTTCCGGTTCTGGTAAACGATCAAATTTCTCAATCTCAGGAAAGCTGATATCAACTACCGGTCCTTTATTATTCGAGCTGTCCAGCATTTCCGGCAACTTGTGTAATGTCTGTGGGCCGAACACTACGTCTACATAAGGGGCTCTCTTGCCGATGGCTTCTCCTTCCTGGCTGGCAACGCAGCCTCCCACGGCAATTTTAATCCTGGGGTTGGCCTGTTTCAGGGAACGCCAACGGCCCAGTTGATGAAACACTTTTTCCTGGGCTTTCTCCCGAATGGAGCAGGTGTTGAGCAGGAGCAAATCTGCCTGGGCCGGGTCATCCACCAGCGTAGCACCTCGGTCTTCCTTGAGCAGATCCAGTATGCGCGAAGAATCATATTCATTCATCTGGCAGCCGTGGGTCTTGATAAAGACCTTTCGGATCTGGAAAGTGGTGTCCTTGTTATTGCTCATGGCCGTTTCGCTGCCGATTTCAATCTGTATTATGGCTTACTGGTATGGGGGTAAAAAGTGGCCGAAGTATACCAGCAAAACGATTGATTTCAGGGAAAAATAGCCTTATTGACCTTGAAAATCATCGCAATAACCTGATATTACGGTTACGCTAACAGTATCCCGGGCGGTATTAGTAACGCCACTGACGGGAACTCCCACATCAGCACTTCAACAAGAGATTCAGTTAATGGGTAAACCATCAGAAATTTACAAGGTTACTTTTCTCAATAAAGGTAAGGTTTACGAGATCTTTGTCCAACAGGTTTACCAGAGCGAACTGTATGGCTTTATCGAAGTCGAGGAATTCGTCTTTGATGAGCGCAGTCAGGTAGTAGTTGACCCCAGCGAAGAAAAACTGAAAGCGGAATTTCACGGTGTGAAGCGCAGTTTTATCCCGATGCAGGCCATTATCCGAATAGATGAAGTGGAAAAAGGCGGCGTGAGCAAAATATCAAACGGCGATAATATTACCCCGTTCCCGGTTTCCCTCACCGGGGGCAAAACTGACTCCAGACGCGGTGATTCCTGATAGCTGTTTCAACCAGATTGAAGCGCCTGTTCCAGAGTTACCATCTCCACGCATAAGGTAAATACCTTCATGGCTGCATCAATTTCATGCAGTTCAGGAAACGAAGGTGCCAGCCGAATATTGCTGTCATTGGGATCGTTGCCGTAGGGCCAGGTAGCTCCGGCCGGTGTTAATTTCACACCGGCGGCACCGGTCAGGGAGATTACCTGCTGTGCCAGCCCCGGCTGTGTATCAAACAGGACGAAATATCCGCCCTTGGGTATTGTCCAACGGCCCATGGCTTCACCATTTAATGACTTGCCAGCAAACGCCTTGTCCAGGTGTTGCTGCACCAGGTCAAACTTTGGTCTCAGAATAGCTTTGTGCTGATCCATGTGGTTCTTGATGGTGTTGTTGTCCTTCAGGAATTTCACATGTCGCAATTGATTGATTTTGTCGGGGCCGATGGTGAGGTAACTCAAATGGGAAGCCAGGGTGCTGATGTTGGACTCGGAACTGGCAAGAAATGCCATGCCAGCGCCGGCAAAAGTAATTTTTGATGTGGACCCGATGGCATATACGTTGTCAAGGGTGCCATGTTGCCTGCTTAGCTCAAGAATATTCGCGAGTTCGGGTGGCTCGTCCACAAGATGATGAACTGCATAGGCGTTGTCCCAGATAATACGGAAATTATTGCCGGCGATATTGCCCAGCTTTGATATTCGCTGCACCGTGGAATCTGCATAAACCACACCACTGGGATTGGAATACCTAGGTACGCACCAGATTCCCTTAATGAGGGGATCGGCCTGCACCAGTGCTTCCACCTGATCCATATCCGGGCCCCGATCAGTCATGGCGACAGGAATCATCTCGATACCCAGTGCTTCACAAACGGAAAAATGGCGATCATACCCCGGTGCAGGGCACAGGAACTTGATCTTGTCCGAACCGGCTTCCCGGCTCCAGGCTTCAGCATCCGCATCGCCAAACAGGTGGCTATACAGAACACATTGGTACATCAACTGCAGGCTGCTATTGCCACCCACCAGGGTTTGTTTCGGGTCGCAGCCAAGGTAATCTGCGGCCAGTTTTCTTGCTTCAGGGATTCCCAGGCCACCACCATAATTGCGGCAATCGGTTCCGTTTTCAGTAAGGTAATTGCCGTTTAAAATGCCATCCATTGAATCGCACAGCGTAAGTTGTGCCGTGGAGGGTTTGCCGCGAGTCAGGTCCAGGGCAAGGCCCTGTGATAGTATCTGTTCGTAGCTTGATTTCAGTTGCTGTAATCTGGCTTCAAGTTGCTCACGATTGTCGTTAGAGAAGGAGGATTCTGGGTTCAAGGTGGACTCCTGATGTTGTAGCTATGGATCTTATGCCTAGTTAGGCCGTTTCATAGTTGCAATTTTACCCACTCGGGGGCGTCACGGCTAGAGGTAGGCTCCCATAGATTGGTCGCCTACTTAGTTAGAGTTCTCCTGCAAGGAATATGTAAATGGAAAGCAGTGTCCATCCTTATTCGGAATTAACTCCCGACAGAGTATTAGCGGCTATCGAGGCTCTGGGATTCATACCTGATGCCCGCATTTATCCTCTCAACAGTTACGAAAACCGCGTTTACCAGATAGGTATTGAAGGCGGGTCATCTGTGATTGCCAAATTCTATCGCCCCGGCCGCTGGAGCGATGAACAGATTCTGGAGGAGCATGCTTTTGCCCAGGAACTGCTTGATCTGGAAGTGCCTGTCGCCGCGCCCATGCAATTCAATGGTAAGCAGACCCTGATGCATGATGGTATTTTTCGGCTTGCGGTTTTTCCAAGAATACCAGGTCGGGCACCTGAGCTTGATGAGCTGGACAGCCTGTTAATCATGGGACGATATATCGGCAGGGTTCACCTGGCCGGGGCCAGGACTACTTTTTTATCAAGGCAGGAGTTGTCAATTGAGGCAATGACTGTTTCCTCAAAACAGTTTTTACTAGACAACGACTTCATACCTGTTGAGTTGTTAAATGCCTATGAAACACTTGCGGCAGACTTGATAGAAAAAGTGTATGGCATCTTCAAGGAAGCCGGTGTGCTGAACAGGATCAGAATTCACGGCGACTGTCATCTGGGAAATGTTCTCTGGCATAATGAGATTCCTCATTTTGTGGATTTCGATGATGCCATGATGGGTCCGGCAATGCAGGATTTGTGGATGCTGCTATCCGGTGACAGAAATCAGAAGCAGGGACAGTTGATGGAACTTATAGAAGGCTATAATGAATTTTATGATTTCCATCCACAGGAACTAGTTGTGATCGAGGCGTTACGAACCATGCGCATAATGCATTACAGTGCCTGGCTGGCGCGGCGCTGGCAAGACCCGGCATTTCCAAAATGCTTTCCATGGTTCAATACTCAACGTTACTGGGCTGAGCATATCCTTGAGTTGCGGGAGCAAATGGCAGCGCTTGACGAACCGCCGTTGCAGTTCCTTCAATAGATGTAATTGCAGAATTAACTTTTAAAATTAGTGGGCCAGCAGTGCTTCGATTTCTTTTTCGATAAGCTCCAGATCTCCATCCCGAAACCCTTCATGCACAAGGTGCACTACACCTTCTGCATCAATCAGATAAGAAGTTGGCATTCCGTATATCTCATAAAGAGCGGTGACTTCACCGTCGGGATCGGAGGGAATTTTGAAATCCAGCGGATTGTCGAGGAGGAAATCCAGGCCGTCTTCAATCGGATTGTCGATGTTTATACCCACCACCACCAAGCCCTTTTCGCGGTATTTTGAATAAAGCTCGTTATAAAGAGGCAATGATCTCAAGCAGGGACCACACCAGGAAGCCCAGAAATCCAGGTACACAGTTTTGCCACGCAAATCACTAAGCGTAAAATCAGCCTTGCCTGCTTCAATATCTTTCAGGGTGAAATCGGGTGCTGTCTCACCAACCTCGACAGCCAGAACGCTGAAATTAAACAGTAGACAAAATAACACAAAAACTAATCTGCTCCGGGTTTTGTTATGCATAATTCACTGTCTCAATTAATAAATCTCGGGTTAATTGTAAAGTGCTTGTGGTTTAAATAAAAATGACCTTGCTAATATCGGGTTTTATTCATATTTTCAGATTCCTCAAACAAGGAAAAGTACGCAGGTGCTGAAAAGGAAGCAAAATCTATTAAACTTCAACAACGTCTTCTGCCTGTAAACCCTTGTCGCCTTCGCTGACAAAGAAATCAACTCGCTGGCCGTCGCGTAGTACCCGGTGTCCTTCACCACGAATCGAGCGGAAATGCACAAAAACATCATCACCCGAGTCGCGAGTGATAAACCCGAATCCTTTACTGGCATTGAACCATTTGACCGTACCGTTTTCTCTGGGTTCCGTGTCTTGCTTCTGATTGCCGGATGTAGCCCCATTGTTTCCTGATTTCGCCCCGGCAACGGCTGAAATCAGTGATATCACGAAGACTGTAACAGCAATAACAGGTAAATGGCTGGATTCTATTAGTAGATCGCCATTGGATAAAAGCAAATAAACCGGCAGGCTGATAACCCCGGTGGTAACAAAAGCGACGGAAATTAGTTTAAGTATCATTGCAATTCTCTTGAATCCATATAGTTGTTGTTTTCAAATCCGGGTTTGACCGATCCGTCCAAAGTTTGCAATTCTAAACCAGCAGCGGCCATAAATACATCCAGCATCAAATGCAGTAAGACTCCTGGAGCAAGGGCTATACGTTTTCCGCGGCTTCAGCCTGGATTCAGTTAGACCTTTGTATTGTGTTGATGTGAGATGGATCGAAGCTATTTTATTTCGGATTTATGGAGGGTTGGTTATGATTAAGTTGGCACTGATAGGCACAGGGTTGGTTTCCCTGATGGTATCGGGCACTGTAATGGCGCAGGTAGAATATGACTACGCTACGGTGGTTGAGTCTCGCCCCATTATCCGAGTAGTGGAAATCTCCACACCGCAGGAGCAATGCTGGGAGGAGGAGTATCAGGTGCAAAGGAACTATGGTGGAACCAGCTCCAATACCACTTCTATCCTGGGTACCATAATAGGCGGGGCAATTGGTAATGCGGTTGGCCATAACAAATCCAACAAGCGTGTAGGGGCGGTGATTGGTGCTGTGTTGGGCCACTCAATTGGACGTGATATTATCCGTCAACAGGATCGCCCTTATGGTGGGGCGGTGGAAGTTGTGCAGCGTTGCAAGACTGTTTATGAACGGCATGAAGAAGAACGCATAGTCGGTTATCAGGTAACCTACAACTACAATGGCAAGGATTATAGTGTGCGTACAGATTCTGACCCCGGAGACCAGATTCAGGTTAGAGTCAGTGTGCAACCGGTACTATAAACCGCAACCTATAGAGCTGATGCCTGATTTGAGGCATGATAGGATTAAGTGAACGCTTCAGGAAAAGCCGCCCCGGGGATGCTTTTCCTGCTGTCGTTTAAAGTAACAGGTGAATTTTGTTTAAACGATCAGTAGTTCTAATAGTGATGACCTTTCTGCTGGCTCTTGCAACGGCAAGTTTTGCCCAGCGGACGCCTTCAGTACAGCCAGGTCGGCTTGATAATGCTACGGGAGCGAGAGATATTCGTCAGGCCCAAACCCCGGCGCCGCGGATTTCGGAGCGACAAGCCGTAGAACTGGCTCGTCAAAAATTTACCGGGAATATACTTCGCATCTCACTGATCGGCCAGGGGAATGCTCTGCGTTACCAGATCAGAATGGAAAACGAAGGTAAAATTTCCACTGTTTTTGTTAATGCCAACACCGGTGCAGTTAGCGGCCCTTGACCCTGGTCAATTCAACGGCGGCGATACTTATCGGCTTCTTGGTTAAATCGGACAGACAGGGCGAGCCCCATGAAATTACTGGTGGTTGAAGACGAAAGCTTGTTAAGGCAGCAACTGGTGCAGGCCTTGACCGGTGAAGGCTATGTTGTTGATGGCGCAGAAGACGGCCGATCAGGCCTTTATTATGCCAGTGAATATGAATATGACGCGGCCATCGTGGATTTGGGTTTGCCCGAGATTGACGGTATAGAACTGATTAAAACCGTTCGCGAGTCCGGGAAAACATTCCCGATTCTTATACTTACAGCGCGCGGGGACTGGCAGGACAAGGTTGCCGGCCTTGATGCAGGCGCAGACGACTATGTGGTCAAACCTTTTCAACTGGAAGAAATACTGGCGCGATTAAATGCGCTGTTGCGCCGGGCGGCCGGTTATGCCAAACCGTCGCTGGAGTTTGGCGTGTTGAACCTGAATCTCTCAACCAAGCGGGTTGCAGTCAATGATGAGAATGTGGATCTGACTGCCTACGAGTACAAAGTGTTGGAGTATCTGATGCTTCATCCGGGCCAGGTGATTTCCAAGACGGAGCTGACAGAACATCTTTATGCCCAGGATTATGATCGAGACAGCAACGTTCTTGAAGTATTCATCAGGCGACTGCGGCAAAAGCTTGATCCGGAACAAACCCTTAATCCCATCGAAACCGTGCGTGGTCAGGGCTATCGTTTTAGCCTGACCTGATATCAGGTTTAAAGCTGTCGATGCTAATGACGCGCCAATCCAAAGTTTCCGAATATTCAATTCAATCACGCTTGCTGGTGGGGTTCAGCATACTGTTGTTTGTTTTTCTTGGTCTGATCGGAACCGTTCTTGATCGAGCATTTCGGGATAGCGTGGAAGCAGGGGCGGCAGAACAATTAAAATTACAAATTTATGTTTTGTTATCGGCCATAGGTGAAGAAGAGGGGGTTTTATATCTACTGGAAGATCTGCGAGAGCCTCGTTTTGCTCAGCTTAACTCCGGGCTGTATGGTTTTGTAAGCAGCACCAGTGCAGGAGAATTATGGCGTAGCGAATCGGCATTCGATCTGGAATTAGAAGATTTCAGCGTATTGAGTATGCAGATCCCTATTGGCGAAAGCGACTTTGCTAAAATTAATTCCGTAGACGATGAAGAATTGTTTATTGTCAGCTACGGAATCCTCTGGGAGGATGGAGTAAGTGAATACAATTTTTCAGTGATTGAAACGGCGGTTCCCTACTATTCGGAAATAGCGAAGTTCAGAACAAGTCTGTGGTCCTGGTTAGGGGGAGTGGCGGTATTGTTGTTGGCGTTACAGGTATTGTTTCTACGCTGGGGGTTATCGCCCTTGCATGGTATGGCCAGGGATTTGAAACTCATTGAGTCAGGTCAGGCAGAGCAACTGGAGGGCAGCTACCCAAAAGAACTTAAAGGTGTAACCGACAATCTGAATCTATTGATAAAGAGCGAGCGAAAACAGCAGGCTAAATATCGCACTACCCTGGGAGATCTGGCTCATAGTCTGAAGACACCGCTGGCGGTGATTTCGGGTGTAACCGAGAAACTGATCAAACAAAAAGGGAATGGCCTGCCGTCGGATACTGAAAAGCAGCTGGATACCGTGGAAGAGCAGCTACAGAGAATGAACCAGATTATCAGCTACCAGTTACAGCGTGCTGTTCAGTCCAATGGGGCCAGCTCGCTATCGCGGCAGGTGAATGTAAAGGAACTGATTGCACGGATATTGAAAGCCCTGGACAAAGTGTACGCGGCCAAGGCGATGCGGCATACAGAATCGATAGACAGCGATATTCTGTTTTATGGCGATGAGCGTGACCTGATGGAGATCATGGGCAACTTACTGGACAATGCCTATAAGTACGGACACAGTCGAATACAGGTCTCCGTGAATGCCGCGGTTGGAAAAGGCAAGGCACAGTTGAGTATCGTGGTTGAAGATGATGGCCCGGGAATCGCTACCGATCAACGCCAGTTTGTATTACAGCGTGGAGCCAGGGCAGATACGCTGGCCCAGGGGCAGGGAATTGGCCTGGCGGTAGTGACTGACATCGTAGCCAGTTATGGCGGGCTGATTGACGTAGACAATTCACAACTCGGCGGCGCCAGAATCCAGGTAGTTTTTGATAGCCCGAAGTGGGGCAGATAGTTCAAATCACTTCGTGGCAGCTTTAATACCCCCCCGACAGGAATCCACCAATGCAGGCCACCAGGGTCATGGCAAACAAAATCCATTTGAGATAATGCTGGGGAACCTGCACCGCAATTTTTACCGCCAGATGCGCGCCAAGCATGGAGCCTAGCGCCAGGATTAATCCGGGTATCCACCATACCTGGCCGAATAGAATGAAGATCACTAAAGCAACACTGGTAAATGCCAGTGCGCAGACAGTTTTTAATGCATTAGCACGAAGCAGGTCGTAACGGAGTCCGCCCGCCAGGGCAGCCAGCAGAATAAATCCTACTCCAGCCTGGACAAAGCCACCGTACAAACCCGCACCGAATAATCCCCACCATGCCCCTCTACTTTGTTGCGGTGAGAGTACCTCACTTCCTTCTGGCGGAACAAGGGTGTCCGGCTTGATCAGTATCACCAGTGCCATGAGCAGTATGGTGCCCAGTAGTAACGGTTTGAGGTAAAGGCCGGGCATTAGCGCGGCGGTAAGAGCACCAATGATACCCCCAGCGACGGTGGGTACCAGTATGGGAACAATTGCTGGTCGATCAAGAGAGTTGTGTTTGTCAAAGCCGGCGACACCGACGATGCACTGCACGGTAATGGCGACTCGATTGGTGCCGTTGGCGATGTCTGCAGGCAGGCCCAGCATCATCAATACCGGCAAAGTGAGGCTGGAGCCCCCGCCAGCTATGGTGTTTATGCCACCTGCGAAAAAACCGGTCAGGCATAGCAGGGCAAGAATCAAGGGATCATAGGAAAGCAGCGTAGACATATCTATAAACAGCTTCTGAGTGTTGAATATTGGGTTTCTGGGCTATGACTTCACCTTTTTATATTTGTAAATCCTGAATTTTCGAGATTGTGGCGTGTAAAAATTTGCCGATAGCATACATCAATAGGTAGGCAAAAACGCGTTGATTTTTCTAGTGAAATCAAGAGTTCACTAGAGCATCTGGTGCCCCGTCTTTTAAAGTCTTCTAGTCAGGAGTTTTGGGTCACACTAATTTTAATAAATTCATAGTGATACAAGAGTTTTATGCTCTAGATTAGAGAAGGCGTAGCGTTAGAGCTCGGATATCCTGTAGAGGCCCCTGAAAGTTAGAACCAGCTCACAATTTTTAAGCTTCTGTTCCCGTATAGTTTCGACTCCCGTAGCTGAAATTGGCGATGGGATGGCGGGGCTTTTTAATTTTGGACTGGATCACAATGCTAACTAATTCTAAAAACAGTGGTTTTACAATTATTGAGGCTATGGTCGTGCTGGCAATTTTTGGCGTGCTGGCATCCCTCACGGCGCCTGCAATGTCTGACTTTCTGGATGAAGTTCAAGCTACCCAGAATACCAACGACCTGCTTGCTTCGCTATTGCTGGCTCGAAGCGAGGCAGTTACCCGTAACTCCATAGTGTCCATGTGCATGATTAATCCAGCCTCCCCTAATATTTGTAATACCAGTAATAGCTGGCAGGACGGATGGATCGCATTTGAGGATCTCGATGGAGACGGGGTACGGGATGTAGGTGAAGAAATAATCGACACCCACACCAGTATGGATGATACCTCGGTAGTGGTTACCGCGAATTTTGATGAGTTTCTAAGATACCGGCCGTCCGGTGCAATTACCTCCGGCGGTAGTTTCAGTATTTGTGTAGGTGGAAGCGTAGCCAAGTCAGTTGTAATTAACGCCACGGGCAGGCCACGAGTGGCCGATGCAACGTGTCCTTAAAGGGATTGGTCTACACTGTTAATGGTGTAAAAACCTGTTTAGGAATCGGAGAGCACTTGAGATTGACTAACGGTAAAAAGAATCAAACTGGCGTGGGAATGGTCGAAGTGCTGGTGACTCTGGTTATTGTCAGTGTCGGATTTCTTAACATGGCGGCCCTTCAGACCACCGCAAAGAGATCTAATTTCGATGCCGTGCAACGGACTACGGCCGTTATGTTAGCCCATGACGTCGTTGAACGTATGCGGGCCAATCCTTTGGCACTGAGTGGTTATCTGATTGGAAGTGCAGGTGGGGGCACACTTACTGCTCCTGCATTGAGTTGCACAACAGGTGCTCGATGTACCCCATTACAGTTGGCCGCCCAGGATCTATATCAGTGGGAGCAATCGATGGACGGAGCCTCGGAGGCGCGCACTATCAGTGGAACCCTTACCCAGACCGGCGGTCTGGCCAGCCCGACCAGTTGTATAACCGGCCCGGTAAGTGGTGGAGCTGGTATATACACCGTCACCATTGTGTGACGCGGATTGATGGAATTAACCAATGCATCGGCAAACACTTGCGGTGTGGGTACTGGTAATTACGGAGCCAATAGGGAATTTCGTCGAATACTGTCATTTAGCACTTATATATCGTCCTGAGATCTTTATGAAACGTCATTCTAAACAAGCTGGCTTTACTATCATTGAATTATTGGTATCCATGGGGTTGGGACTAACTCTGATTGCCGGTGCTGTAAACGTATTTATCCAGAGTAATCGAAGCGCGCAACAGGATGAACAAATTTCAATCATGCTGGATAACGGTCGTTTCATCATGCGACTTGTCGGTCGTGAGCTGGCTATGGCCGGGTACTGGGGTAAATACCTGGATGTCGCAACAATAAGCGAACATGCATCTGTGAATGTAGGTACCGATTGTGGCAACGGTGTAGATGACTGGGCTATGGATTTGCGCGGCGTGGAAATTCTAAATAATGTAACTACCGCCACAGTTGCAGCCAACTTTAACTGCCTTCCCTCGGCCTCTATTGTTGCCGGCTCTGACATTCTTGGAATAAAAAGGGTGGCCGACAATGAGACCGCTGACGGGAGCATTGACGGCGGCACCATGTATTTGCGAACCAACGGTGCCGGGGCCCAATTGTTCATGGGTGGTGGCGCGGGTACGCCTCCTGCCCTCGGTGGAGATGAGGTCAATTGGGCCTATATGCCCACGATTTTTTACCTCAGAGATTATGCAGTCACCCCCGGTGACAATCTGCCTTCTTTGTGCCGGGCATTTCTCAACAGTACCAGCCCCCCGGATATGGAAAACCAGTGTCTGGTAGATGGTGTCGAAGATTTGCAGATTGAGTTCGGTGTGGACACTGACAGGGATTTTGTGGCGGATTATTACACTGGCTCACCAACGGCGGCAGAAATGATCAATTCCGTTGCCGCTCGAATTCATATCCTGGTAAGAAGTGTGGATTCGGTTCCCAATTATTTGAATGATAAAACCTATGTTCTGGGCACAAAAAATGTAGCGGCTGCCAATGACAGTTTTTACCGACGGGTTTTCAGTACCACAATTCTGCTCCGTAATCCGACAAACCTTACGGGGCTTGGAGCATGAAGCAGCGCGTATCTATCAATCTGGCTAACAGACCAACAATTCAGCGTGGCAGTGTTCTACTGATGGCCATGGTATTACTTTTAATTCTGACTCTCGCTGCTACTACAACTATGCGCACCAGCACGCTGGAACTGAGAATGGCAGGTAACGAGCAATCCAGAGTTGAAACTTTTGAACTGACCCAGTCCATTGTCGATGAGGTGGTGGGTAATCCCGATAATATAAGGGTAAACGGGGATATTGGATACGTAAATTGCACCTCCAATGTAACCGGTTGCTCTGCCAATGACGTAGCTATTGATACGAATTTATTGCCCGCTGCCAAAGCAGGTAACGCGGCAGTAATTGTGGAGCGCCTGGCTCCAGCATTGACGCCGCCACCGCGCGGTATTGATTCCAGCGCTGATGCTTTTTCGGCGGCTCGGTTTGAAGTGGATGCAACCTACGATGGGAATGCTGATAACGAGGGAAGAGTTGGATTGGTACAGGGTGTGCTGGTGTTAATTCCCCGAGGAGCACAGTGAAAGCCATGAACTGCCAGAAAAAATTCGAAGGAGAGCAGTTGAAATGAATATTAAAACTATTGCATGGGTGATGGTTCTGTTTTGCGTTATGCAAATAAACAGTATTGCCGACGATACGGATATTTACATTAATGTAAGACCTGTCGGTAGTGCAGATCCCATGGTTTTTATTAGTCTGGACTATCGTCCTAACCTGGGTTCAACGCTTTGTACCCAGGTTGATCCACCAGACCCAAATGGCGCCTGCGGCAATTTGCTGGGCGAAGCCTATGACGCCCTGGATACGGGTCCAGGCACGGTCACTTTGTTTGACGGAATCCGTGCTGTTTTTAAAACAGTTTTTGATGAGCTGGATTCCATACAAGTAGCCTTCATGATGAACCATGATAATAGTTGCACCGGAAATAAAAAGGCGGTGGCCCAGGTGTCACAGGTTGTTCGAACGGTGCTTATTTTCTGAAAGGGCTGAACAGTTTTGAAGTAAATGACGGCAATGGTGCCAAGGCTGCCATGATGGCCTCGCTTAATGCACTTCCCGTACCCCAAGGTAACCTCTC
>JAESQX010000183.1 GCA_016764875.1 Gammaproteobacteria bacterium
GAATCGCGAGGTTCTGCTTTTTTATGGACCGGATTTAGTCCGTTGCCCGGTCCATCACCTTCAGGGGCCACTAAGACCCGCCTGGCGATCAATATTTACATCATACCGCCCATACCACCCATGCCGCCCATGCCGCCCATATCAGGCATACCAGCAGCACCTTTCTCTTCCGGCTTTTCAGTTACCATACACTCGGTGGTGATCATCAGACCAGCAACGGAGCCTGCTGCCTGCAATGCGGTTCTGGTTACCTTGGCAGGATCCAGAATACCCATTTCAATCATGTCACCGTATTCGCCGGTTGCGGCATTAAAACCATAGTTGCCTTTTCCGTTCCTGACTTTTTCAAGAATCACAGAACCTTCCTCACCAGCATTTTCAACGATCTGTCGGAGCGGATTGGTAACAGCCTTAAGCAATAAATTAATTCCAATATTCTGGTCTTCATTATCGCCTTCCAGACCTTCAATAGCTTGCAGTGCACGAATAAAAGCCACACCGCCACCTGGTACCACGCCTTCTTCCACCGCGGCGCGAGTTGAATGTAATGCGTCTTCAACACGGGCTTTCTTTTCTTTCATTTCGATTTCAGTTCCAGCACCTACCTTGATCACGGCAACCCCGCCCGCCAGCTTGGCGACACGTTCCTGCAACTTTTCTTTATCGTAATCGGAGGAGGTTTCTTCGATCTGGGCACGAATCTGGCTTACGCGACCGGAAATATTACCAGGGTCGCCAGCACCATCAATGATAGTGGTGTTTTCCTTGGTGATACTTACACGCTTGGCAGAGCCCAGGTCTTCAATAGTGGCACCCTCCAGGTTCAGGCCAACTTCTTCCGAAATAACCGTACCACCGGTAAGGATTGCTATGTCTTCCAGCATGGCCTTTCTGCGATCACCAAAACCCGGGGCTTTAACCGCCGCTACTTTAACAATGCCACGCATATTATTTACAACCAGCGTTGCCAATGCTTCGCCTTCAACATCTTCGGCGATGACCAACAGAGGACGCCCGGCTTTAGCGACGCCTTCGAGCAGGCCCAGCATGTCACGAATGTTAGAAACCTTCTTATCTACCAGCAGAACCAGAGGTTCTTCCAGATCAACACTCATACTATCCTGGTTATTGATGAAGTAAGCGGACAGATAGCCACGATCAAACTGCATACCTTCTACTACTTCCAGCTCATTCTCTAAACCCGAGCCATCTTCAACAGTAATGACACCTTCCTTGCCGACTTTATCCATTGCGTCAGCAATGATTTCACCCACCTGGGTATCCGAGTTGGCAGAAATAGTTCCTACCTGGGCGATAGCCTTGGGATCAGTGCAGGGTGTGGCCAACTTGCCTACTTCTATAACCATGGCAGCGACGGCCTTATCAACACCGCGCTTGAGGTCCATTGGGTTCATCCCGGCCGCTACTGATTTCAAACCTTCATTCAGAATAGACTGTGCCAGAACAGTGGCGGTTGTAGTGCCATCACCAGCCACATCCGAAGTCCGTGAGGCAACTTCCTTCACCATTTGCGCGCCCATGTTCTCGAAATTGTCTTCCAGGTCAATTTCCTTGGCGACGGAAACACCATCTTTTGTTACGGTTGGTGCGCCAAATGATTTGTCCAGTACTACGTTGCGACCCTTGGGGCCCAGAGTTACTTTAACTGCGTCAGCAAGGACATTGACACCCTTGAGTAGTTTCTGACGAGCTGCATCGCCGAATATTACGTCTTTAGCCATTTTAAAAATTTCCTATTCAAATAGTCGTTTACTAGATTCGATTAACAAGTTAGCCGGTTCAGCCTTCAACCACTCCAAAGATCTCGCTTTCGTTGAGAATGAGTAGCTCTTCCCCATCAATCTTTACCGTATTACTGGAATACTTGCCGAACACTACGATATCGCCCACTTTTACATCCACCGGACGGCTCTCGCCATTATCCAGTATGCGACCTGAACCTACCGCGACAACTTCGCCTTGCGCAGGTTTTTCGGTGGCGCTATCTGGTAGCACGATACCACCAGATGTAGTGGTTTCCTCTTCTGTGCGTCGAACCACGACGCGATCTTGTAAAGGCCGGATCTTCATTAAATTTTTTCTCCTAATTCAATTGATTCATCAATTCAAACCAAAACCAGAGCGATTGCTCTATTGCCGAAATTTATCCCGACACAGACTCCCACTCTGGAAAACGCGCAAATTCCCTCGCGCAGACCATGGTCAACAAGCGCAGGTCTAAACCTGTGTTGCTCCTTAATGGGGATAGCCCATGAAAATTCAATGGGAAATGCACAAACTGCAGGCTTTTTTATGTTTTTCCCTTACAAAACCCAAGAATTAGAGCCCAAGGAAAGGGAACTCCGGAATTCAGCGCTTATTTTCCCCATTCCCATCGCTTTCGGGGCCGCTAATATACCCTGAATCTTCGCTAAACTCACCTTCAAAAGTCGATGAGCCTGATTCGCCGCGAAAATCACTGCTGGAGCTCCAAAAAAAACCTGAATTGGACCTGTTGCCCGCCATCGTCATCATGCCGGAACTGATCACCTTTTTTGCAATCAGGCGCCGGACCGGGGTAGTCAGGCAAATAAAACCAATGGTATCGGTAATAAACCCGGGCGTGAGCAACAGGGCTCCGGCGAAGGCCAACATGAGACCTTCCACAATTTCCTGTGCTGGCAGCTCCCCCGCACTAATACGCTGGTTTGCCCTGCCCAGGGTTGAAAACCCCTGACGTTTAAGTATCTGAACACCGATGACAGCCGTCAGCACCACCAGGAATATTGTCCACAGCCCACCTATGCGATCACTGACTTCAAACAGTAGCAGCATTTCCCCCAGGGGGACGGCTATAAAAAAAACAATGGCCCAGCGCATAATTATCCAGCAATTGGTTGGCAACACATATAATGGATGCACTCTACCACGGCACCGATGAAAATAAAGTCGGTTAAACATTCCCCCGGTTTACAAATGACCAAAGACGAAAAAATCTGGCAAATTGTCTATAACATTCCCTCGGGCAATGTGGCGACTTATGGCCAGGTGGCGCAGCTGGCCGGGTTACCAGGCTACGCCCGCTATGTTGGCCATGTAATGAAGAAGTTGCCGCACGACAGCAAACTGCCCTGGCACAGGGTGGTCAATGCAAAGGGGCGCCTATCCTTCGCTGCAGGCAGCAAGCAGTATCAGCGCCAGAAATTGTTGTTGGAACGTGAGGGGATTGTTTTTATTAATGGCAGGCTTTCGTTAAATAAATACCTGTGGAATCTGTAGGGAATCTTTGATCAGGAACCGGGGTTTCTGTAAATATTTTGAATACTTGCACTGCTTTTCTTGCCCGCCTGACAATCAGCTCGCCGTTATGAACTATCGTCACGAGAGACGACAACATCAACTTCGGTAGTCCAGGGCGCCACCTTAAAGAGCAGCAACATACCGGGTATCGCCAGGACCATACACAGATAGAAAAAGGTGGTATAGCCGATTGCCTCGACGATAAATCCGGAACTGGCACTGGCGAAGGTTCTGGGTAATACACTGATAGCCGTCAACAGGGCAAGCTGGGTAGCCGCAAATGCAGGCGTAGTTGAGCGCGCGATGTATGCTACGAAGGCGGCGGTACCCAGCCCTACTCCCACATACTCCATGGTCAACACTATTCCCAGCACCAGGGTATTGGAGCCGGCTTCTGATAACATTGCAAAACCGAAAATAGTGACAATCTGCACAGCACCAAAAAGCCACAGCGCCCGATTGATTCCCAGTTTCAACATCCAGATGCCGCCCAGCACACCACCGGCGATGGCTCCCCACAAGGCGGCATTTTTTGCCACTAATCCTATGGTGGTGTGGCTGAAGCCAAGATCAATAAGAAACGGGGTTTGCAAAGCCGTAGCCATGTTATCCCCCAGCTTATAAAAGAACATAAAAACCAGGATGAGCCCTGCCCCACGCCAGCTATTGCGATTGATAAAATCTGCAAAGGGTTCTATCACCGCATCACGTAACGTTTTCGGCGTATGCTTTGCTTCTTTTTCCCCGTATAAAAATGTGGCCATAATGCCGATGCTCATGAAGGCCGCGATAATCATAAATACCACGTCCCAGTCAAAGTGATCGGCAAGAATTAAACCTAGGGCACCAGGGATGAGTCCGGCAATTCGATAAGCCTGCACGTGAATAGTATTACCGAGACCAAGCTCATTCTCCTCCAGTAACTCTCTGCGGTATGCGTCCAGAACAATATCCTGACTGGCGCTGAAAAATGCCACGACAAAACATATATAGGCGATCAACCCGATTGAATTGGAAGGTTGGATGAAACCTAAAAAGGCAATGGAGAATAACAACGATACTTGAGTGAGCAACATCCAGCCAGTGCGCCTTCCCAGAAACGGGGGGACGTAACGATCCATTAGTGGCGCCCAGATAAACTTCCAGTTATAAGGCAGCAGGATGAGGGAAAACAGCCCGATAGTGGCCAGATCCACCCCTTCAGTTCTTAGCCAGGCAGGAACCAGTTGGAACAGCACGTAAAGAGGGAAACCGGAAGACAAACCGGTAAAAACGCAGGCGAGCATCTTGGGACTGAGTATCGTCTTGATGATACTTTGTTGCTGTTCATCACTTGCCGGTGTTGCTGACATAAAATTGCTTACTGAAAATGAAGATTAATCGCGGAAATTATTGTATTGCAGCGGGATACCCAGGTTTGCGTCCTTGAGCATCGCCATGGCTTTTTGCAGATCATCACGTTTTTTGCCGGTAACGCGAAGCTTGTCTCCCTGAATGGCAGTTTGCACCTTCATTTTAGTTTCCTTAACCATCTTTACTATTTTGCGGGCCAAATCAGACTCGATACCTTGCTGTACCTTCACCGGCATACTGGCTTGTTGCCCGGTCATTACCAGCTCGCCTTCATCAAGACAGGCTACATCAATACTTCGCTTCAGCAGTTTGTTTTTCAAAATATCAAGCATTTGTCTGAGCTGAAAGTCCACCTCGGCCGTTAACGTAATAGTGGAATCGGCCAGGGTGAAACTGGCATCCACCCCCTTGAAATCAAACCGGGTGCCAACCTCTCGGTTGGATTGGTCAATAGCATTATTCAGTTCATGTATGTCGACCTCTGACACTATATCGAACGATGGCATAGCGACTTCCTCTGTATCTCGTTACTGATTCTGGCTCGGCGGTAGATGTTGCAATTAAAGGAATACAGTCTAACATCGCCCTAGCCACGAAACTATGTCTACGAAACCCCTGAGAAAACATTCTTGAGCATCAGCAAACCTTTAATCCTGTTCGGCCTGTTGCTGTTACTTAGCCTGTTGGCAATCGTGTTCTCTGTGTCCAGTGGAAGTATGGAAATCTCCACAGTACAGCTTTGGAATGCGCTATTGGGCCGTGCTGACGGGTTGGAAAACCAGGTCTTAAAAGAGCTGAGAATTCCACGTACTTTTGCCGCATTTGTCACCGGTGGACTATTGGCTTTCTCCGGAGTCATCATGCAGGTGCTTCTACGTAACCCTCTGGCCGATCCCTATATCCTGGGCATTTCAGGTGGGGCTGCCGTAGCCGCACTGGCCACCATACTGCTTGGCGTGAGTGCCTTCTGGGTACCCTATGCGGCCTTTACAGGCGCGATATTTTCTATCGTTGTGGTATTTGGAATAACCAGCGCAGCAGGAAGCTGGACTGCCACC
>JAESQX010000184.1 GCA_016764875.1 Gammaproteobacteria bacterium
CGATCTACCAGTTTAGCCTCGGTAGAGAGCAGGTTACCTTCGATACGCAAGTCTTCGTCCGCATCCACAAGTTTAGCGCCACCTTTATTAAAACCCTGGATCAGCGCGTCCCGAATGATCTCTGTCAGCACCTGCTCCGCCTGATAACCCCCATCAGCACTGTCAGGGCTAAAACTGGCATCAGTGATAAGCCGTAGATTATCAATGTTACGACCATCGGTGAAATCGGCAATTTTTAACGAACCCCGCATGCCACTGAAATCGATTTTGTGGTCTTTGCCATAGTTGAATTCAACATTGACGTCCTCAACAGCAAAAGCATAGGAAGTGAGTAAAGCAAGGCTTAGTAAAAGTGCTTTTCTGAAAATCATAGGGCGCTAATCTCTCGGTATGGGTATTATCCCGGGTGTTTGGCGATGTAACTCTTTGGGAAATTCAAGGTTAATAACTTTCAGCTGGAAATAACAGTAAATTAGTATTACTGAAGTGACCCAGCAAAAAAGGCCAGCAGATGCTGGCCTTTTTGCTTTTAGACATTAAACTTTTTAGTTAATGCTTGAAGCGGGCCATGGTACGCCCCTTCTGGCATTACGTAACGGCTTGAGACCCTGATAAACAAATTTTTGTACACGCTTGCCTTCATAGGTTTCAGTAGTATACATGTTGCCCTGAGAGTCAGTCACGACACTGTGGGTGCCAAAGAACTGACCGGGCTGACGTCCACCATCACCGAAATCGGTAAGCTCTTCCAATGTATCGCGGTCAAGAATGTGCACCTTGTGATTTGATCCGTCCACTACGTAAATAAACTCCTGGTTGGCATCACGGGAAAAGGCAATATCCCAGGTTGAACCACTCATAGTCGAAGGAGCAACCAGGCCTTCTTTAACAAAAGTCCCGTCCGGTCTAAATACCTGGATCCTGTTAGCACCACGGTCACAAACATAAATCAGATTATCGTTTGAAGGTTCCGCACAGTGAACAGGCCCAACAAATTGATCGGGTAGTGTCTCACCAGGGGTATAGGTGGCTCTAACATCTGTTGGACGATTGCCATAAGCACCCCAATAGCGTTTGAAGTCTCCGGTAGCCACGTCCAACACCGCCACTCGCCGGTTGCCATAACCGTCAGCGATATAGGCTTCACCTGCATTTGCATCGATTGCAATCTCCGCTACGCGGCTGAAATGGGTTTCACTATTACTGTCTGGATCCTGCCCGGGTTCACCGATTTGTCGAATGAATGTCCCATCGTTGCTAAAAACCAACATATGAGAATCCGGTCCGCCGTTACCGCCTATCCAGATATCACCATTAGGGGCGACCTCTATACCATGATTAGACGCTGGCCAGGTATAACCGTCAGCGGGACCGCCGAAGGCGTTAACAAGATTCCCGGCGGGATCGAATTCAAGAATCGGAGGAGCGGCCGTACAGCATCCTGCACGACCCAGATCCAGCGCAATCTCCTGATTCATGAAGTTGCTGTCTTCTGTCCTGTGCACAATGTAAATGTGATCTCGTCCGTCAACGGCAACACCGATTGTTCGCCCTAAAAGCCAGTGATTGGGAAGCGGTTGTGGCCAGAATGGATCCACGTTGAAATGGGGAACCATACGGTCGCCGCTGCTTGCCGCGTTTGCGGTTTTTTCAAGCGTTTGCTGCCCGAAATTCAATGCAGCGAACGTACCTACCGCAAGCAGGCTAAATAAAACTGTTTTCACTTTCTTATTCATTGTGATTTCCTACCTAAATGATTGTTGCGAATTTAAGCCACCCCTTACTACTTAAGGGCTTAACCTATCATCAATCTGACTGATTTAGAAATTATTTGTCAACCAACCCACAAGCATAGTATCCAATTGGATCACTAATTTACAGGCATAAATTAAATAAGGCTATCTGGCTACAAACCCGGTCACGCCACCTCCGGCGATAGTTCTTGAACCCGGACCTTTTGCCGCGTGGATATTACCGTCTGCGTTCAGTGACAACTACCTTTCTTAAAACTGCCATAAGGCCCGGACATAAACCCTGCGTCCCCTGCCGTCATGCACCTGGGCATCATAATTCAGCCCGCCAACCTCACGATAAGGTATGTCTGCATCGAACAAATCAAGTACACCGGTTGTGAATACAGTAGTGCCAAGCCTGGAATCAGCCCAGTCGTGAGTATATCGATATTGCACATCTATCCGGTTATAGCTGTCGATAGTTTCATTCAACAGCGATTGCACAAAGGGGTTTGAATCATCAAATCTCAGCGCCGCCGTCAGATCTTCATAGTCACCTGTGTAACGGCTGATGGCTGTAAAGCCATGATTTCCCAGGCCCAATTAAACGTGATGTGTCCCTTATGGTCCGGTAAGGATCGCACCAGGTTGCCGTCGCCGGTAGTGCCGGCCGCATCGTACACACCAATGTCCAACAATCCGTTATCCAGCCCCGGGACATTAGCCAATTTATACTGATTGACAAAGGTGTAGTCCAGACCGAGGTTAAACCGGCCCCAGTCATTTTGCCAGCGGTAGCCCAATTTCAAGTCCACCCCATCCGCCGTAATCTCACCTGCATTGATGGCACCCAGTTTAAGCTGAATCAGGTTCCGTGCGGGGTTGGGAACGTCTTCCTCAACTCCGTCGACCTGATACAGGCGTGGGTCAACCACGCAATTCAGCCGCTCACTGGAATCAACCCCGAACTCGGCTGTCGGCGCATTTGGGTCACACGGTAGATAGAGTCCGCTTGGGGAATTGGTATCAAGGCTGGTGTTCTCTACATAATTGTTCGGATCAGAGACTGCCTCATTAAATGCAGCAACTTGCCGGACCATGGCCGAATTTCCGGACTCAGGTAACACTCTGTCAGTGACCTCAAAGCGCCAGATATCAGCCTGGGCGCTGAAACCCTCCAGGGCACCACTCGGTGTCCAGATAACGCCGATATTAAAAGTATCAGCGAATTCATTTCCCACATCCGGTGACGGACCGCCCAAGGTAAAGGAGGATTCGATAACGGCATTCTCCGGCGTGGCTGGCAACAAACCGGCTCTGACTGCCAACTGGTTTAAAGGATCGAGGAAAGTCACCAAACCGGCATCAAGACCGGCACCGATAATTCCAAGATTGGGTGCCCGAAACGATTCCGACCAGGAGGCGCGTAACAGCAAGGTGTCAATAGGGCGCCAGCTAACGGCGACCTTGGGAGAAACCTCACTACCGATGTTGTCGCCATAATCCTCCCACCGCAGCGCAAACTGTGTTTCCACATTTTCCCAGAAAGGCAGTGAAAGCTCTGTAAAAAAGGCCGTGACAGTCCGATCGAGATCCCAGTCAAACGAGCAAGAAGAACAACTCAGGTTGTTGTCTATTTTCTTAAACTCACTTGGAACTCCGTTTTCCCAAGCCACGATTGCAGCAGGAATGCCTGGCCAGTTCAAATCTATCGCGTTCGACCCTGCTGTGCGATCACGGTATTGGCCGCCGAAAGCAAAAGCGGCCGTACCACCACGCATTTCAAACAGTTCGCCGGACACGACTGCATCAAACACACCAAGGGTGTTACGCTTATCCTTGAGATTACCGACCTGCGTTAACCAGGCCATCATCTCCGGTGAATTGGCCAGTTCGGGATCGGTGAATCGAGTTAGCAATGGATTATAAAAATGGCAATTACCCTGGCCCTGATTGGAACTGGTTAATCCCAGAGAAATCGTCTCATAGGGCTGTACAAAGAAGCCCTCAAATACTTCACGAAATAAACTGTTTTCCAGGATGGGCCAGCCATTGGGTCCTGGCTGATGGAGAAAATCGAAATCAGAGACTCCATTAGGGACACAATCAGGACCACCCAGGCCCATACTTGCCAGATGTGAATTGGTGCGATTGAAATCCCGCCGTTGGGACTCCGCGCTGGAACTGCCCGCCGAGTAACTCACATCGAAATTAAATTCGCGATCAGCAAATTCAAAATCACCTCGCAAACCAAACTGTGCACTGAGAGTTTCGCTAAAATTGGTGTCGTTATCATCACCGGGGCGCCTGATATTGCCCTGCATATTTGACCGGTAAAACGCGTTAGGGCCGCCGTTGGCAATGTCAGTGGGGTTATTGGTAATGGTGGGAACCGGATTGCCAAACAGAGGGGCAAAGTGCCCCAGTTCGAATACCGACCCCCGCGACCCTTCACCATAGGCTCCCGGTGAGGGCAAGAAGGTACTTCCGAACGATCTCACGTAACCGCTACCGCCACGCAAGGTCTCCTGGTCAGACCACGAGAAGAAGGAATAAAACTCCGTGCCGTCACCAAAGGTGTGATTAAAGGACGCGGCCACGCTATTGCGTTCCTGCTCAAAGGCTATGAGTTCCCATTGGGTCTCGTCTACAACGCAAGCACCAGAGTGATCGCCAAGAATAGCGCGCTGTCGTGGATCGTCACCTGCAATAAAGAACGGGTTACCACTGAAGTCGGTGAAACCATTGGTGCAAAGAGGATCAGTATAGATAGTGGTGATGGCAGAGGCGAGTTCACTGATGTTCAGTGCCCGCAGATCAGAGTTTATATAGGCGGTATTTTGATGGCCGCCCCAGAAAGCGGAACCCAGGAGAGATCTTGGCACACTTGTGTCACCGACAAGAAATGTGTTTCCGTCAAAGAAATTACCTTCGGTTATTGGTACCGAGTCCCGTTCGAAGCGCTCTGCGGAAATAACGAAATGGGTGTCGCCGTCATCACTGGCCCAGCCCCAGATGCCGCTGAGGGTGGTATCAAAGGCGCTGCCCGCTTCCACTATGTTCTGCACGTCGCCATAAATCTCCAGGCCTTCGAAGTCTGTCCGCATGATGACGTTTACCACGCCGGCGACAGCATCGGCACCATACAGAGCGGAACCACCATCGGTCAATATTTCCACGCGATCAGTCATCACCAGCGGAATGGCATTGAGATCCACGAACTCACCACCAGCTCGAGTAACAGCACCTGAAGTCACCATACGTTTACCGTTAATCAAGGTCAGGGTGGAGTTCTCACCGAGGTTGCGCAAATTGACCTGGGCGGTGCCTTCAATACCATAGACTTCACCCGAACCATTATCGGCGAATGATCCGGAGTTTGCTTCCAGGTTTTTAATTACATCCCAGATTACGGCTGCGCCCTGGGCTTCAATATTGTCGCGGTTTATTATCTGTACCGGCGACGGGGCATCCAGAGGTGTGCCACGAATAAATGATCCGGTTACGATGATCTGTTCAATGTCTGGATCTTGAGCTTGCTGCGCGTAGGTATAGTTACTGGCAAGACCGGCAGCCACAGCACAGAAAAGAAGTTTTCTCGGGAAAGTTTTGCGTTTGTGGGACATTCTCATCTCTCCTTTAACTCGCAGTCGTTACCGACTTAACTTTTTGTTTTAATTTTTTAATTAAACTCCCAGCTTTTCATTTGAAGCCGTTGAAGTATTTAAGCGATTATCAGAGTTGGAAACTATTACGCCTGGCTTCCAGAAAGGATTTAGCTGCTTTTTTGAACTTACCACTATACAAAGCTGGTTTGCAACAGATTAAAAGATAGACCGAATCATCTCTGGGGTAATCCTCTACGTAATAACCACCTTATAGAGAAAGACTTTTATTAGCGGTATTGCCACTGTTCCTGCTAGACGAAAAATTACCGAATCGCGTAAGGACTCGATTTAATCTAAGGATCGTTCCAATAACAGGCTGGTTTTACGCAATCATGGCGAGGAATGTGCCCTGGATAGGCCTATGGAATCTTTGATTAATTATATGGATATCCAGAGACTCCCTAAATTACATCGGTAGGCTCTTTAAAACAGGCAATTTTATATTAACAAGTAGAACTGAAAACGGGCTGAGCCTATTGAAAAATTGGCGCATTGATAATTGGTTGGCATCAAGCCAAAAGCTTTCCAATTTCAGGGAATGCTTTCCCTCGATTTATGAGGGAATCTATTTGGTAATTGGTGGGAGTCTATTTGACTTTTTTAGAGGGGAAAATAAAAAAGGGGCCAGGGTAACTTAATTAAAAGTACTCCAACCCCTTTTGGATTTCGCTTAGTGACCGCCAGTACTGTGGTCAATTGCGCCCGGTAATGCCAG
>JAESQX010000185.1 GCA_016764875.1 Gammaproteobacteria bacterium
GGCGGGCCGGATGGTCTTGGCCAGGCGTGTCTGGATCGAGCCGACGAGAAGTGGTCATTGTCGGCACTGACAATGCCCCACCCTCTGGTCAGGATTATACTGGCCGAACAGTTGTATCGGGCTTGGAGCCTGCTTAGCCGACATCCGTATCACAGGGAATAGGTAATCAATCTGGGTATTAGTGATTCAGCACATCCCGTTGTTATCGAGATTTACCCCTAAAAAAATAGATGAAAACGTAGTAGAATCACCCGCAAGCAGGTTATACGCTCCCTAAATTGATTGTATCGTGAAGCATAGCTTCTCGTAATTAGAGGTTTCTCTAAACTAATCGGTTAACTTGTGGTCTAAAACAGCTTCATACAAGCTGTAAAACAGGGCTTCAGGGCAGGACAAACTAGCCGACTTATTCAACATCAGGCATAACTCTTACAGCATTCAATTATGGCGGAAAAGTGGCAGGTTAAGGACCACGAAAGTGAACGGCAACTGGTAAATCGCCGGTTGCTGGTTGCCGGGATGGTGGTTGGGTTTCTCCTGCTTGCGCTGGTTATTAATCTGGTCAATCTGCAGGTCTATAAAAACGACTATTTTTCAGCCCGTTCTGATGATAACCGACTCCAGTCTCAATTCGTGCCTCCAACCCGTGGGCTGATAACTGATCGTAACGGGGTATTGCTGGCAGATAATCAGCCCATATTTAACCTCACCGTTGTAAGGGAACTTGCCAGGGACATGGACGCTTCTCTGGAATATCTCTCGTCTATAATCGTACTGACAGAAAATGAGCTGGAACAGTTCGAAAATCGCTTGAAGCGACGACGGGTGCCTCACTCATCAGTGCTATTGCGCTACCACCTTTCTGAACATGAGATGGCGCGAATCGCAGTAGCGCAACATCGCCTACCTGGATTTTCCATCGAAGCACAGCTGGTGAGGCACTATCCGCTGGAACATCTGACGGCCCATTCGGTGGGTTATGTTTCCGAGATCAACAAGGATGAATTTGATCGGATGAGTGAGCAGGATAAAGAAAACTACGGTGGCACTAACCATATTGGCAAGACCGGGATCGAGAAAACCTATGAGCAATTTCTCCACGGTAAGGTTGGATACGAGACCGTAGAAAAAAACAACCGGGGTCAGGTTATGCGGGTCCTTGATCGTACTGATCCGGTGGCTGGCAGTAATATTTCGTTGCACATGGATTCCCGGCTACAAATTGCAGCCGAGAAAGCACTGGGAGATTTTCGCGGTGCCGTGGTAGCCATAGAACCGGAAACCGGTGGCATTCTAGCCATGATCAGCAGGCCCGGTTTTGATCCCAACTTGTTTGTTACCGGCATCAGTAACAAGGATTTTGGTGTTCTGGTTACAGACGAATTAAATACGCCTCTGTTTGATCGAGCAACCAACCCCTACCCACCTGGGTCCACCATAAAACCATTCCTCGGTCTTGGTGGTTTGCATCACGAGTTAATAGATTATGATTTTACTATTGAAGATCCGGGTTATTTCCGCTTGCCGGGTGTGCGATATCGTTGGAATGATACACCTTTAGAACAGTGATTGGCGGTGGGCACGGTCACACGGACTTAAAAAAAGCTATCTACCAGTCCTGCGACACCTTCTTTTATGACCTGGGAAATCGAATGGGCATAGATACCATTCATGATTTTATGTCCATGTTTGGCTTTGGTGAGAATTTTGCCCTGGATATTCCCTATGCGCGAACCGGTGTGCTGCCCTCCAGAGAATGGAAGAAGGAAAGCCGGGGCGAACCCTGGTACCGGGGTGACACCATCAGCTCATCAATTGGACAGGGCTATATGTGGGTGACGCCGTTGCAATTGGCAACAGCTGTATCTATCGTGGCCAACAAAGGTAAAGTGGTACAACCGCGCATGCTGAAAGAGATAGAGGGCAAAGAGTTTGTCCCTCAAGCCAACGCTTATCCGGTACCCGATGTGACGTTGGCTGATGCTGGCTACTGGGACTATATGGAAGATGCTATGACTATGGTAATTCATCGTCCGTTCAGTGCCACTGAGTTTCGCGATTATGGGACTGCGTTTCAGGCTATTGCCCAGGCTGACCCGGATATGCCTTATAAAATGGCAGGCAAATCAGGCACAGCTCAGTTGGTGGGTATAGATCAGGCCGTACTGAAGAGTAGCGACATCGAAGTCGCCGATATTCATAAAGATCATGGGCTGTTTGTTTCCTTTGCTCCGGCCCAGAATTCCCAGGTCAGCCCAAAGATTGCAGTAGCGGTATTTGTGGAAAATGGCGAGCACGGTAGTTCCGTTGCCGGCCCTATAGCCAAGCAGATTATCGATGCTTATCTTCTCGATATTCTTGAGATTGATTTTGCTGCACTGGCAGCGCAGGAAGAAGTTGAGGAGACCGCAGAAAGCCTTGTAACAGAAGCAGAATGACAAGCCGGGATTTTACAAGGCATTTTAGTGATGCGGCTGATAGCAATAGAGCCAACAATACCTTCTGGCAGATTCTTCGTATCGACCCCCCTCTCGTGTTGGCGTTGTTGGTGCTCAGTGCCTTTGGCCTGATGGTGCTTTATAGCGCCAGTGGTGAAAATGAAGCTGAAGTGCGCCGCCAGGCGATAACCATGGTAGTGGCTTTTGTAGTCATGTTCATTATTGCCCAGTTTAATGTGCATTTTTTTCGGCGTTGGGCACCGTCTATGTATGCTGGCGGTCTGGCTCTGCTGATATTGGTTCTGGTATTCGGCGTCGAAGCCAACGGTGCCAAAAGCTGGCTGGATTTGCCAGGTTTACCCAGTTTTCAGCCGTCGGAAATAATGAAATTCGTGGTGCCCATATTACTCGCCTGGTATCTTGGCAGCCGGCCTCTGCCGCCGAATTTTAAACACCTGTTCTGGGCTGCCATAATGATAATGGTACCGGCAGGATTGATCGTGATTCAGAACGACACCGGCACAGCCATCATGGTGGCGATGTCCGGAGTATTTGTTGTTTTATTAGCAGGTATTGGCTGGAAGCTGGTTGTTTCAGGAGGCCTGCTGGCCCTTCTGGCCTCGCCAGGGTGGTATATTTTTCTGGCGCAGCAGCACCAGAAAAACCGCATCCTCACGTTCTTTGACCCCTATCGCGACCCCACCGGGGCTGGATATAACATTATTCAGTCACAAATCGCCATTGGCTCCGGGGGTATTTATGGCAAGGGCTGGCTTAATGGTGCGCAGTCACAACTGGATTTTATCCCGGAAAGTAACACGGATTTTATTCTCGCTGTACTGGCTGAAGAATTTGGCATGCTGGGGGTTTTATTTCTGATTTTACTCTACCTGTTTGTGCTGATACGTGGTTTTTACATTACTTTCAATGCCCGTGATATGTTCAGCCGATTACTCGCTGGAAGTATTACCCTTACTTTTTTCTTCTACATGTTTGTCAATATGGCGATGGTGACAGGGCTGCTCCCGGTGATAGGGCTGCCGCTGCCATTAATCAGTCGTGGTGGTACTTCAATTCTTACCCTGTTTATTGGATTTGGCATTCTCATGTCTATCTCCGCCAAGGGCCGACGCGGCTACAATTAAATTATTGGATATAGACGTTCTGACCAGTCATTGTTCAGTATTGGTTAAAATAATCCGCTATTACGCCGCTATTTTATTGAAGTATGTCCGGTTTTAACTACCAGACAAACGCTAGAATCGAAAACAGGGGTAATTGAACCAATGAGATCAGGATGCAGGCAGATTTGGCAAGGCTGGGCGGCTATAGCGGCGCTGGCATTACTGGTGGGTTGTGCAAGTAATCCACCATCGAATCCCAATGATGGTCGTTACAGTATCCATCAGGATCGGGCGCCGGACAGCCGTATTGATATTGCTTCCATTCCTGACGTAATTCCTGAGCCTATTAATCGAACCGGTGCAGGTAACCGAAGCCCCTATACGGTGTTAGGGAAATCTTACACCGTAATGCCCACAGAGGAAGGTTATTCTGAACGAGGCCTGGCATCCTGGTATGGTGAAAAGTTCCATGGTCATCGCACATCCAATGGCGAAATCTTTGATATGTACAGTGCTTCGGCTGCACACAAGTCTTTGCCAATTCCCAGTTTTCTGCAGGTAACCAATCTGGATAATAATCGCAGCATTGTTGTCAGGGTAAATGATCGCGGGCCATTTCACGGTGACCGAATTATTGATCTCTCTTATGCCGCAGCAATGAAGCTGGGCTACGCTGATATGGGTACTACCCGGGTGCAACTTGATGCGATTATGCCACCGGCGTCATCCAGTGAAACCAGGGCTTATCCTGCCACTACGCGCAGGCTCCCTGAGCGTCGTCCAGTAGCTATTGAGGGGGAACAATATTTACAGGTTGGTGCATTTTCTGATCCACGAACGGCGGAACGAATATCACGACAATTACGTGAAATTACTTCCCTGCCTGTTTTTATTCAGGTGGTGGTGAGTGATTCACGTCAGGAACTTCACCGGGTAAGAGTAGGTCCAATTATTGACAGTGGTGAAATAGCCAATATTACAGAGCGCGTAGTTGCTGCAAACCTGGGAAATCCGTACACTGTTACTGAATAGCGCTTGATCGCTGCACTCCAGTCTTATTGATCCACATTGAAAACTCCTGAATAGATTTTATACACAATTTATGGATATTGGTTTTATGGTTTACACGAAATATTTTAGTGTCAACGGTTTGCATTCCATTAAGAAAGCCGCGGCGGGTTTTCTTTTGTTATGGGCATCAATGTCTGTGCTGGCCGCGCCGGCGATTATTCCCCGGCCACCGGAAATAGCTGGCAGTAGTTTTATACTAATGGATGCCAGAACCGGGCATGTAATAGTTGAACAGAATGCAGATGAATCCTTGCCCCCGGCCAGTCTGACCAAAATCATGACCGCCTATATAGCCGCGGAGGAGATCAAGCTCGGCAACCTGTCCTATAACGATGAAGTTCACATAAGCGAAAAAGCCTGGCGGATGGAAGGCTCGAAAATGTTCGTCGGCGTAAATAGCCAGGTCCGGATGGAAGATCTGATGCGCGGCATCATTATTCAATCAGGTAACGATGCCAGTGTGGCCGTTGCTGAACACATCGCAGGAAGTGAAGAGGCCTTCGCTGACATGATGAACCAGTATGCAGAAGTACTGGGGATGAGTGGTTCATTTTTTATGAATTCCAGTGGCCTGGATACCGAGCAATACTACAATAGAATGTCAGCGCGGGATCTGGCACTACTTGCTCGGGCAACCATTGCGAATCACCCGGATCACTATGCCATGTATGCCGAGCGAGAGTTCACCTACAACGACGTTCGCCAGCCTAATCGAAACACCCTTTTGTTTCGTGACCGTAATGTAGATGGGATGAAAACTGGTTGGACTGAAGCGGCCGGTTTTTGCCTGGTGGCGTCTGCCCAGCGGGATGATATGCGTTTGATAACGGTAGTGATGGGAACTGCCAGTGAAGAAGCCCGTGTTATAGAGACGCAGAAATTATTGACCTATGGGTTTCGTTATTTTGAGACTCATAAACTCTATGACGCAAATCAGACTCTTAGCAATGTCAAAGTCTGGTCAGGCGAACAAAATGCCGTTGATCTTGGGATAAGGGACGAGGTTTATATTACTATTCCAAGAGGTCGCTCAGAGGCAATGACCGCCTCGGTGGATGTGGAAGAAGTTATTAGAGCGCCACTGGAAGAAGGTCAGGTGATGGGGACAATCAAGGTTGTTCTGGAAGATGACCTGCTCTATCAGGGCGAGGTAATTGCCATGGCTGCGGTGGAGCAAGGCGGATCTGTGAAGCGATTCATCGACTGGCTTACCCTCATGTTTACCAACCTGTTCAACTAGGTTGAAGCAGAAAATATTTTGAATATTATCGAGATAGACACAGAGGCGCCAAAGATTGAATTCCCCTGTGACTATCCGATAAAAATCATGGGCTTTTCGACCTCCGTGTTTCAGCGTGAAGTAATGGAAATTATTCACCGTCATGCCAGTCCAGTTCCGGCTGACCGAATTAGCGAACGTGCCAGTGCCAAGGGAAACTATATCTCTGTTACCGTTATTATCGAAGCTACCGGCGAAAAGCAATTGAAAAATATCTTTCAGGATTTAATGAAACAGGAAGGCGTCAAGATGGTCCTGTAAAAGGCTGTTGCAAAGCGTAATAGTTTTTCAACACCCTGCCCTGGAATTATCGTACGGCTTACAATTGCAGCTAACTGAATACAAATCTTACCAACTCAAATTGCTGGAACACAGCTCATCTGATGATGCCCTGCTGACTGTGCGCCGACTGGGATTGCAGAACTACGAACCCATCTGGCGAGCGATGCAGTATATTGCTGA
>JAESQX010000186.1 GCA_016764875.1 Gammaproteobacteria bacterium
GATACTGGATGCTGTCAGTAGTAATCAATAATTTGTGATCTGTAAGCAGTAGCGCCGCTTCAGGTTTCCTGGCCGTTTCAAAAATGAAAAACTCTGAATTAGGAAAAGGGCTCACTGTATCTGAGTTAATCTCTGTCGTTGGTCTTGGTTCTTTATAAGTCTCTTGCCCGCTCTGTGCCCAGAACGTACATTTATATCTATCAAGATAAAAGGTATCGTCAAGACCATGGAAGTCTCCCAGCCGTAGGACGTTTTTCACCTCTCCTAAAGCATCCAGAGAAGCGAGCCCTTCTTCAGTCATTTGAACTGGATTAATCAACGTTAAATCTGACCCGCTCTGGAGAATGACCATGTTTCGATTCATTTCGATTGCGGGGCCCATTTTTATGCTTCCGTGTAGCAGGAAAACCCCTTGATATAACTTTTCTATTTGCCCATGTGGATATACTGGTGGATACATACCTACTCCTTAATTAAGCTAACGCGCCTTTTCACGATCTTACCACTGCCAGAAAGGGACAGGGACCTTAATTATTCTGACAAACCTGGGAATCCCGTTACTTGCCAGCACCAAAGGAATTAGCGACAGACCTTTGCGAGATAGTGCTAGTCGACTCGGTGCAACTCGACTGGCACCGAACCGTCCCGACTACCAAACATATATCCTATAATCGTATCACCCCAAGTGTACTTGTCCTGCATAAGCGAATTAATGTGTTCACTTTTATCTTCTCGTAGCACGGCGGTGTAGGTGGCTGTTTCACCATTACGCGTGACGTTAAACTCACCATTGGCCTGTAAACGGCTGAACCAGCCAGAACTATCGGCCCCAACCCGCAAATAAGAAAAACCTTCATCATCCACAATCCACAGCCGGGTGACCATTTCCTCACCTGATTCATTCAGGGTGTGTAGATCAACCACCTCAACCCTCTCGGACGCAACCCATTGTAAGCCGGCAAACAGTATTGCTATCGCAAGCAATGACCCCAGCAACCAAATCACTATTTTCATTTTGCCCTCCTGCTACTCTGCTATATACTTTATCATTAAACTTTTTAATATTAAATAGTTTAATGCTAAATACTTATAGGTTACAATCCCCTTTTCATGTTTCCACAGCGTAAGGTAGTGCACATGACTGGCAACAAGCGCAGGAGCACAGGCAAACAGGAAGCGACTGAGGTTCCGATTCTATTTACGTTTTTCACTGAAATAGGCATCATTTCCCAGCTGGCCACAACGGTATTCGAGAAAAACTTGCCCAATGGCCTCACTACATCTCAGTTTGGCGTACTTAACTGGTTTACCCGAGTTGACTCCGAGGCAACACCCGGGCGGCTTGCCAAGGCCTTTCAGGTAACTGGAGGTGCCATGACCAATACGCTCAAGAGACTGGAAGCCAAAGGGCTGGTGAAAGTCGAGCCTGATGCTAAAAGTGGCCGTAAAAAGCGTGTAACTATTACCACCAGGGGGCGGTCGCTAAGAGAGAAAGCAATTACCTCCGCGGCACCTATGCTGAAGGAATTTGCCAACGCCTTCGCTGCAGGAAAAATTGAAAGGCTGGTAAAAGAGTTACAGAAAATCAGGCAGTACCTGGATGAACAACGTTACTGAATGTAGTTTCTATTATTACGGCGGGCCGCGAAGCCAGAAGAACAGTTCCTGGCAGAGCCATAACACCCCTGACCTTCCGATTTGCTCAATAGTGAACTTCAGGCAGGGGTATTGGCCTGGATGAACTGTCCGATTTTTACGATGGCAGCGCGTCCCTCCGGCAATTTTGCGGCAAATGCCTGCCAGATGTGGGGCATGCCGGTCCAGGCATCCAGTTCTGCCTGGCCACCGGCGGCAAGCACTTTTTCCACTACGCGACGGGCATCGTCATACAGAACTTCAGTGCTGCCCACCTGCACCAGAAGCGGAGGCAAACCGCTCAGATCTGCAAAACAAGGCGAAAGTAGCGGATCCCGAACATCTGCATCACCCAGGTAGCAATCCGTAAAGCTATCCAGAGATTCCTTACTCAACACGGGGTCCGCCTTCGCGTTCGTCACCATGGAATCCCCTGTCGTGGTCAGGTCCGCCCAGGGCGAAAGACAAACCGCCGCTCCGGGAAGCGGATCACCCGCTTGCTTCAATGCGACCATCGTAGCCAGGGTTAATCCACCACCGGCGGAATCACCTGCAATGATGATCTGTTCAGCCCGGGTTCCTTCGGCAATCAACCAGCGGTAGCAAGTTAACGCATCCTCAAGTGCCGCCGGGTGCTTGTGTTCCGGGCCAAGCCGATAATCCACTGCCAGCACTTTCGCTTCGGCTGCCAGAGCCAATCGCGAAGTAAGATCCCGGTAAGCCTTCGGGCTTCCCACACAGTACCCCCCACCATGAAGATAAAGCACGGTGCGGTTTACCTCTTTCTGACCCGAGTCGGCCCAGTCACACATTACCCCTTCAATATTCTGCTCGCGGTGGTCTACCCCCAATGGCTCGCTAAACCACTTGTTCATCATTGTTTCAAAGTTTTCCCGTTGTTCGGGATAAGATATGGAATCGTCTTTGCCCCTTCTGGATGAAAGTTTGAGGACGGTGGTGATGAGATAACTTTGCCAGCTGCGCATAAGTAGGTCCTTTCGAAAGTGGGGGTCACGAAAATGGGGTCAGACTAAATATACAGTAGTTTTCAGGATTTTTGGAATCTCTAATTTTCTTTGCGCCAATACCGACCAGTCCAGTCAATCTCAATCAGTTCAGAGGTAATATTGTTTTGAGCCCTGAAATCATCGACAGCCGCTTTGCATTCATTCAAAACATAGTCATCAATTATGCAAAAACCACCTATCGACAATTTTGAATACAGGCTTTCCAGTACTTCAATTGTTGAGCTGTACATGTCCCCATCAAGCCGAAGAATGCAGAGCTTGTTAATCGGGGCTGTGGGAAGTGTATCCTTAAACCAACCTTTCAAAAATATTATCCGGCTGTCTAATAAATCGTATTTTTTGAAATTATTTTTTACAGTTTCCTGTGACACCGCCAGATAGGGCGCAAGAGTGTGGAAGTCATTACCTTTATCAGCCGGATATTTATTTTCATCCGGCTTGGGAAGACCCTCGAAAGAGTCCGCAACAAAAATATTGCGTCCTTGATCTTCATGGGCAACGAGAACCGCCTTCATAAAAATGCACCCTCCCCCTCTCCAGACACCTGTTTCAATCAGGTCTCCCTCAATGCTCTCACTTAAAACAGTTTCAATGCAGTACTGAATATTTTCAAGCCGTTTTAACCCGATCATTGTGTCGGCATAAACAGGCCACATCAAGCCAATTTCCCGCCGGCTGGTTGGAATATTGCGCTTCTCCACCAGCTGCAGATTTCTGGTATTAAGGAGCCTGGCGACGAGAGAAACTATTTTTCTTTTGAGTGCTTTATTTTTGAAATTAAATGTTTCGATCGGGGCGGGAGGTTCAGGCCATAACGTGAAGGTAAGGGTTTTTTTATCAGATCCAGATACAGATCTCTCGAACTTTTTTCCGGCGATACCATTGGAATCTTTGTTTTCCTTTTACAGCGGGGATCAGCGTATATATAACAGGGTTGAGTATTTTTGAAGTCTCCGGGACACTCACTTGATCAATTGTATTTTGATTGAAAATTCAATGATAAAGTTTATGCCCCGAACGGGAAAATCGCGCCCCGCCAGGGGCACCCTGGTCCAACCCTTTTTTATTTCTGGTACAAAATAACAAATCTACTTGTCTTGCCCCGGATAGATTCATCAAATACACCGATATCAAGTGGATCGTTTTCGTTCTTGTGAAGCTGAGAGACTCTCAGCACCTTAAGCCCGGCCCCTTCAGCAAGATCCGTAACAATGCCCTCGCCTATCCGATGTAAGGTCCCGCCCACTTCAGGTCCGGCGCTTGCTTGCGCCTGGTGATCCACAGCTAAAAACACCCCGCCACGCTTCAGTACCCTGGCAATTTCCTTGAATGACTCTTCCGGGTCACCCAGGGAGGTATCTCCTCCAGGCTTAAACCAGAGTTCATGGGGGCCCATTATCCAGGTCACCATATCAATGGAATTATCGGGAACATCCAGTTCATCGAAATTGGTTCGGGTGTTGCGTACATTTCCCAGACGATTGTTGGC
>JAESQX010000187.1 GCA_016764875.1 Gammaproteobacteria bacterium
AAATAAACTTCTTCAAATATCACTGGACAAATACTGACCCGCTATTGTTTTACCCTACACCCTTCAACCACTGAAAAAGGCTACCTTTATTAGGTTTAACGTGAATGTTGATTAATTCGATAAGTGGCAGGAAGCTAGCCCGCTAGTAATTGATTCTATCTTTGAACTAATGTATTTTAGGGGATCCTATACCCTTGGCGATACAGATGAGCAAAGTAACTACCCTTCCCTCTCCTTCAAAGAAATTAGCCAAAGAAGTCACTAAGTTAACTTCTGATGAATTAGAAGAAGTCCACGAAATAACCTATAAAGCTATCGCCCACTACAAAGGCCAAGCAGACAAATTGGAGACCGCCATTGGCGCCTTAGTACTCGGATATCAAGTAGGCTGGAAGGTTCTCTACATCATCCACAACAAACGTACCATCCGCCAATACGAAGCTATCTTGGGGATCAATTTCAGGGAATTCTTCCCAGAAGAAGGGCCTGCGAGCAAACGATCCATGGGATACAAAGTTGCTAAGGAACTGAAGAAGTTTTGGCAAGTAGTCAGTGGTGACATCAAAGTGGATGGGAAACGAGAAATTTCAAACTAATTTGGTTTGGGGTATTGAATCCCCTATATGATTCGGGGTACAGTGTACCCCATGAAACACGCTCACCCCAACAATTCAATTCACGAAGAGTCTGATCGAATCGGTCGGGGCGCTCGCCGCCCGGACGATGACTCAGACCCCCGTATAGTAATACGGGGGGAAAGTATTAGTACAAGTCCTCCATCTAGAATCGTAACCGTTAGAAATTCTAAGTCTTTTATCGATTTTCTTGGCTTCACCTTCTTCTCCGATCAACCGGCTGATGAAGAGTTTCCACTAAAAGATGCGCTTACCGACATTTTCAATATCCCTGCATTCGACTGGGTTAGAACTAAGTCTGGCTGGCAAGGATATGAGAACCGGATAAAGCTAGACTGTTATGGGTTAGTGGCATTCGGTGGGCTCAGCCAAAAACAAACCATTCACGTAGAGTTGTCTGGCACTGGGTGCAAACAGGTAGAGGACTGGGTTCTAGTGCACGATTGGTTTGAAACCACTGACAGCAGGATTACACGTGCTGACCTTGCTCATGATGATTTCGAGGGAGAAATAGCAAATATAGCCAATGCGATAAAGTGGTATGAAGATGGTCTATTCAACTCGAATGGACGGCCACCTGCTCGGAGCATCCATTATGATTTCGGCTCTGGTGATGGCACGACCTTCAATATCGGCAAGAGAGGAAACGACAGGTATACGAGAATATATGAAAAAGGGAAACAGCTGGGCGACCCTAAAAGTCCATGGTGTCGTGCTGAAGTAGAATGTAAAGCACATTCTAAAATCATACCCAATGAAATATTCCTATGTCCAGACGACTATTTGGCTGGTGCATTTAAGGCTTTTCAATACCTCTCAACGGAGCAATCGAAGTTTCTGACCATAGCAAAAGATAGAGAAATATCCCTTGAAAGAGTCACTAAACAGGGAAAGTCTGCGTATGGGAAATTAGTGAATCTTCTTTGTTTTCTTTATGAAAACGACTACGAGAAAGTTATTAATTCGCTGAGACGCCCCGGCATTCCAAAATCTTTAGAACCTCAATACAAGCAACTACTAATTGATACGGGAATCGAACCATGAACTCTCCTTCTTAGCTTGGTGGGAGGGTCGGTCTAGAATATGTAAATGGTAAGGGTTATGGGGTCTATTAATCTAACAAAAGCCGAACTGGAAGAAATCACCGGCAGGTCAAAACCAACTGCACAAGTGAAATGGCTTCGCCAAAATGGGTTTACGGTATTGGTCCGTGCTGACGGTATGCCTCTGGTATCCAGGGCACACTTTGAAGCGAAGATGGGTGGTTATCTAGCTGGATCGAAGCCGCGAGAATTCAAACCAAATTTCGGAGCCTTGTGATGTCACCTAAACCCCGCCTCAAATCTAATCAAGGACTCCCAGCCGGATGGAGGCACAAGCATGGAGCATACTACTATCGCCCTCCTGTTAACCTCAGGGAGCTATGGGATGGCAAGACAGAGTATCGGCTAGGTACAACGCTGGACGAAGCCTATAGCGTCTGGGCTGCCAGACTTAACTTTCACGCTGATGCCAGACTCATGGGTGAACTACTGGATCGCTATGCACTGGAGGTCATACCACAAAAAGCACCAAAGACTCAGCAGTCCAATAAAATCTCTATTCGCAAACTCAAAGCTGTTTTTGGCACTATGCCTATCGAAGCTGTTAAGCCCATGCACGTTTACCAATTCAGAGATAAACGCGGACAACAGGGTAAGACTGCTGCCAATCGGGATATCGAAGTACTCAGCCATGCATTTACCAAAGCAATCGAATGGGGCCTAACAGAAGTCCATCCGATCAAGGGTAAGGTACGAAAGTTCAGCACGCCGCCACGAAGACGATACGTGGAAGACTGGGAGCTTCAGGAGACGCTTAAAGTGGCCTCTCCGTTCATTGCTGCTTACATTGGATTAAAGCTTCTTACAGGACTTCGTAGAGGCGATCTACTCTCGCTTAAACAATCTGATCTCAAGGATGATGGTATCCATGTAATGCCTAGAAAAACTGCCCACTCAACAGGCAAGAAAATAATTTACCAGTGGAGTGAAGAGTTGAGAGATGCCGTCAATGAAGTGCTTGGCCTACGTAAAAAAGTGTTATCAGTCTGGCTCTTTCACACCAACCAAGGACAGCCCTATATCAAAGGTGATGGCTCCGCCAATGGCTTTGATTCAATTTGGCAACGATTTATGGCAAAGGCTGTTGCTCAAACTAATCTGGCTGAGAAGTTCACAGAACATGATCTGAGAGCAAAGGTAGCGTCTGAAGCCGAGCTAGGTCATGCCAGGCAATTACTTGGGCATTCATCGGAAGCAACAACACATAAAATCTACCGTCGAAAACCTGAACTCATCAAACCTGCTAAGTAAATCCATTTATCCAATCATTCTGTCGAATTCAAGTAGCTAAAATCCTTTACTAAGGGGAGATTCGTATGGGCCCGATTTACCTACCAGCCGGGCGCTGCCCGGTAGGTCGGGCCTAAATTTACCGTGCGAATCAGGGCCCCTTAGTCAAGGATTTTCGATACTTGTTAAATGGAAAAACTATCTAAAAAACAGCATTCTTTGGGACAAATGCCATTCTTTGGGACAATCGAAAAAATCGATTAGGCTGGAGGCTACGTAAAATGGCACGCCCGGAGAGATTCGAACTCCCGACCAACTGGTTCGAAGCCAGTTACTCTCTAATCAAGCCCGAAAGGCTACTGCTTGGCACTTTAAATCAGGGCTATTTGCGCATTTGAGCCGTTATTGTCTACGACTCGTCCGATACTGCAGGCCTGAGCATAGCCGTTTGCCTTTAGAGTCTGAAGGCATGACTGGACCTGCTCTGCTGGAACGCTGCCAAGCAGGCCTCCGGCGGTTTGTGGATCAAACAGCAATTCAAAGCGGGGCTGCTTGCGAAATGCCTCGGTGTTATAAATGGAGTTCATGGCAAGGGAATTGTCGCTGTGAAGAGAGCTGAAAATTTTCTGACTAATGCAATCCAGCACGCCGTCCATCACTGGTAGGGAACCCAGGTTAAGCTCCACGGCGGCGTTGTCCGGATTGATCATTTCCAGCAAATGGCCAGCGAGGCCGAAGCCGGTTATATCAGTACAGGCATTGGCCTGGTGTTGCCGGAAACACTCTGCGGCTTCACGGCTGGATATCAGCATTTGGTCAAAGGCGGCGAGCATCCAGCGACCTTTTGCTTTCAGGCGCATGTCAGCGGCGAGCAAGGTGCCGGTGCCAAGGGGTTTGCAGAGTATCAGTTCGTCTCCCACCATGAGGCCTGACTTGCTGAGTAGTTGGTCTGGTCGGGCAAAGCCATTTACATTTAATCCGAAACCCAATTCCAGGGCTTCATTGGAATGCCCGCCAGCCAACGCGGTATCGTGTTCATTCAGCACGTCAACACAACCGGCCATGAGTTCGCTCAAGGTTTCGTGCATTATTTTCTGTGCGGCAAAGGGAACACTGGCAATGGCCAGAGCCGAATGCGGTTGAGCGCCCATGGCGTAGATATCACCAAGGCAATGATTGGTGGCTATGCGGGCAAACAACCACGGGTCATTGATGAAGGCGCGAAAGTAGTCGACTGTCTGCACCAGGGTGCGCTTTGCACTTATTTTGATGAGGGAAGCATCTTCGATCACTGAGCCGCTGACTACTATGTCATCGTGTTTCACCGTATCAAGGTTGCTGATGACATTGTTTAAAATACTGCTGCCTACCTTGGCGCCGCACCCGGCGCAGCGGATGGCATGCTGCTTCAATGTTTCTTCGGTTTCTTTGTCCACCAGGCCGCTTGCCAGTTTAAGGGTGGATTTTACGGGGGGTAACTCCCGGTATTTTTTCATGAAATCCATGTCTATTTTGTGCTTCCATGCCCACACCCAGCGTCCTTTAAAGAAGCGTTTGTTTTTAGATGCAATAGCTTTCCTGTCACCGGTATAAATCAGCGCGAGAGCATTTTTTTGCGGCACAAAAGGCTTTAATTTCTTGCCGGTGGCAAAGCGGATAATATTTTTTGCCAGAGGCATGCCCTGGCGCACAGCGTATACTCCGGATTTCGGTCGCGGATGGCCCTCAGTGGATGCGGCATCTCCACAGGCAAACACATAGGGATGACTCAGGGTCTGCAGAAATGTGTTTACTGCAATAAATCCCTGGTCGTTGGTAGCAAGCCCGCTCTGGGCCGGCCATTGTGGGATACTTGCCCCGGTTGCATAAAAAATCGTATCCGCAGAAATCGATTGCAGACCTTCGCAGATTATAGTGTTGGCCTGAAACGCTTCCACCCGGTGATCAAAATACAGTTCCACGGCGCGGCTTTCCAGTTCGCGTCGGGTAAAGTCTTTTACCCGTTTATTGTGAAATTTCATCAGTTGGCTGTCAGCGGTGATAATCTTTATTTGCAGGCGCGAGCTTGTGTGTTTCTTAATACCCGCTGCCCAGTTGATGGCGTGCTGAGATGAAAAAGCCAGTTCCACGCTGGCCGGTCCACCGCCGACAATGGCAATAGAGTACGACTCACCTCGCTTCAGGGCCTGTACGGCAGAATTCTTTACTTCATCCCAGCGCGCCAGAAACACATCCATCGGCTTTACTCCGATAGCAAATTCCGTAGCACCGGGAATTTTTGTGGCATCCGGTAGCGATCCGATATTAAGGGAGAGAATATCAAACCTGATGGGGGGGCGCTTCGCACAGATAACACGTTTGTTTTCCAGGTCGAGATTACTGATTTCTTCCTGAATCAACACTGCTCCGGCCATGTGTGCCAGCGGCCGCAGATCAATATGAATATCATCGTGGTCATAGATGCCGGCGATGAAACCGGGCAGGGCACCTGAATAGGGAGTGTGGACATCCCGCGTGATGAGAACAATTTCCAGACCGTCCAGAGGTTTTCTGGCCAGGTGCATCAGCACACTGAGGTGACTGTGCCCGCCACCCAATAACACCAGCCGCTTTACGATCGGTGTGCTTACAGCAGTTTTCATCATTGTTGTGATACCCGGCACATGAATCAAGTTTACCTTATTTCAGTGACGGTCTGAATCTGCTGGCAGATTAATGACTTATACCGGGAGGAAACTGAGTACAATCAAACGATATGGCGCTAAATCCAGCTTGAATTGATATTGAGCCAGTAGCCTACTATTTTACCAGCAAATGACAGCAGCAAGCCGCAGAGTATGGCAGTGATTGCAAAACGCATTTCGAAATGGAAAATGAACCAGGAGCCGGCGAGGGTGCCGATGATCCAGTCAATCTTGTCCCAGGGCAACCAGGGTTTACCGGGAGCAATATGCAACTGGCGCTTAACCAGGCTTTTTAGTGCATCTCCCACCAGAGCCAGAAACCCCAGCCAGGCACCTATCCACCAGTATTGATAATAAACCGGGTCTATTGCCAGATCCTCCGCCCAGGACCAGCGAATGGCAAGCCGTGTCTGAAGATAGTGCAGCAAAGCAGCACAGAGCACTCCGGTGACCAGACCTCTTATGGTTTTGTGGGAACCCAGTAGTCGTTTGCCTCGCAATTCCAGGCCGAAATCCATAGGAGTATTCCAGCGAGGCAACAATTTGGCGAAGACGGGAGGAACTAGGTTCGCGACTCCGGCAGGGATAAGAAACCAGATTACTTGTAATAGCAGGTCTATCATCTGTTCACCAAAAAAATTATTTTGAAGAATGCCTGGTCATATGATTTGTCAAACATTTCTTAACAAGTAGATGTATTGCAATGTCGCCGCCAGGCCAATTGCGGCAGTAACTATTGCCAGAGGTGTCAGGTATTCCAGATTGCCGAATAGCACCATAATAAACACCAGGTACTGAAATGCGGTGGTAAGCTTGCTGGGGAAACGTGCTTTTACTGATTTTACCGAGCGAACTTTACCCAGTAATAATAGTGTTAAAAAGATAAATAGAACGCCAAAGTCCCGTAGCCCAAGCAACAGCCATTGCAGTACAGTCAGTTTTCCAAGCCACACCCATGTGAGGCTGACAGATAGTACAAACAGCTTGTCTGCAATAGGGTCAAGAACCTGCCCCAGATAGCTGGTCCAGTTGAAAAGTCTGGCAAGAAACCCGTCAAGAAACTCTGTTGCCAAGCCAGTTAATATTAATGCGAAATGAAGGGACTCCGGGCAAAACGGGAAGATTGCGGCGATAACAATCCGGCTAACGGTAATGGTGTTAGGAATGTTGCTCAGTGCCCGGGCAGATGGGCTCGAAAAATGCTTGTTCATTGGTGATTAACAATCGGCCAACCATGGGATTTTGCTTAGCCGACTCAGAACAGAAAACTCATGCCCACGCCGGCGCCGTATACTGAATCCTTGTTAAGATTCAATGACCAGCGTTTACTGATGTTGTAAAACAACCCGTACCGATATTCTTCATCGGTATTCCAGCGCCAGTCGAATCCGATCCTGCGAGTGAATTGTAGCTGAGAATCCAGCTCCAGTCGAAAGTCGCCCTCGTCATCTACTCTCCATTCACTGCCAATAAGCATAGGCAGGGTGTATTGAATTCCGGCGATAGCCTTGCTGGCACTTTCTCCATCATGTTTTTTGTCTTCGGCGCCGGCAAACGCCGACATGAAACGGCCGAAGTGGTAGCTGTACTTGGCTACGGCTTCATGATTATTGTCAAAGTCGGAATCCACTTCCAGGGAAAATTCATTCCGATCCTCAGCGATGCTGTAATCGAGATCAAAGTAATCGGCACTGGCCATCACGTCGGTTCTACTGTACCACCGGTCTCCGGGCAGAATGGCAGCAGCCATCGCACGGTCAAACAGCGAAGAACTCTGGTAACTTACAACCCGGTTCATTCCGGTCTTCATGTGGTATTGGTTGTGGCAATGAAATAGCCAGTCCTTTTCATCATCGGCATTAAATTCAATTACCAGGCTGCCCATAGGCGGTACGTTGGCAGTATGCTTGAGCGGGCTGCGCTCACCGTGCTGATTCACCACGCGAAAAAAATGTCCGTGCAGGTGCAAGGGATGATGCATCATGGTTGTGTTGCTTATACGAAAGCGCACGTTTTCACGTGCGCCGATGAGAATCTGGTTTTCCTCACGTAAGGTTTTACCATTGAAACTCCACACATAGCGTTCCATGTTACCGGTGAGAGTCAATTCCACTTCACGCCAGTTTTGTGCCGGGGGCAAGGCGGTAGATTTTTTTGACACCAGATAGCGGTAGTCTGTCATGTGCTCGATGACTTCGCCCATACCGTCGCGCCCATGCTCGGTATGGGTATCGTGGTCAGTATGGCTGGGGAGATCTTCATGGCCTTCATGGGCGGCTTGCTGGTGCTGGCCGGAATGGTTTTCACGGGGCATCGGCATACTCATATTGCCGTCGTGCTCATCACCCATATCCATACCCATGTTACCTTCCATTTCCATGTCCGAGTGGCTCATCAGAAACAGGTTGGGTTCAGGGATATCGGGTGCATAAACCTTGTCGCCCTCGCCTATAAAACTGCTGGCATAACCGCTGCCATCGAAGGATGTGGCGCGAAATTCACGGGATTGCCCGGCGGCTACCGGCACCAGCACGTCGTAGGTTTCGGCTGTCGAAATACGCAGGCGCTTGACCAGGATAGGCTCAACCTCCAGCCCGTCGGCTGCAATAATGGTCATGGCGCCTCCAGCGTATTCAACATCAAAATAGCTGGAGGTAGATCCGTTTATCAGTCGCAGCAATACCTGATCCTGATCCCCGGATGTCAAAGGGATGGTGCTTTGTACAGCTCCGTTGAGCAGGAAAACATCGTAACCCACATCCGCCAGGTCCATAGGGCCCATTCGGGTCGCTGAGGAATTCAGGCGGTTGCTTATGGCCACCGGGCCGTTTTTCAGTACTCTGTCCCAGGACTGCACCGTGTTCTTTTTGAAGGAATAGTAGTCGTCATCTTTCTTCAGATTGGCCAACACACGATCCGGCGTGTTATCTGTCCAGTCGGACATTATCAGGGTTTCTTCCTGTAACCCTCTGCCGGGTTTGTCAGGATCCCGTAATACCAGGGAACCGTACACTCCGCGCTGAATTTGAATGTCGTTGTGTGAGTGGTACCAATAGGTTCCCGATTGGACAATGGGAAATTCAAAAGTAAAAGATTCACCCGGTGGAATTGGCTGAGTATTCAGGTAGGGGACACCGTCCTGATCTTCCGATAACAGAATCCCGTGCCAGTGAACCGAAGTGATGGTATTGAGTTTGTTGTGAAAAGTTGCTCTTAATACATCACCCACCTTTGCTTCTATCCGGGGAGCGGGGATTTGCCCATTGATGGCTAACCCGGTAACCGTCTTACCAGTGAAATTGACTTGCAGGGAATCAATTTCAAAATCATAGGAAACCGTCTCCCCAAAACAAGACAGGGGCAGGTATAACATTATTAAACTGACTATCGCTCGTGCTGACACCGTGGTACTCCATTTATATACATCAACAAAGGGTTGACAGGTCGTAAAGACCTTTTGGAATTATCAGGCGGTGGGGGGGAGGAGAATAAGATCCAGGGAGATAGATTGATACAGATTGATGTTCAGAACCGGATTGAGCGACGAAAGATCAAAACTGGCCGGCCCGGTATTAACAAAACCGATTGAGCTGGCACCACTGATTTCATCACAGACACAATCTTCTCCCACATTGCTGTCATGATGTTGCTCGGCGGTGCCGGGCGTATCACCAAATCCGGGAGCGAGAGGTGTTCGTTGATGGTTACAGGTAGAACCGGTCTGTTCCGGCGAGACCATAAAAGAAGAACCGTCGTTACTGCCGTGGTCATGGGTGTTGTGGGTAATGTTTTCCAATGCATAACTGCTGTTGGCGAACATTATCAGCAACAGGAACAGCGACATGAATAAATTGTGTTTAGCTTTAGACATAGACCCCAAGATAGCTACTACTATTACCACACCATAGCCCTACTTTTACCACAGCACAAGTATCGAATTGCAATATTAGCTGTCCTGAATCCGATACCTAGCGATCTGAATCTCCTCCCCTTGATCCGCATAATCCCCGGACGCTCTGCCCTGGCGAAATTCACCCCAGGGAACAGGCCTGAATACCGGGCCTTCGTTGGATCCAGTCAGTGGCTTCACTATGGCTTGGTATGACGGATTGTAAAAATAGGGTGCACTGTAACGTACGCGGTCGCTGCTGCTTAGTACTCTGTGTTCGGCGGCAACGAAACGGTCATTACTCCATACCTGCATCATGTCACCTACATTGATAATAAAGGCGTTGGCCAGGGGCATTACTGTATGCCATGTTCGTCCCTTACGCACTTGAAGAGCGGGGACATCATCCTGGGCCAACACTGTCAATGCACCGGCATCACTATGGCGGTTTATTCCCAGCGGGCCGCGCTCTGATGTGGTGGGCTGGGGGCTCAGGGGATAATAATTCAGCCGCAGGAAACTGCTGTGCTGTTTGCCGAACTCGGGACTGAGGCTGTCCGGTGATTGTTCCAGCGCCAGACAAATGCTGCTTAACAGCTGCTGGCTTAGTGTTTCGCAGCATGTCATCCAATGCGTCATCAGCGGTTTGAATTGAGAAATCTGTTCAGGCCAGGGTACAGGCATGTCCGTTGTTCCGCTGGCATGGGTTGTTAAATTAGCATCTATGTCGAAGATTTCTTTTTGATCCCGCTGGTTTTTGGTTAGTTCGTGATCGTAGAAGCCCCAAAAATTAGTGCCAGTTCGGCATAAAAGCTGTTTTTGCGTAGCTGAAAGCTGAAAGAACTGCCTAGTCACCTGGAACAGTTCACGACGTAGCACCGGATCGATCTGGTGGCCCATAATCTGGAAGAAGCCCCAGTTCTCACAGGCTGACTTTATGGATTTAACGACATCCGGATGTTGCCATCCGGAATCAAGGTCAATGGTGGGAATCTGAAGTGCCATGTGCTCATTATAATCAGAACTTGAGTTTCAATGTAGCACGCACGGTTCTTGGGTTTGATGGATGAAAATGAATATCCTCGATGCCGGCGGCTTCGCCCGGTAGCCGTGATTCGAAGAAGTAGGCGATATCGTCGTCTTCGGCGTCCAGCAGATTCAGTACATCTATGCCCAACTCCCAATTGTTAAAATCGTAGCTGACTCCCAGGTTGACTATGCTGGAGTCATCCTTGCGTACGGACTCATCTTCGGTCAGCGCTGCATCACTGAAATAGCGCAACCGCAGGCTGGCGGTGAGACGATTTCTCACCAGGGTAACACCGGCACCGGCAACCAGTTCGTGGGCATCGGTGATACTGTCCGCGCCAGAGGGCCGGCCCAGAAAGTGGCCATCGGTTTTCGCGGCGGTCAGATCGAATACCAGCCCGTTACGGGCTTCCCAGAAAGCGGCCACTTCCACACCGTTACGGCGAGTTGCATCGCTGGGCTCGGTGGTGCCGGCATCGCCCACAAATACCAGCTCCGAATCCATTTTCAGTTCGAAGGCAGCCACAGACATATTGAAACCGTTGCGGTTATCGTAGCGGAAACCCAGCTCGCTGCCTTTACCTGTCGCCAGGACGTCTTGCGACTGTGCCGGTAAACCGGTAGCCGGGTTCACGGTTGTCACGGCAGCACGCACATCGTTGGAGTGAAACCCTTCACCATAGTTGGCATAAAGTTCCAGGTTTTCACTGAGTATATAGCCAGGGCTAAATTGGGCTGCCACAGTGAGTCACTGCCGCTACCGGAATTGGCAGATGTTTTGGCGTGCACATCAAAGGTATAATAATCCACGCGAACGCCCAGGGTGCCGCGTAACCGCTCGGTAAAGCGCATTTCCCACTGGGCAAAGGCATCCAGGCTGAGTTCTTCCACTGTGTCCTCGCGAACACTGCCAACTCTCTGCTGGGCAATGGTGTTGAACAGGTTCAACTTGTTAACATCGTCATAACGCAGATCTGCCCCCATGGTACGGGTGGTGGGGACGCCAAGTATTTCGGTTTCTGATTCGTTGCGGAGGTAACCACCGAAAACCCAGCGTTCGTCTTCCTGCTCAAATTCGTCACCGTTGACGGGATCATTCAGAAAATAGGTGGGGTTGTTAATCAGACTCATATAATAATGGCTGGCGTACAGATTGAGATCCCAGTCTCGAAACCCGAACGTGCCAGTCACGGAATAACGCTGTGACTCACCGCCAAGATCCGGGTCTATAAAACCGAAACGGGAAATTAAACCGCTATCGACCGCTCGCTGGGGTATCTGGTTAGTGGATGTCCACTGCGAGGAGTAAGCCATGGCCGTTATTTGCGATGGCACGCCAAATATCTGTCCGGTGTATTTCAGCAAGCCGTTATATTTTCTTACATCCTGCTCCAATACGAAGGGGCCATCCGTTTGTTCGTGCTCCAGGGCGTAGAGTAAAGCACCACCGGCAAAATCAAACGAATCAGCGGTGATAATGCGGATTTCATTGTCACTGCCCATAATCAGCTCGGAGAAGCCCTCTTCCAACTCGTCATAGGTTTTGAAAGCATTGGACCCAGCCAGTGAAAAGTCGCCGGTATCGGCATAATACGGTCCTTTGCGGTAATCAATCCGTTCAATGATTTCCGGAATAATAAAATTCAAATCAAGGTAACCCTGGGCGTGGGCATGGGTACGGAAATTAATGGGCATGCCATCGAAGGAGTTGGAGAAATCCGAACCATGATCAAGGTTTATACCACGCAGGAAATACTGGTTGGCTTTGCCAGGTCCGCTGTGTTGGGTGGCAATCATGCCGGGGATGACCTCAACCAGTTCCGCCACTCGAGAGAGCGGTCTGGTGGAAAAATCGTCGTAGCCCACGACGCCCTGAGAGGCGGAATTTGCTGTTCCGATTAACTGAGTGGCACGTCCCCAAACCAATATTTCTTCGATAATCGTGGGCTCCGGGTTTTGTGCCAGGGCCGTGTGCATATTGAAAATCAGGGCGGCTGGTATTACCAATCTGAACAGTGTTTTTTCGAGTGACATAACAGGGTATTGATCTCCGGAATAAGGGATGACGCCATGCTAGGGAGAGTGGGGGCGGGTAACAATGATTAACAGGTTAAATAACGGTTAAGCTTTGTTAAGGATTGCGCTACAGGCCGCGAATCATCCCGGATATCGGATTAAGAGTTAATGAGGGGGTAGCTGGGCAATTGAACTCTGTTTTATTTAAAACCGGATAGCGTTGCCTAAAAAAAGCGAACCCCGGTTGAGGTTCGCTTTTTGATTTCAAGCCAAGGGACAGTAATGGGCCGTCCCTTCTTGTTGTTCCTGAATTTCCTATGTCAGCGGAGCGCTGAAGAACGGGAAGAACAAGTACATGATAATGGTACAGATAGTCAGGGTCAGTATCATCACCGGAGAGCCTTTCCTGAACCACAGACCGGGGGTGATGGCCAGGCTCGGATCTCCCGCATCCTTGGCCATTTTTTCCGAAATGGTCACAATAAACACGTTAGCGGTGGAGCCCAGGTGAGTTCCGTTACCACCCATGCCGACACCGGCAGCCAGTGCCCACCACAGAGGAGTCACGTTAATGCCCTGAGTCTCCATGCCAAGAATGATGGGGATCATGGCGGCGGTAAAGGGGATGTTATCAATCGCTGCAGAAAGGAAGGCGGCTACCCACATCAACAAGAGGGTGGCCATCAGCAAGTCTGCTTGCACATATGGGATAATAAGCGAGCCAATGAACTCCAGGAATTGGCTGTGTTCCACACCACCCACAATAATGAACAGGGCCATGAAGAAAATCAGTAACGTCAACTCTACGTCAGCGAAATGGTCATCCATGTCTACATCTTTGCCAACGAAAACGAGGATAGTAAGGCCCATTCCCGCCACGAACCAGGGTTCCCAATGCAACGCATTGTGCATAACAAAACCCACTACCATGAGTGCCAGCACAGCCAGGGCCGCTTTCCAGGTTCGGGGATCCGAGATTTTTTCCCGCTCTGAAAAATCGGGTATGGTGGGCTTGACAGCCAGTTCTTCTTTAAATATGTACCGCAGAGAAAATAGAGTGGCAATCCAGGCTACGAAGACAATGCCTCCCATGTGAATCACGAAGGTGTTGAAATCGATGCCAGCCGCTGAGCCGATCATCAGGTTGGGTGGATCACCTACCAGTGTGGCAACACCGCCGGTATCTGACAACAGTGCGGCGGCCAGTAAGAACGGTATGGCACTGACCTTCAATGGCTGACAAATGAGAATGATTAAAGGACCAAAAATGACTACTGTGGTCACGTTGTCCAGCAACAGGGAGAGAACTGTAACCAGTGTGCCCATCATCGCCATCAGTAAAAATAATCGCCCCTGACTCATGTCGGCAATGGTGAAGGCTAAATACTGAAACCCGCCAGTGGGAATCATAATGGCGACAATGGTCATCATTGCTCCCAGCAGGAACACCACGTTCCAGTCGATAGCTTCAATAGCCAGTTCAGGGCTGTAAAATCCGAAAAGCTGGCCAACTATGACCATGGTGCCAGCGCCGGCGAGGGCAAATTTGGCTCGATGAAAACCGTGCACCCCTTCGGTAAATATCCCGACAAAGGTAACGGCCAGGATAATTCCTGACACCATCATTTCAGTGTTCCATTCAAGGGTCTCCATAAAAACTCTCCTAACTAGTAATATTCAATAAATGCGGGATCAGAATAAGTTTCTAAGAAGATGTTGCTTTCGCAGAACAGGTTTTGTTTGTGTAAACCCGGTTCAGGTAATCTTGTTATTCTCAGCCCTGTTTCAACCAACCACGGAAAATAGACGTTTTTAAAGCTGAGGGCAAGCAAAACCGACCAGCCCTTACAATATGAAACAATTAGGACTGATACACTCTTGTGTAGAGTTAGCGAAAGATCACCTCAAGACTGATTGGCGAGTGTTCGGGTTTCCATCCCGGGCATCGGGTGATCGGGAATTAACTGGGCTAATGCCAGGGAACTGCAAGCAATTCCGGCGCCGATCAAGAAAACAGCGCTATGATTTACAACCCATAACAGCCCCAGCAATACGGGTAAAACCACGGCAGCGATGTGATTAATGGTGAAGCTGATCCCGGACGTGGCGGCGATATCCATTGGATCGGCGATCTTCTGGAAATAGGTCTTGACTGCAATCGCCATAGCGAAAAATAGATGGTCGAGCAGGTATAGCATTACTGCAATTGTCACGGAGGAGACAAAAGCATAGCTGGTAAAAATAATTATCAAACCAATATATTCAAGGCTCAGGGCGCGCCGTTCTCCTATGATGGAAATCAGTTTGCCAATCTTGGGTGCCAGCCAGGTGGTCAAGGCGGCATTAACCAGGGTTAACAGGACGACGTTCTCGATGGGGAAGTGGAACTTTTCTACCAGCAGAAATCCAGCAAATACCACGAAAATCTGTCGTCGGGCACCGGATAAAAAAGTCAGGGCATAATACAGCCAGTATTTCTTACGCAGGATCAGCCCTTTCTTTTGGATCACACTGTCTTCAAAGTGAGGAATAGAAATCCAGCAGAAAATTCCTATTGCAACACACGTACCGCCAGCAATCAGGTAGATCAATCCATAGTTGGCTTCAAAAAATATAAAGTACAGATACAGACAACCAAGAATCACCAGACTGGCAAAGCTGCGGGCGCTGAGAATCTGACCCATCACATGGGGCGCTTCAGCTTTGCTCAACCATTGCAGGCTCAGGGAGTTATGCATTGTCTCCAGGTAGTGAAAGCCGATGGACATCAGCACAGTGGCAAAATAAAGCCACAGGGCCTGGGGAAAGAAAGCCGTAATAGCCGTACCAATGCCCAGGGTAATGAGAGAAAGGATGGCGAAGTTTTGCTGGCGCACAAATAACAATACCCAGACGGCGGTAAAAGCCAGAAAACCAGGAATTTCCCTGAGGCTTTGCAGGGTGCCTATTTCTTCGCCGGTAAATGCGGCGCGCTCGACGACGTAGTTGTTCAGCAGTACCTGCCAGGTAGAGAATGCGATGGCGTTTCCTATAGCCAGCAGGAACAGCAGAGACTTACGATCACGAAGGTGGGGGCTGATATTTGGCATTAGAACTATTGGTTCAGCGCAGACCCTCTGGCACCTTAAAAGTTGTGAGTATATCATGCCAGTCATGTCGTCCCTGTCACTCTACGCTGGACCAAAAGCGCTGAAAAAGATTCAGGCCGAGGGGCTGAGTTCGAAACAGTTCAAAGTGATGGCCGGCGCTTCAGGTGGACCAAAATGGTTTGTTCTTTACGGGCTTGATCGTTACCTGTTCGGTGAGTTTTTTGCAGATCGTGAGGATACTCTGGCAACCCTGGGTTCCTCGGCGGGAGCCTGGCGCTTGAGTTGTCTTGGCACCTCTGACCCGGTTGGGGCTATAGACAGGTTGGCGAAACTCTATAGCACGGAGCATTACTCAGCGAAGCCCACGCCAAAGGAAATCACCGACAAAGCCAGGGACATGTTACACAAAGTTCTCGGGCCCGATGGCGGGCGAGAACTGGTGGAAAATAAAATCATAAAACAACATATCATTACGGATCGTTGCCGCGGGTTGTTAAACGTTAACAGCAAAATATTTCTGGGCACCGCTCTGGCACTGGCAGCGGCATCAAACCTGATAAACCGCAGGCTTCTGTCACTTTATTTTGAACGGGTTGTCTTTAACAATCATGAGCATCCCTGTGAGTTGGCTGGTCTCAAGGATATTCGCACAGTGGATGCAAAGCTCTCCGAGGAAAATGTCTATGATGTGCTTATTGCCAGTGGTTCCATCCCTCTGGTACTGGAGGGTGAACGAAATATTGCAGGAGCATCAGCAGGGCTTTATCTGGATGGAGGAATCACGGACTATCATCTTGATGTGCCATTTCATGGCAGCGATGGACTTGTGCTATACCCTCATTTTTATCCCCGGGTCATACCAGGCTGGTTTGACAAGCACCTGCTCTGGCGCAAGGTTGACAAGAGATATTACGATAACGTCCTGCTGGTGGTTCCCTCCCGGGGATTCGTTGACAGCCTGCCCTATAAAAAAATTCCTGACCGGAAGGATTTTGAGAAGCTGGAGTACTCTCAACGTGTGGGTTACTGGCAGACAGTTCTAAAGGAAAGTCAGAGGCTGGCGGATGATTTCGCAGCGATGGTTGACAGTGGCAGGGGGCTGGAAAATATTAAATTGTTTGATCCTGGCCAGTCATAATAAAATCTGAACAGATGATTGGGAGGACGTACAAAGACAAGTTCATGATTCCAGTCGATACACTTTCCCGGCGCTGTCTATAATTCCTTGCACATCAGATTTGATTTCAGAGATTGCCCAGCTGGGAAATTACCTCAGACAGCAACAGAAATATTGCGGCAGCGAAGCCGGCAATGGGAACCCATAGAGGGACTTCGAATACGCTGTCAGCGACGTTTGTCTTTCTTAACTTGATACGCCAGAGCGACAGGTTAACCAGGGAAAAAATAATCAGCAGGAAAAAACTGGTGGCACGTGCCAGGCTTTCTATAGGCAACCACAAAGCCATTATAGCCACGGCGCAGGTGATCACTGCGGTGGCATTGACGGGAGTGCGAGTACGGCTGGAGACACGACTGAAAAAACTAGGCAACCAGTTCTGGTTGGCCATTCCGTAACAAACTCTCGAAGCCATGATGATCTGAATCAGGGCCCCGTTAACCACGGCAAACATGGCGATAAGGGAAATAGCCAGGGGAGGGGCCCCGGTGATTGCCTGGTAGACAGAGGCCAGAGGCGCGTCGGATTGAGCAAGTTGCTGGGGCGTAAGTACCAGCAATACAGCGAAGGCAATAGCGATATAAAGAAATGATGAAATGAACAGTGCTATTAGAATTCCCCTGGGCAGATTACGCTGGGGGTTTTTCACTTCCTCTGCCACATTTACCATGTCTTCAAACCCTACAAAGGCATAGAAAGCCAGAAAAGTGCCGGTGAAGATGCCCGGCCACACGGCCAGGTCAAAGCTGGGAGTAAATTCCGTTAGTCGTTGCGGTAACTGTGTAAAGTAGGGAGCCGATACGTAGAGCAGCATAAGTAATCCCCCCACTTCCAACACGGTAAAAGCGGCCGCGGTACGCACTGATTCCATGATGCCCCAGGCGGCGATCAATCCAAGTATCGCCAGCAGTGTCACAATGACTAGCCAGTGGGGAAGTTCAACAAATACGTCGAGATAACCAACAAAGCCGCGGGCGATAGTTGATGCAGATACCACGCCGGTCATGATGATCAGCAAGCCCACCAGGATGGATAGTTGTCGTTTGCCAAAACCCTCAAACACGTAAACGGATTCGCCGGCACTGACGGGATAGCGGGAAGAGAGCTCGGCGAAAGTGAAAGCCGTGAGAGCGGCTATTACCGACGCAATCATGAATGCAACGGGAGTCTGGTAGCCGGCTTCACCAGCTACCTTTCCCACCAGCACATAGATCCCGGCACCGAGGATGTTGCCCAGGCCAAAAAATGTCACCAGGGGCAGAGATAAAGATCGACGTAGAGTTGGCGTATCGTCTGCCATTCTATTTTCCCGCTATTAGGACTGACAAATAGGGATCTTAAAGCTTAAAGAGTCTCGTGTGAGTTGATCCGGGGGATCCATTATTTAACTGATGGACACACCCACATTGTATGAAAAAGTTCACCTGCCTCATTCATCAGGGTCCAGTGAGATCATCTGGGATTGCGCATAACGTTCACCGCGCACAGCGTTGTTGGCAAAAATAGACCCGGCAAGTTGCAGATCATCATCGCTGATTTTCAATTCAGCGGCAGCGGCATTTTCTTCCACGTACTTTACGTGCTTGGTTCCGGGAATTGGAACAAAATTCTCATCCTGCGCCAGCAACCATGCCAGCGATAATTGTGCCGCGGTGCAGCTGTTGCGGGTGGCTATATTCTCCAGCTGATTTACCATTGCCCTGTTATGAGTAAAGTTCTCGCCTACAAAGCGCGGCATGGATTGACGCATATCATCTTCCTCCAGGCGTTGCATGTCGCTGATTTTCCCAGTCAGGAATGCCCGGCCAAGAGGACTGAAAGGCACGAAGCCGATTCCCAATTCGCGGCAGGTATCAATGACCTTGTATTGTGCATCGCGAG
>JAESQX010000188.1 GCA_016764875.1 Gammaproteobacteria bacterium
TGACGATATTGCCTGCTCGTATAGTGACAACCTTGATCAGAATGAAACATCACATTGTGGGGCCTTCCTCTTGTTTCAAAGGCCATGTTTAAGGCTTTGCCTGTTAACTCGCTATTGGGGGAATAGGATGTTGCCCAGCCCACAGGCTTGCGAGAACATAAATCCATCACAACCGCCAGATAAGACCAGCGGTTTCCGGCCCAAATATACGTGACATCACCACACCAAACCTGATTGAGTTCAGTGACTGCAAATTCTCGATTTAAATGATTCTCTATCTCCACATGTTCTTGAGTTGCTTTTCTGTACCCATGCTTCGGCAGCTGGCAACTTACTAGACCCAGGCGTTTCATAAGGCCTGTGGCGCGATAACGGCTTAGTGCATGACCTCTGGCAGAGGAAATTGAAGCAATTGTTCTAGCCCCTGCAGAGCCATTACTTTCCCTGTGGATAGCTTTAACAATCGTCATCTCTTGAAGCTTTCCCGAATCAACTTTACGTGAACGCTTAGCCCAATATTTGTAGCTACTGCGATGAACTTCAAAGACCCTGCATAACTGCACTGAGTTATAGCTCTCTTTCAGCTTTTGGATTATCGCAAATTGCTCAGCGAGTCCGACATCAAGAGAGCGGTAGCCTTTTTTAGAATTTCTTTCTCCGTCTCAATCCGTTTAATACGCCTTTCCAGCTCTTGGATCTTGCGTTGATCCGGGGTTAAGGCATTGGGCATTGTTGATATCCCACTGCGCTCCTGGCGTAATTGTCTTGCCCATTTGTCCATCGATGAAGCACTTACATTGACCGCTTCGGCGGCTTGTCGAACGGAGTAATTCTGATCAACAACTAACTGGGCTGATTCCAGCTTAAACTCCGGGCTGAAGTTCGGTCTTCTCTTGCGTATCATAGTGTCACCTAATTGTATGAGGTGCATAATAACACCTCTAATTAGATGGCCAATTTCACCGTACCACTACAACGTGCAGATTTGCAGGTGGAGTTCAGCTATACGCAGCCTCGACTTGGGTCTGACATTAAAGACATCATATCTTTTGTTGCAGAATATAAAGGGGAAAATGCTGAAACTAATATTCTGTGCTTGTCCCCTGTTGAAATTGCCGCAGATAAATTGAGTGGCTTGATTTGGCGCGTTCTCAAGCGGGATAGGGCAGATGAAAAAGACGACCCCTCCATGATCCGACATCTACATGATCTCTGTGCATTGCGTATTATTATTCATGAAAATCAGGAGCTGTTTACGCAAACGGCAATATCTTCTTTTGCTGCGGATCAAGAAAGACCAAGTAGAAATGTTGATATGGGCTTGTCCGATGCAGCTAAAAAAGCGCTAGCCATATTCGGAAGTGATGGCATGTATTCCCAAGAATATCAGCAATTTGTTGATGAAGTGTCTTATGCTGATGATGAAAACCGCATTGATTTTGATGCGGCTCTTGAGAATGTTTCTGGTATAGCTGAACTGTGCATTAGATAAACAATTTTCTAATTTTCATTCAATTATCTATCGCTTCCATCCGATTAAAGTTCTCTTTTAGTGCAGTATGAGGCATAAAAACCCCCAAGTTATAAGCTTATTGTAGATTCCTCCATTTTGCCCTATTCTCTCACTTAGGCTGTTCATTGGATTACGCTATGAATGACGAAATTTTGACTTTGAAAGAGGTCGCTGAGTACCTAAAACTGGCTGAGAAGACGGCCTATCGCTTGGCAGCTAAGGGTAAGCTGCCAGGCTTTAAAGTAGGCGGTAGTTGGCGGTTTAAGAAGGAAGATATTGAGCAATGGATCGAAGAGAACAAGAAAAGTCACAAGCCATCCTGAAGAACGATGAGGTCTTATTTGTTGGTGGTAACAGTTAACTGTAACGTAAAAAATAACGATTGAGGTAAATATGGAGTTCTGGCTATTAATAGGAGGTGCAATAATTTTGTACTACGCCATCAAAGCAATGGCAAAACCCTCAAAACAGCAAGTTCATAAAAATGATAAGCAAAGTTCCGCAAATGAAATTCGTGTAACCATGACCACTAGAAATCGGGTAGTCACGAACGGTAATTTTGATGACGGCGATCTGGCTACCTTCAATATTTCTTATGGTTACAATGAAGAAAAAAGCAAAAATAAAACACCGGGGGAATGGATAAAATCCGGTGAATCCATCACCATAAAGGGACAAATATTTTCCAGCGGTAACTTTTATTTTGGTGGAAAGCTCAATTCATTAGACGGATATGGAACTGAAGCATCACTGGTTGACGATTCGCTAAAGGTTGAGAATAAGCCGTCCAGTTTTGAAGATGAAAGTTTAGGCTATTGGCCTAAATTTATCTCACTTACACCTGAAGGACGTGGTGCTTTCCTCAACTGGTTATCCGGCAAGAGAACTGATCCAGAGACACCCTTGGGTTATGTGTTTATTTATTTCTATGGCCTCGAGAGGCGCGTTACTGTTGATTCGATAAATCAGACAGTACATGACACAGAATTTAAATCCCTTTTTGACGAGATACTACGATTAAAAGGCATTTACGGCAGTAGTCGTTCATTTTCAAATTATGCCACACGTCTATTGGAAATTATGTGCCTACTACGGCCTCACGTAGTATCACATCCGGAACTGGAAAAAAGCCCGAAACGGGATTCCTTATTATTTAAACATCGACTTGCCACTACAGTAAGCGATGGAAAACCAGTTCCCGCTGAACTGGCATTGGCATGGATTCGGTTTTATCCGGATTATAATCTAAAGAAACCGGCACGGCGCTGTGTGTTTGAATTTAGTCAGATGTTTACACGTCTTTATAGCAAAAAATATGGGGATGGTATTATTGTCAAACCCAATAAAACACGATTAAAGATTGAGTATCATCCAGCCAGTTCTTCCTTGCGTGGCATATCATTTCCTCAACAGGATCTTCCTGACCCTAGTAATTTGAAAGGCCCTGTAAATAAGCTCATTGCCATCGCAGATGAATGTACGGGTGAATTAGATGCATATAGTCGCTATCTTGCGAAAGCAGATACTACGCGAACGGATATTGAAGCAGTATTGTTGCTGCCAGACGAACTCA
>JAESQX010000189.1 GCA_016764875.1 Gammaproteobacteria bacterium
GATTTATGCCGGGCAGGCTGAATTGGGAGCCGCATGGAATGCTCAGACGAAAGGTGATGAACCGAAAGACTATTTGAGCGTGCTGCTGGATGACCCGAGTTTTCCCAAGCCGATTAAAGCAGCGCTATTCGATGAGGAAGGGGGCGCGCTTTTATTTTGGAACCGGCGCGATATTTAACTCGACTGGTTCAAACTAGGACTGATTTAGTTTTAGGCAGTACAAAGTCAAAAGTGAAACGTTTTTAAAAATAGCCTTTTCTAACTTCTTGGATAGGTTTTCTTTTTCAATACAATGGCTGTATAAATCCGTTCGGATAGATATTTCAAAACCATAGTTTCTGAAGATGTCAAATTGTTTATCTGCCCTATGTATATAAGATGGAACGGATACTAGCTCACCATTCTCATCGACAAAGTCAGCTTCCTTGGTACGTTCGCTCTGCGTATCCGTTCTGAACGATTCAGCCCATTCGTATGAAGGTGTGGTGAATATTACTATTCCATTATTGTTTAGTAATTTCCCCATCCCTTTCCAGAATGAAGCAGTGTTATAAGGATCTCCCAGAGAACAAACAATCAAGTCATAATTTTTGATATCACCATTTGAATGTCCATCACTGTTTAGAGCATCAAGAATAATCTTCGATTCATAGTACTCTGATAAGCTATGAGAATAGGCTAACATCTCAGCGGACTCATCAGAGATTGTAAGGTGGTTAATTGAGGTAAGGCCCGTCGATCGGAGTTCAGCCATGACTGACTTACCTGCGCCAACTTCTAGGCAATTCTGAAATTCTTGCCCTAAACAGCAAATAGTGGATTCAATGCCTTTGATACTGAGCGATCTGAAGTTTGCACAGGTTGGGTGGAGAATAGGGTCATAATACTCAGCAGCAAGAATGCCATACTTGTTAATCGTCATATATTTAGCTCAAACATCCAATTGGGTGCGGGGGGCAAATTTTGCCATTTCACGTTCGATATTTTCCAAAATAGCAGAAACTCCTGCTTCCTCAATTGCTTTTTGGCAAAATATTTCAAGATCGTTCAATTTCTTGATTTGGCGAGATTTTGGCAACTTTTCATTCCATCCAAAATTGAATTTCTTGCTATCCATATAAAATAGCCCGACCAACCGATGGTTAACGAATATTGGCACGCAACAATAAGAAGGTTTAGTGCGGAACTCTAAGGCTTCTTGTGTTGTTATACCCCACGCAAGGCAAATTCTATGAATATTTTGTTGTTCGGTTCGTTTCGCTGTTAGTTTCGTTCGATCTGTTAAGTAACCTGCACTCGCTGGGTGACCAGAACGCCAAACCCGCCCAATAATTCCACGCCTTAGAGAGAAGCGGCGGTAAGCGCCTTTGCCGACTGGAAAATAATTTGTAACTTGATAGAGTAATTCAGCAAAAATATAATCCTGTATATGGAGGGTTGCTCGAAGGCTGTCATCTCCAAATTCATTGTTGCAGACTTTTTTTAGTATCTTCTTAACAGCATCCTCAAAGGCAGATTCCAATCCTTCTGCCTGCACAAGCTTTTTTATCTTACTATCAATTTTTTTTCTGTAAATTGAAATTAAGTGTAGTGATTCATCGATTGATTGAACTAGTACTTGTCTGTCGTATTCCCCGAATTCAATCTCGACCTCACTAAATGTAATTTTTTTTATCCCGATAGAAATAGCGATATTTTTCGCGGCAAATCTAATCCAGGGAACAGTTAACAAGGAGAAGCCAAACAATAGAACAACAGAGGGCCACGGATTAGATTGAATAAAATGGCCAATCCAAGCAACCAATATCTCCAAATACTTAATCAAAATTAATGCATATCCCTGAATTTTATTCCAAACGTGACCAACAACTCCACAAAAGTTCATGTGCCCCCCAATAAAGCTATTTTCGGACAGTAAAGAGAGATATGATCTTAATGGCAAGTCCTTATTAAAGTTACAACACACTGATGTGCTCGCAAAGTTGTCCTCATTTTTAAGTTAACTTATCAGTTATGACTATTGAGAAATGTCGACAAATTCAAAATTCTTGTAAAGTTTCTGCAATTTTTTATGAGCAACTCTAAACTGGTTTCGACGTTTTAACTTGGGGGAAGCCGAGGAAGCATGTTCCAGTTTTATGCCTGGGTCGTAGTAAACTGTTCCCGAATGCATGCACCCAAGAAATAATTCCAAATCTGTTCCAACCCCGAGTTCGATGTTCTTGCCGAAATGATATTCCGGAGTACCTGATTGCAGGTTCATTTGTTTTGTACAGGGAACATAAACAGCTTGAGAATGTTTACGCTTCCAATGGTCCATCAATTTAGCGAAACTCCAGCTTGCGGCAATATTTTCTGACTTGTCATAAAGTCCGATAAATCCTTCAGCGTTTGTTATTTTACTTCCTTCAGGGTCAAAACCAACAAGTTTCAGAGTTAGCTCGGTAAGTTTATGAGGTACACCTGAAATGTGTCGGCCGCCAAAATTTAATCTGTCTGGCTTGCCTGATTTGTCCTTGTATCCATATAGCCGAACAAAATCTGTTGCCCCCTGTTTTTTGTAGAACCCTCCGTTGGGTTCAGGAGTCATCAGTGTAGTTGGTTTGGCTCCAATCGCAGGAAAACGTGAGACACCAAATTGTTTAACCTCCCAGCCCAGATAATCAGGTTCAGCAAATCCATTTGGTGCGATGCCCAGTTGGGCTTCTAGCGTATAACCTCCTCCATTCTGGGCATTATAGGGAATAAGCTCCAAGGCAGCATTCAATCGTTGACCCGGTATTGCTCCCATTTGATGGATCTCCAGCAATTTTGCAATAATTGTCTCTTTTGAAGACTTTATTGAAGTGGATCCTGCAGCATCCAGTTGTCCGAAAACATTGTTGACCTCAGTGATATTAAAAGCACCCAGTTCTGCTGAAAGATTGCATACTGGCGTGACTAGGTAGGCATATATCCTTTCGTCAGGGCATATGCCGAGGATGAGCCAGCGACCTTCACTTCTGCCTTCTTTTTTTGGGTTCATCCAGCGACCGGCCTTAACCTTTGAGCCTTTTAGGAAGCCGGAAAACCGGACTTCGGGATATTGAGGATAATAAATTAGTTTTGCGTGAGGAGCTTCATGGACATAACCATCTGCGTCGAACCACGAAAACTTCAGAAAAGAAAAGTATTTAATTTTACGCTTGGGGTCTGAAGTTTTTTCGGATTTGGATAATGAAGGAAAAAGTTCACCAGAAGGGATAAAGGGCAAATCTGTTAAATGCGCGCCAAAATAGGGCTGGTTTTTGCTGTTGTCATTTGGAGCCAGTTTCTTGATAAAAACTTTGGTTGCTCCCAGATTTGAGAGTAATGACAGGACCTTTTTAAGTGTAATATCTTTCGCGCTGGCACTGTCATAAGTACCTATAATCTCTGTCATTCAATAGGGCCTTTTTATAACTTTCACACCAGACGTTATCTACTCAACAACGATTCAGCGAGTTTATCAATTTCCCGGTTTATTTCCGCACTGTTTTTATTCTTTAGAGCGCATTCCCAAATGGTAAGGGACCGCCAACCAGCTTTGGTTAACTTTTCGTGATTTCGTTTATCACGTTCAATAGTACCATTGATTTTTTTCTTCCAGAATGCCGGGTTGCTTTTTGGCCATTTGAATAATTTGCAATCATGGCCATGCCAGAAACAACCGTTTACATGAATGACTGTTTTATATTTGGGGAAAACGAGATCAGGCTTTCCTGGGAGCTGTTTCTCATGCAACCGGTAACGAAAACCGCGTCCAAACAACCCTTTTCTGACAATTAATTCAGGCTTGGTATCCTTGCCTTGGATACCTGACATCATTTTGCTGCGCTTTTTCTGGCTAACGATATCCAAAACCGAAATCCTCGACTATTCAGCTGCCACAACCATAGATGCATCTTCCTCTTTTTCAATTGCAGCAACGATATAAGGTTTCATATAGCGGGCAATTTCGGCAACAACGGGGACCACTACAGAATTGCCGAATTGCTTATAGGCACGGGTGTCAGAGACTGGAATGATCATCTCGGGTTTGCGCCCTGTATCATATCCCATTAAACGGGCACATTCCCGGGGAGTTAGACGGCGCGGGTTTTTGCCATCCTGTTTGATTAGGATTTCACTGCCATCTTTATAGTAACGTGCAGACAGGGTGCGGGCCTTGTCTTGTGGGCCATTCAGACCATAGCCAAATCCGTTGCCCGCAGCTTTGTGTTTGGCAGCATACGCCTGAAGATAAGCCCAAAGTTTGTCGCTCAGTGTATATTTGCTGTTAATCTCCGAAGCAACATTCATTCCTCTCCCGCGTGTCGGCAAGGTATAATGTTCTTCTGGCTCCTCTGTTTCATCATGGAGAATTGATTTAAGAATTGGACCTTTTTGTGCGTTGGGAAATGCCAGCGTATCGAAATCAAAATCACATTTTTTCAGAAAACCGACAATGAAGATGCGTTCACGGTGCTGGGGAACATAACCTTTACCATCAATAACGCGAATGCTCAGAGTATACCCTGCGGCTTTCAGAGATCCAATAATAGTAGCAAATGTATCTCCCTTGTTATGACTCTTCAGATTTTTTACATTTTCGAGCAAGAACGCTTTGGGTCTATGATGCTTAATGATCCGTAATACATCAAAGAACAGGGTTCCTTGCGTTTTGTCCTCAAAACCATGTGCTCTGCCCAGTGCATTCTTTTTGGAAACACCGGCAATGCTGAATGGCTGACAAGGGAAGCCGGCAAGTAATACGTCATGCTTGGGAATACTTTCCGAACTGATTTTTGTAATGTCGCCAACGATGTGGTGATCGTCATGAAAATTTGCACGGTAAGTACGTTGCGCATAATCATCCCATTCGCTGGTAAAAATGCATTTTCCACCAACATCTTCAAAGCCTTTTCGGATGCCACCAATGCCTGCAAACAGATCAATGAAGGTAAATTCGGGTTTGGGATTTTTATGACCTTGCTGAAAAGCCAATCTGTTTCTCAGAATTTCCAAACAATGTGCTTTTGGTTGAATTTCGCCTTTTTCCCATCTGTAGATCGTTTTGATGGTAACACCCATCAAATGAGCGGCTTCCTCCACAGACATGGCGTTGTGCTCACGAAGCTCTTTGAAATTCATATCCAGCATTCATTGGTCCTCTAGGGCATAATTTGACATTTTGCCATAATGCCTCCCAGAACGGGCAATGTAAACTTATTTTTGTTCTTTTTTTGTTCTTTTTGGTGTGGTGAACACATATCATTTTTGTTATTGCCTCACCAGCATCCTTTAATGGTTAAGTTATGTAATGTTATTCCTCATATTCCATCTTCAGTATATACTTTTAGGATCGGGTCGAAGAAAAGGCGCGCAAAGTTCTCGAAGGAGAAGATATGGCTGGTCGCTAGATAAGACGAAAACTCCATAGCCGACGGACGAGGTCCGGTCGTATCGTCCAGGTTCGGGAGTGCTTGATATGGTACGATGGCCCTGAGAAAAAAGCAGAAGCAGGTCTCATTCGTGTCCCTTTTGCGGTGCGAACATCAAAACAGTTCCTATGCCAAATGGGGGGTGGGTCCATTATGAAGGTGCCAAGATGAAGGTGCCAAGGGAATGTCCAAAGTGAGGCATCCCTGTTTTCGATTTGGGGAAGGGTTGTCACGTAACAGGGACAAGGATACCCCGGATCTTTTCGAAGATTTTGAGTAACACAAAATATCGCATATGATTGAATGCCATGAATAGCTTGCCAAATGATCCAATATCAGTAGTGGAAATTCTCCCTGAAATTGACATTTCAATTTCAGATGATTCTAGAGTTTTTATGAATCGTATGGTGGACCTCTGTTGCAAATCAGATTCATTTGGCATTGAAAAACACTTCGGTTGTTTGACAAATTCAGAATGGGATATCATCAATTTTCGATATAACGGCACAACTTTGCATACTGATTTAGGTGGGCAACTTATCAAGCGGCCTGATTTTAAAGGTCGAGTAATTGTTGAGATGAGAGCGGCGCGATGGGATCCTGATCCACCAACGCGAGATGCCTATATCGCATCTGCAAAACATATATTTGGCTCTGCCCTGACGGCATATAATCGAAAATATGGAAACCGTTATCGACTTAGGATACGGAGCGCTCAATGGGGCCCCAAACCGTCAGAAAACACATTGAAACTCCTTGATCGGTTTTGTGTGGCTGCCAACCATGATTCACTTCATACGCTGGATTGGGGCTGGTATTACGAATTTATTCGAAACAGCCGCCAAAAGTTACCAATGGAAGTTTTAAGATCTCTCTTGATGGAAAGAGGTTTTACAAAAAACAAGGCAGAGCATCTCGCTGATATTTATGAACATATTTGGGCTTACAAGCGACAGACACGATCAATGTTTTGAATTATACCAGCGTGAGATTTATCAGTTCTCAACCAACCAGAGAAAATGTTCAGCTTCTGTTGGTTGATGTTTCGTTTGAAACTTATGGAGATCCTCGGGTTTCAAGTGTGTGTATCGACGCAGCATTTTCCAGTCCTTATGTCCGGTAACGAGTGCGACTCTTTCTATGGTGAGCCCAGCTTCGAACAATCGGCTTGTTGCTTCATGACGCAAGTCATGGAAATGCAAATCCTCAATATCGAGTA